>MHBL01000028.1 GCA_001803235.1 Lentisphaerae bacterium RIFOXYA12_64_32
AAGAGAGGGAACGAGGTGCGGCGAAGTAGCCAATGAACCCGTTCACCTGCCACACGAGGTGGCAGGGGTCTGTGCTCGACCCTTAGCTGACGCATTCCACGCATCGCGACGCATCCTCTTGGCAGTTTCTGCCCCTGCCGCTACATTCGTCGGGTTACGGCTCTGTTAACCGTGCGGTGTCCGCCGCCATTCCATGAGGGCGGTGCATCCCTGGAGCGCGCTGCAGATGCGCATCTCGTTGCCACCGGGGCAGGGTGCGACGGTCAACGTGTTTCTAGGCACGGCCAAAGATATGGACGGTGTCCGGGCCGCGCTGCAGACCTGCCGGCGACCGGACTTTGTCAGCCGCTCATCGGACGCGCTGAAGAGCTGGTGGGACCGGCACTTGGCGCATTTCTCCTGCGGCATCCCCGACGCGGAAGCGCAGCGGCAGATCAACATCTGGAACCCGTGCCAGGCGCAGCGCAACTTCCTGTTTTCGCGGAATATCTCCTATTACTCGACAGGTACGTTCCGGGGTGTGGGGTTCCGGGACACTGCGCAGGACGTGCTGGCGCAGACCCCGCTCGACAACCCGTCGGCACAACAGAAACTCCGCGAGTTGTTCGGGCAGCAGTACCAGGACGGGCACACCAACCACTACTACTTCCCGACAGAGGGCTGGGACCCGTTGAAGCGCTTGCACTCGGACAATCACATCTGGCCGATTCTTGGGGTGTGGAACAGCGTGATGGAGGCCGGGAGCGCCGAGTTCCTGGAGGAGAAGGTGCCGTTCTTCGACGGTGGCCAGGGTACGGTGTACGACCACCTCTTCCGAGCCGTGGCGTTTGCGCAGGCGCACCTCGGGGCCAATGGTTTCCCTCTGATGCTCACCTCCGACTGGAACGACATGCTCTACAAGGTCTGTCGTCAGGGCAGGGGCTCGAGATCGACCCATGTCTGCCGTCGGACTGGGAAACGGCGCGGGTGACGCGCGTTTTTCGCAACCGCACCTATTGCATTTCGATTGTGAAGTCCAAGGGCGTCTGCAAGGGCGTCGCGGAACTGACCCTCAACGGTCGACGAGTTGAAGGGAATGTCGTTCCCGCGGGCGGGGGGGGTGATGTGGTCGTGCGCATGGGGTGAGGCCCGACCGGGACAGGGGACAGCCAACCCCGATGTTGTGCGGGTACAGGTCCGTTCTCGCCTGGGGAAGCCCCGTGGGTGGCGTGTAAAGCCGCTGTCGGTTTGTCTGTCGTGCGGCCCGTGAAATGCACGCCACCACGGGTGTCGACTCGTCGGCAATGCGGTGCGTCGGCTACGACGGCATACGCGGCGTCTGCAGCCACGGCTTTTCCCACCGGATCCGCGCTTCCCGCGGACGTTGCCAGAGGAGCCTGGTCGCTCCTCGTCCCCATCCCGCACATTTCCTGTCGGCCACGAATTGAACCCGCGATGACGCGTGGCTATAGTTGGCACCGGTCGGGGTTTTCTTGTGAGGGAGGACCCCCTTTAATCACCCGGAAGTATTGCGTCGTCTGCACCGGCGGATGTGCGCGTGTGCGCCGTCCCGCCGTGGATGCCGGACGGGGCGGTCTTGCTGCTGTGGGGGAACGCGCGGTTTCCGCAGGGCAGCGGAAAGGAAGACGTGGGCGAGCGGCTTTTGTGTCGCACGTGGGCAAGGGGAGATGTTGCCTGCCGGCAGGCATGGAGCGGGCGGGGCAGGAACGGGGTTCACGGGGTTGCGCCGCCAGAGTCCTTGCGCGTGAGGGGCGCGGCGGCGTTTACGCTCGTCGAGTTGCTGGTGGTCATCGCGATCATCGCCATTCTGGCTGGCATGCTGCTGCCATCCTTGACTCGCGCCATGGACAAGGCCAAGGAGATCCAGTGTTTGGGGAACCTGCGGCAGATAGGCTTTGCGGCTTGCACGTACTGTGACGAGTGCGATGGGGTCATCATGCCCTCGGTGTTCCGCTTCAACGGCGGCTCAGACGAGGTCGGTTGGGTGAACTACCTGGCGAACACGACCTCGCTGACGCACGTGGATCTGTACCGTTGCCCCGTGTTCAAGAAGACGGAGTTCTACACGCCGCGCGCGTTTGACACCGCCGGGCACGCCGTGGTTCCAGATTCTTCCTACGTGATGAACACGATAGGAGAGGGTGGTGCGAACTGGGCTGGATCGGGGATCACATCAGATCCGACCTGTTCGAGTGGCTGGGGGACAAGCTCTGAAACTCCCATCATGGTGCAGTCCGTGCGAGCCCCGGATGAGAAGCTTTACATCATGGACACGTTGCAGCGTCCGGCGACGTACGCGTCGAATGTCGGCTGGAACAGCGACATGACGGGAATCACCTATTGGACAGAGACCGACCACGGGCCGATCCCGACAACGCTTGCCGGTTCAGGGTACCGCGATGTTGGCCTGCACCATGGGTACGGGTTCAATGCTCTCTACGGGGATGGGCACATGGCGCGTGTTCGCAGCGGCGGTTCGGTCGCAGATCAGTGGGTCGTCCGAGTGCGGCACTAGTGCTCGTCCGCCACAAGTTCCCCCGCAATTCTGGACTATGGACAATGGACCATGGTCCATG
>MHBL01000029.1:0-31147 GCA_001803235.1 Lentisphaerae bacterium RIFOXYA12_64_32
GTACTCTGGCGGGAACGCGATACATCGGATTGACGCACGGCAAACCCTTGAAACGTTTGACTTCTGCAATAGCGTAAGAGCGTCTTGTCTCGCCACAAAGAGAATCCCCTGCAGAAGTGACATGCGCCCCAGGCGGGGCCTCTCCCGTGGCCTGCCCGCACCCGGGACCGCGTAAACGCGGGACTACAAACCTGAAGCTGTTAGCGTTCCGGCCTACGTCGGAGGGGCGCGGGGCGAACTGCTCCGTGTTAGTTCTCGACCGTGAGCAGTATCCGGACCGCCTCGGTCCGCGCGGCGTCGGCGGCCAGGGCCATGGCTTCGTTGAGGGCGGCGAATGGCAGGCGGTGCGTGAGCATGGCGGCGGTGTTGACCTTGCCATTGAGGATCAGCTCGAATGCCGGGGGGAAGTCGCGCGTCGCTTCGGTGCTCGTGCTGGACGTGAGCGTCAGCTCTTTTCGGAAGAACGTGGTGAAGGGGAACGTGAACTCCGCGTCGTAGTGCGGCACGCCGAAGAAATGCACCTCGCCCCCGGGCTTGGCCAGGTCAATGCACAGGCGTTGGGTCGCGGACGATCCGACGGATTCGATGACGACGTCGGCCATGTCGCCGCCCGTCAACTCCCGGACCTTGGCCAGGGTGTCTTCGCTGGACACGTTGATCGTATCCGTGGCGTGCACTTGTCGTGCCACGGCCAAACGGTGCGCGTTCAGGTCCGCCACAATGATGCGCCGCGCGCCCTGGAGATGGAGGAGTTGAGTCCACAGCAGCCCCATGCCGCCCTGGCCGACGATCACCACCACCTTTCGGGCGACCGGGGCCAACCGCCTTGCCGCCTTGAGCACGCATCCGAGCGGCTGCGCCATGACCAGGTGCTCGTGCCATTTCGGCAGCAGTGCGGCGCGGTTGGCCTTGGCCACGAACATCTCGACAAAACCTTCATTCCCGTTCGGGATCGCCAGCACGGCGTCGCCGGCGCGGAAACCGTTGGCGCGGGACTCCACAACCACGCCCATGGTCTCGTGACCCGGAAAGCCCGGCCGGTACGGGAAACGGTCGTGGCCCTTCCCGCCCGTGAAAAACGGATGATCGCTCCCGCACACGGTCATCACCTGCAGGCGCACCAGGAGCTCGCCATCCTGGAGCACCGGTGTGGGCAGGTTGTCCTGGAACTCATACTTCCGCGGTCCGACTAATACGGCTCCAAACATGGCTTTCTCCTGTTCTGCCGTGCTTTGAGCGCCGAGGAACGGGTGTCCCTGCTTCGCTCAGAAGCTACGCCGTGGCAAGCGGGTGTCGAGTGTCGAGTGTCGGGGGAACTCCCTGATGGGGGTATCCACTTGACGCAACCTACCACAACCAGTAGGGGTGCGGACCCCTGCCGCCTCGCGCGGCAGGTGAACAGGTTCAGCGGCTAACGACGATGCATGCCTCTTTTCCTCCCCGCCCGGCCGCCTGCGGCAGACGGCCGGGCGGGGGAAGATAGAATAGCCGACGTCCGACGGTAGCCACGGAACACTCGCTCCTGCCAGACGAGCTGGCAGGTGGCGCAGGGAGAAGTAGGAGCCACAACCCGTAGTGGGTCGTGGCGTCAAGTGGATACCCCCATTCCTTGAACCCTGAACACCCGTATTCTGACCTCCGTGCTCCGCGCTTACTTCTCAAAGTGTCCGAACGGCATGGGCCCGGAGGCGACGCGTACGCCGGTGCCGCGGAGCTGGTCCTCGACGTGACGCCAGCAGTCCTGCGGGGTCCGCAGCGGCGACTCGGGGTGAGCTTCGAGGCTGAACGACAGGTCGTTGATGCCAAAGAGGACAAGATCAACTCCAGGTTTGGCCAAGGCCCGGGCGTTGGTCACCGCGTCGATGGACTCGAACTGCACGGCCAGGATGCCGGTCCGGTTCCACCGGTCGGCGTAGGCGCGCCGGTCCGACTTGGAGGTGAACCCGATGGCATGGCAGGGGCCCCAACTGCGTTTGCCGACCGGCGGGTAGTAGAACCCCTCAATGGCCGCATCGACCACATCGACCGTCTCGACCATGGGCACGATCACCCCGAGTGCGCCGAAGTCGGCGTAGCGGCCTGCCAAGCACGCCAGGCGTGGGTGCAGAAGCCGCAGCAGCGCCGGCACGCCCAAGGCATGGGCGCGCTGGCAGAAGGTGACAATCTCAGCGTCGGACGCCGGTGTGTGCTGAATGTCGACGAACACCAGATCTGCCGGCTCTTTGCGCAGGCACTTCTCCAGGTCAGTCTCGGATGCGCCCAACCCGGCGCAGGCGATGTGGAGTGGGGCGCAGTCGCGCAGACGGTGTTTCAGAGTTTCGAAGTTGTCCATGTGGCAAAGGCTCCTTCTTTGGCCCCAGTTCACGGCGCGCCGGTCCCCGTGGCTCGGCGCGTCCCGCGCCGAAGTAGGGTGCTCCGGCCGGTCCCCGGCCGAGGGCCTCGGTCCGGGACGGACCCGAGCACCCCACTGCGGTCCCGGAGGTCCCGCGCCACTGGCAGAAGGCGCCGGGCCGCGTGGTCACCGCATAGATCGAGTGGGCTATGGCACGGTTACGACCATGTGATGGCGCATGGCTTCACGCGCGGCGTCGGCGTCTCCGGCCGCAACGGCGTCGCAGACACGGCGATGGTACGAGGGCGAACTGGGGTCGCGCCGGACGTCGTATCGGTCGCGTAGGCGTTGCGTGAGGATCATACCCAAGCCGTTCATGATCGCGAAGAACAGGGCGTTGTGCGCCGTTTTGGCCAGAGCGAGATGGAATTCGGAATCGGCCGTGGCAATGGCCTCACTGGTGCCGTCACCCCATGCTGTTTCGAGGCGCTTGAACCGGGCGCGAAGGCCTTTCACGTCCGCGGGGGTCGCGTGAATCGCGGCCAGGGCTGCGATCTCCGGCTCGATGACCGCACGCACGGCCTGCAGGTCCTCGGCAGAGCACTTGTGCGACGCGAAGTAGCAGGAGATGGCGCCGGCAACCACCTCCGGAGTCACCTGCGTCACGTACGCACCGCTGCCGGCGCGCATCTCGACCAAGCCGCGCTGCTGCAGGATATGGATCGCCTCGCGGACCGTGGCTCGGTTCACGTTCAGGAGCGTGGCCAGGCCGCGCTCGGACGGCAGCCGTTCACCGGCGCGCAGGCGTTCCGATTCAATCATGCCCTGGATGTTGTCTGCGATCTGCTCGTTCAGGTTCGTCCGCTGCAGCGCTACGGCTTCAAACAGGGCTCGGGTCTTCGTCATATGCCGCACCTTCCGCCAGGCTGCGCATTCGGTTCGTGGTATATTGGCCGGGTGGCTGGACCACAGAGGGAAGTTACACCCATTTCGCTGGCTGTCAAGTCGGGGGGGGGGGAAGGCGAGGACGTGTGCTCCAAGGGTGCATTCCTGGAGCGCCCGCGTCCTCGCGGGCGTAGCACCATGCCTCCGCACGTACCCCGCCGGCGAGACGCCGGCGTGAGACGAAACGCGCGCCACCGGGGCACTTTCGGACCGCCTGGCTCGCGGAGTACCGCCACGCCCCCGAAGGCAGCCCGCGAGACGCGGGCGCTCCAAAGAGGTGCGGACGGTATGCCCTGCTCAGGGGAAGCTCACTTCCCCGGCCAATTCCCTGCAGGCTGGATGACCTCGTAGCTGTGGCTGACGGTCATGGTTTCGCCGGGCTTGAGGACGGTGTCCGGCGACCAGAGTTCGAGGTTGACGCGGCCTTCGCCGCCGTTCCAGTTCAGGTAGCACAGGCCGATCTGCGTCGGGTCGAACCGGTCCAGGACGGCGATGTTGGCGTCCGGGTCCACCCAGGCCCAGGCACCGGCGGGCTTGTTGCCTTCGCGCAGCCATAGTTCCTTTTCGGCCGCCGGTTCCTTCTCGTTCGCCAGCGGCAGCGCTTCCCATTTGTCCCCGGCGCGCGCGAACCACGCCACGGCGGTCTGGGTCGAGGTAACCTGGAACGCGGGGTGCACGCGCAGGCAGGCCTTGCGCTCCGTGTTGCCTGGGTTGGCGAGTGTCGATGTCACACGCACGATTGGCTTTTCGGAATCGAGTTCGATACGGCGCGTGACCTTGATGCCGTTCCGCAGTGTTGCCTCCAGCGTCGCGCTGTGTTCGTCCTTCGCGGTGACCGCATAGGCTTCGGTCCAGCCGGGCGAACGGTAGCCGGACTCGGAGAACTCCTCGTAGCCGCCGGTTGTCGGGTCGAGCGTGGCCCCGGCCCCGTACTGCTTGGTCAGATTCCGGCCGGTGGCGACATGCCGCAGGCGCCAGATGCGGCCGCCGCAGTCGGGCAGCAGCGTGGCCTCCAGGGCGGCATTGCGGAGGCGGAGCAAGGGCAGGGGCCTGCTCTGGGCCGGCAATCCCGCGAGCCAGTCCTCCATGCTGCCGCCTTCGCGGATGCTGGTGACGCCTTCGGTGTGTGCGATCTCCGCAAACCGTTGGATGGTGGGTGATACGTCGGTTGAGGCATCGGGGACCAGGGCCTCGCCGATTTCCTTGTACCCGCCTTTGCTCAGGGCGATGCGCGTGTACATCAGCGGCAGTCGCGCCACCTGGACGCGGTGCAGCACCTGCGGTTTGCCCTGCACGGCGGTTTCCGCCTTGTCGAACAGTTCCGTGGCCTTGGCGAGCACGTCCGGCGTCAGGTATCCGACTGTCGGCGGCGAGTAGATGCGGACGTGCCGGCCCGGGTCTTTCAGCACCGGGGCGTGGAACGTATCGATGTACTCGCGGATGAACGGGCCAGCCTCCTGGTAGTACGCGGCGATGAACTCGTCCCGTGCCTTTTCGACGTCCACGGACGGGTCCCACAACGCC
Organism: Lentisphaerae bacterium RIFOXYA12_64_32; assembly: GCA_001803235.1. GTDB lineage: Bacteria > Verrucomicrobiota > Lentisphaeria > Oligosphaerales > YB12-FULL-65-16 > YB12-FULL-65-16. The sequence goes on from MHBL01000029.1 coordinate 4,802, forward strand.
TTGGCCATCATGTAGGTACGGAGTTCGGCCAGTTCGCCGCCCTTGGAGAAGTAGTTTGCTTCCTCGTAGATGCCGGTGACGCCGTTGCGGATGAAGAAGTCGATGTTGGGGCGGAGCACGTGCAGGTTGGGGAACGGCATGACGCAGTGGGCGTAGTTGATGACGTAGTCCCAGATGTGGAGGCGGTTGGAGATCAGGTGCCAGCCCTGGATGTCCTCGACGAAGGTCCGGTTGGCCTCGCAGGTTTCGAGCGGGTGCGCGAAGCAGCACTCGATGCTGCAGAGCCGCACGGCGACGTTGGGCCGTGGCCGCACCGACTTAGGCGGCTTGCGCGTGTACTGGTAGGCGAGTGTGTCGACAATCTTGTCCGGGAACTCGTCACGGACCGCGTCGGCAATGCCGTTGACGAAGTGCAGCAGTGGCCCGGCCTGACTGCCTTCCGCGTCGGCCAGCGCCGTGCACTTGGCGCACTGGCAGTAGTTGTGCCAGTCGTTCTGCGAGACGGAGAAGATGGTGGCGGTGGGCGACTCGCGCATCCAGGTGCGGATGGTCTCCGTGGCGATGCGCAGCACGTCGGGGTTGGTCAGGCAGAGCTGTGTGTGATCGGGGCCGACGCGTTTGCCGTCGATCTCCGAGTAGTATTCGGGGTGCGAGACGAAGTAGGTCTCGGGCGGAACGAGGTGGTTGAAGGTGTGGACGAAGCCGCGGTAATCGATTTTGCCGCCGCGCTTCTCGTCGATTCGGGTCTGCGTGCCGTTGATCTTGTTGTGCACCGCCCAGTCGGCGTCGCGCGAGTTCGGATAGTCGGTGGCGCGGTACTCCAGGGGCGGCACGTACTCGCGGTTCAGTTCCGGGACGGTAATGGCACCGGAGGTCGGCCAGGTCGCGCAGTCGGCGGTGAACCAACGGCAGCCCAGGGAATCCTCCAGGAACGTGTAGCAGGCGTAGAGTACGCCGCGGCGGTTGCCGGTCAGCACCAGCGCCGGGCCGGCGGTGCGCAGGACCATGCCTTCGAGTCCGAGCTTGTTGAAGTCCACGGCGACGCCGAGTTTTTCGAGCAGATTGCAGCGGCCCACGACGATGGGCGTGCGCGTGCCGAGTTCGGTCTCGGGCAGGACGGGGATTTCCTGGCCGGTGATGAGTTCGAAGTGCCGCTGCAGGTCCTTCGCGGCGTGCTGTTCCTGCGGTGTGGACTGGACCGGGATGACGATGGCGTGGGTGGCGGGTGCGACGTTCGCACCGCCGATGCTGACGGTGCAGTTGCCGAGGGCGGCGCGGCGCTGGTCGAGGGTCTGTCGGGCGGTCTGGATCCGTTCTCGCATGGCGTCGATCTCCTTTGCGGCGGCTGTCCCGGGTCCAGCGGCGGCAATCGCCGCGTCCAGGCTGACGTCGATGTCCTTCAACTTCGTCTCCGCTTCGCGACACGTCAATCCGGAATTGAGATTGGTTAACCACTGATCGATGACCGTGCCGAACGCCTTGCCCGCGGCGGCGCTGCCGTGGCTGGCAGTCAGCGCGGCGCGATACAGATCGAACTGCTGCTCGGTCGACATGCCGGCGGTCAGTTCCGCGAACCGGGCCGTGCCGTTCGAGTACCCGAGCCCGCCGAACGCGACCATCTCGATCGTGCAGCGCTTGCGCTCGGCCGGGTCGGCGGTGGTTTTCGCCAGCAGGCAGGCGATGTCAGCCTTGGTGTAGTCGGCGGCGCCGTCCATCAGCGTCCGCGCCTTGTCCGGTTCATGGCGCGAGACGAAGTAGCGCGCCAGCAGTTCGCGTTCCTCCTTGCTCGGGTCTTTGCTGGCGAGTAACGGCGCCATGGTGTCGGCCGGCGTGGCGATTTGTTCCACCGTCAAGTCATCGATCCACGCCTCGGTATCAACCGCATCGATGAACGCGAGCGGATGGAACTGCACGGCCTTGTCCGGCGAGACGAACGTGATCTCGACCTTCTGCCACTCGTCGGACGTCTTGAGCGCCACGGACCGCGCAAACGCCCAGTCGAACGAGTTCCAGGCATACATGTACAGGGCGAATGCGGTGCCGGCGCCGACCTTTGCCTTGGCGTAGGTGGTGGCGCGATAGGTGGCGAACGGCTCGACGGCGAGGCGGCCTTCGATGCAGACCCAGTGCTGGCGCTGCTTCTGCGCCAGATGCCCGCTGCGTTGCCCCGAGTGCGCTACACCCTCGACGCCGCTCTTCTCGAATCCAGGATCGGGGAAGATGTTCTCCGCCGCTCGCGCCGCGGACGTCGCCAGCACTCCGGTCAGAACGCAGGCGCTGATCATTGCCATGTGACGCTTGGGCATACGTTGTCCCTCCTGTGACTCGTCGAGTTGGGAGCCAGCATGAACTTTGTGCCAGGGAACGCGTTCGATGATGACGGGAACCGTGAAGGGGTTCCCGTGACTCTGACTGAATCCCTCCGATTGCGGGCGTCCGAATATAGGGTCGGCGCAGACGAAAGCAAGGTGCATGGATGGGGCAGCGCGTAATGCGTCAGCGCCCCCCGGGCGGATGCGCCCGATCATGTGTGGGCGTTACTCACTGTTTGTCCGGGGCGTTCTGGCAACGTGGCGGGAGCGGCTCCGGCTTCGTGTAACCACTTCGCCGTGACACGTCGCTCCCGCGGGTGCCGGAGCGAGCCGCTCCGGCCACTCTACCGCAGCCAGCGAGTAACATGGGAGCAAAGGGTGGAGCATGGACCCCTGCCACCCTTGTGTGGCAGGTGAACGGGTTCATTGGGTTACTACGCCGCACTGTGTCCCCTCTCTTCCCTTTCCCCCGTCCGCCGCCGGCGGACGGGGGAAAGGGAAGAGGGGGGGGGCGCCTACGTTTGGCGGGCGAATCCGATTCACCCGTGGCACAAGGCCACGGGGGTCTCACGCATGGGCCAGCGCGTCGTTGTTCCACCTGCCACTGACGCTTCAGGGGCAGCGCCACGGTCTGTCTGGCGCGATGTCCATGCCTGACCGAAGAGCCGCAGTTTGCGCCGCGGAGGAAGTCGCCTATCTTGTCGGGGAGGAGAAGGACGATGAACACTCGCTTGGTGACGCTGTCGCCGGCGGGGCGGTTCGCGTTTGCCGAGGAGGATCTGGTGCCCGGGCCGGGGCACCGGTTCCGGTTGGCCGAGATACAGACCGCCTTCGAGACGGTCGCACGCGAGGGCGGCCGCTGCCTCAAGGGCATAGTGCTGGTGGAGTAGAACCGTCGGCGGACCGGCCCGCGTCCGGGTCCGCCCGAACCGCCCGAACCGCCCGATCCGTCCGTTGGGTTCGTTTCGTCCGTTACCGAGGAGACACACCATGGCAACACAACTTCACGCGGGCGCGGCAACGAGCAACATCACGCCGAAGCTGGGCGTGCACATGCAGGGGTATCTGACGGACCGCCTGGCCGACGATATCGCCGACGAGCTGTTCGCCAAGGCGATCGTGCTGCGCAACGACGACACGGCGCTGGCCATTGTCGTGTGCGACTTGATCGCCTGCTACCAGGAACACGTCGACATTGCGAGGGCACGGGCGGCGGCGCTGACGGGCATCCCGGCGGAGAACATCCTGATTGCCGCGACGCACACGCACTACGGCCCGGTGACCATGGACATTGCCGGCATTCCGCAGGAGAAGGCGTACACCGAGTGGGCCATGGAGAAGGCGGCTGACGCGGTGAAGTTGGCGTGGAACCGGCTGCGGCCGGCGCGCGTGGGGCACGCGTCCGGTAGTTGTCCGGAAGAGACGCACAACCGGCGCTGGCACATGAAGGACGGGGCGGTGCGCATGAACCCGGGGTTCCAGAACCCGGACATGCTGCGGCCGGCCGGTCCGGCCGATCCCGAGGCGGCGATCATGGTGGTCGTGGAGAAGGACAGCGAGCGTCCGATTGCGGCCATGGCGAACTACTCGCTGCACTACGTGGGCAGTCCGGCGGCGAACACGATTTCGGCCAACTACTTCGGCGCGTTCAGTCGCGCGCTGCAGCGCCTGGGCGGCGGCGATTTCGTGGCCATGATGGCGAACGGCTGTTGCGGGGACATCAACAACTGCGACTTTACGCGGCCGGCGCCGCCCATGCCGCACCCGCAGTACCAGTGCGAGCGGGTCGGGAATGTCGTGGCGGCGCGCGTCTACGCGGCTTGGCAGCAGATTCGCGATTTTGACGCGACGCCCGTCCTTGGCGCCGCGCGGCGGATGGTCCCGTTTCGCCGGCGCGAGTCGACGCCGGCCGAATTGGACGCGGCACGGCAGACGCTCCCGAAGAAGAGCGAGGTGGAGTACATCAAGTGGCTGTACGCCATGGAGGCGCTGGAGGTGGCGAAGGAACCGGTGGTGCAGCCGGCGCCTGTCGTCTGCATGCGCGTTGGCGACCTCGGTATCGCTTCGCTGCCGGGCGAGATTTTCGCGGATTACGGACTGAAAATCAAGGCACAGTCGCCGTTCGCACGCACCATGACCGTCGAACTGGCGAACGGGTGTCTCGGCTACTGCCCCACTGACGCGGCCATCCAGGAGGGCGGCTACGAGACGTGGCTCTGCCGATGGGCCAAAGTCGCGCCGGGCACGGAAGGGCAGATGGTCGGGACCGCCGGTGAGCTGCTGCACGAACTGCACCGCAGGTGAGCGAGGCCTGGACTCGTCGTTTCACCCTTCTGGCGTGTGCTTCGCGGTGGCTGTCGAACTGCCCCGGTGCCGCCAGTAGTCCGGATCTCGGTGAAGATGCATCACGGCGAGGATGAAAACCCCGTCGGCTGCTTCAGCGTACAGGATGCCGTAGGGGAATCTCTCCGTCTGGCACCTCCGTACTTCTTCGTCCAGACGGGGCCATGCCTTGGGGTACCGCGCGGCGCGTTCGACGGCTGAGTACACCTCCACCGCGAAGTCGTGCCCCAGCCCCTCCTCGCAGGCCTCGTAGTAGTCGATAGCTTTGAGGAACTCCACCTCAGCTTCCGGGTGGAATGGATAGCTCATGACTGGAATCGCTTCCAGACCCGCGCGAAAACCTCTTCGCCCGGTACAGGCTTCACCTGCCCGGAGCGCAGTTCACCCAACCGGCGGTGAGCCACGGAGGCCCATTTTCGATCGATATCGGACTCAGGCGGATTGAGGCTGCGCAGGACGGAGTTGGCCACGATGGCCCGCTCTTCCACGGGAAGTGACGTTACTTCCGCAATTAGGTCTTTGGTGGTCAAAGCAAGACTCCCAAGTATCTCTGGACAGTCGCCATCACGGTACCCAAATGTACTCCACATTTACCGCAGCGGCAATGCCTTCGGCGCACCGCACGGGACAGCGGACATGCGCCCACTTGCACGTCCCCGCCGCCCTCCGCCGCCCCGCCAGGGCGGCAGGGTTGCGCAGCTTCAGCTCTCCCGGTCTTTTCCCGCGCGTGTTCTTTTCCGTCCCGATGCGCTTGACGCATTCGCGCGCCGGGTGTATTGTTCCGTTAAGCAGAACGCTGTACGGAGAAACGGAACAATGGTGCAGTCCGTCGATAAGGCCTTGGTGTTACTCAACGAGGTTGCGCGGCATGGCGACTGGGTGGGTGTCCGCGAACTGGCGCGTGCCACCGGGCTGAAGCCGCCGACGGCTCAGAGTCTGCTCAAGACGTTGCAGGCGCACGGGTTTCTGGAGTTCGACGCGCAGGCGCGTGGGTACCGTGTCGGGTTGGCGGCATTGCGGCTGGCTGACGGTGCGGACCGCCTGACGCGTTTGGCGGACTTCGCGCGTCCGTTCGTGCGGGAACTGTTTGCGGAATTCGGCGAGACGGTTGCGGCGTTGACGCTGGTGCAGGATCAGGCGGTCGTGTTGGAGTGGCAGCAGGCGGAGCACGCCCTGGCCGTGATTCACGCCCGCAAGGTCATTGAACGGCCCCACTTCATGGCGTCCGGACTGGTCCTGATCGCCTACCAGGACGTGGTCTTCCGTCAGCGCTATGCCGAGCGTGTTCAGTCCGACGATGCAGGGCAGAACATGCCGAAGAACGCTGCGCAACTTCTGAAGATCCTGGATCAAGTTCGGGCGCAAGGCTACGCGGAGACGTGCAACGCGCGCGGCAGCGGGATTGGCGCGGTGTCCGCGCCGGTGTTCGATGCGACCGGCCACGTCGCCATGGCGCTGGCGTGCAGCGCGCCTCTGGCACGGCTCAACGACGGCTTGCGTGAGCGGCAGCGCGCCAGCGTCATTTCCACCGCTGCCCGTATGAGCGCAGCACTCGGCGGGGCGGACGCCGCGTCCGTTTCCGTCCGCCGACCCGCGTCCACCGTCAGTCACGGTCCAGCGGGTTTCCGTCCCTCGCTGACATCCCTGACATCTGGCGGATAATTGAGGAATCGAGGTCATCGGGATCATCGATATCTTCGAGACCATCGCCGCCTGACACCTGACACGTGAAACCTGAAACCTCTTTCCCAACCCTGGAGCCCAACCATGAATTTCCGCAATGTCCAACTCGAGATGAGTCTGAAACCGTTCCGTGACGATTCCGAGGCGACCACTCGCGCCGTGTGCACCGAGTTGTTCCGGCAGTGGGCGCCGCTGTGTCGGCACGCCGACGTGGTGTCCGTGATGCTTTGGGCCGCTGACGGGTCGGAGATCCTCGACTACCGCAGCAACCTGGACGACACGTTCGAGTGGGCCTACACGATCGGCGTGGCCAATCCGCGCGGGGAGAAGGCGCCGCCGGATCACCCGAACAGCCAGTGCATTCACCAGCATCCGTACCTGTACATGGACAAGCCGCCGGTGTTCACGTACCGCTGGCTCAAGCGCCTGATTGCGGTGCTGAAGGAAACGGGCACGGCGATACTGGGCAAGCCGATCCGCGTGGGCGCGACGTTCGATCCGGGGCCGGAGTTTGCGAAGTCCGCATTCAAGTATGAGCGGCACCCCGAGATCTGCCTGGGTGGCACCATGGGCCGAGCTAGTTTCGTCTGCTGCTACGCGACGCTGCACGCCGACAGCACGCGTTACGCCGGCTACCCGAACGGGATCCCGGAAAGCACGCCGTTCGGCGAGTTCCTCGGGCGCCAGAGCAAGCACTTTCTCAAGGACATGGGTTACGACTACCTGTGGCTCTCGAACGGATTCGGGTTCGGGCTCGAGACGTGGGGACTGCGCGGTGCGGTGTTCAACGGCAAAGGGTTCTCCACTGACCGCGTCAGCGAAGTCCGCGCCAAGAGCATTGGGTTCTGGGATGCGTTTCGGCGCGAGTGCCCGGACGTACCGCTGGCGACGCGCGGCACGAACTTCGGCACGGGCAAGGACCTGTCCTCCGACGCCGTGCCGTTGCGCGAGATCTACCGCGGCGGGTACAACATCGAGCCGCCGCCCAACTCGCCGTGGGCTGCGATCAACAGCGACTTCGGCCTCGAGTTGACCGGGTGGATGTCGCACATCGCCGAACTGCCGGGCGACGGGTTCCTGTTCCGGTTCTACACGCACGACCCGTGGTTCCTGAACAGTCCGTGGTTCGACCGTTACTGCCGGGAACCGCATGACATCTACCTGCCGCTGTCCGTGGCGCGGTTGGACGGCAAGGGCGAGGTGGGCACGCCGACCTCGCTCAGTATTCTCACGGTTGACGACTCGTACGGCCGCATGCCGGAGCAGGTCCCGAACGAGGTGATTCCGCACATCCTTGCCGCGCGCGGTGATCAGCCGGACCGGCCGGGGCCGCTCGTGTGGGTCTATCCGTTTGACGAGTTCCACGACTGGACGTTCGGCACGCCCTGCCGTATCGACGAGGTGTTCTTCAACGACTGGTTCATGCGCGGTGCGGTGAACCAGGGCTTGCCGCTGAACACGGTCATCAGCACCGGCAATGCAGTCACTGCGTTGGCGTCAAATCGCGACGCGTTCGCGGAGTCCGCACTGGTCAGTCCCGTGCCGCAAGCGGACAGCGCGTGGGAGCAGGTTCTGCTCCAGTTCGCGGCCGGCGGCGGGCGGGTGCTGCTGTACGGGCCGCTGCGCCACGCCAGCGCCAAGCTGCTGAAGACCTTGAACCTGAAGGTTGGCGCGCCGCTGTCCGGTGAGTTCGAACTGACGCTGAAGTTCGAGGGCGATCACGTGCAGGACCGGCCCATGGCCACACGCCTGGTGCATCACCCGCTGCTCAGCGCCGGCGGGCTTGAGGCCGTGGCGGCGAACATCGAGGACGTGCCGGCGTGTCTGCTGGCGGCCGTCAGTCAGGACCAGGCGACGCGCGTCGTGGCCTGGACCCGCAGCTTGCGCGAGTGGAACGGTGGCCGGATCTCGTGGGTGCGCGGGACCGTGTCGTGCGACCCGGAGCGGACCGGCGGGCACCTGTTGGTACCGCTGAACCCCGCGGAAACGTATCCGGCTGAGGCCATGATGCGGCAGGCCCTGCAGTCGTTCGGGATCTTCATTACGCCCGAGAAGCGCAACCCGGAGCAACCGAACCCCATGCTGTGCGTGGCGCGCCGGAGCAACGGTTTTTTCCTGTCCGGTTTCACGCCGGACACGACGACTGCGGTGCAGTTGCGGTTCCCGCAGGGCGCGCCGGTGCTGACAAACCTCGAGACGTGGGTCGAGGGCGGTCGGGCGCAGTACAACCTGCCGCGCGCCTGGCACCGCGAGTGCCGGGTCTTCATCGAGCAGGGCGAGGACGGCCGCGTCGGGTGCATGGAGCGCTGCTCCGGCATGGTCGGGGTGAGTCGGCGGTTCCTGGTGACGGGGCTGCGCAACGCCACGGTGCGGTTCTACTACGAGGCCGGGACGCAGGGCAGCGTGAAGATGCTGCGGAATCCGCAGTCCCCGTACTTGGCGGGCGAGTTCCTGTCGGCCGTCGAGAAAACGGATGCGCTCGGGCACTACCTGCAGGCGGATGGCGTTTCCGGCGACGTGATGATTTCCTGGTGAGGCGACGGGGGAGGGGCGGTGTTCGGTGTTCATTGGGCAGGGGGCAGGGGGCAGAGGAAGGTGCGATGCAACTGAAGAACGTTACGCTCGAGATGAGCCTCAAGCCGTTCAAGGACACGTCGGAGGCGACGGCCCGGAACGTGTGCCGCGAGCTGTTCCGTCAATGGTGGCCGCTGTGTCGTCATGCCGACATGGTGTCCGTGCTGCTCTGGGCGGCGGACGGTTCGGAGATTCTCGAGTACCGGCGGGACCTGGAGGCGCGCTTTGAGTGGGCCAAGTGGTTGGGCAGTGCGAATGCGAGCCGGCCGCCGCACCCCAACGACCCGGAAGGCCGTGGGATCCACTGCCGCCGCTATCTGTACATGGAGCAACCGCCCGAGTTCAGCTATGGCTGGCTCAAGCGCCTGATCGCGATCGTCAAGGAGGTGGGCGGTGCGGTCACCGGAAAACCGGTTCGGGTGGGCGAAACCTTTGATCCTGGGCCGGAGTTTGCCGAGTCCGCGTTCAAGTACGTACGCCATCCGGAACTGAGCATGGGCAAGACAACGAGCACGGCCGGGTTTGCGTGCTGTTACGCTACGCTACACGCGGACCCGACCCGGTACGCCGGATTTCCGACCGGGATTCCCGAGGGCACGCCGTTCGGGACGTTCCTGGGGCGGCAGTGCCAGTTCTTCCTGAACGACATGGGGTTTGACTACCTGTGGCTCTCGAACGGGTTCGGGTTTGGCTTGGAAACCTGGGGATTGCGCGGGGCCGTGTTTGACGGTCAGCGGTTCTCCAGTGAGCGTTGCGACGAGGTCAGGCGCGAGAACCTCGCGTTTTGGGATCTGTTTCGCACCGAGTGCCCCAAGATTCCGATCGAGACCCGCGGGACGAACCTATCGACCGGCATGGATCTGTCGTCGGACGCTGTGCCGCTGCGGGAGATCTACGAGGGCGGGTATGGGATGGAGCCCCCGCCGAACTCGCCCTGGGCCGCTCTGAACTACGACTTTGGTTTGGAACTGGTCGGCTGGATGTCGCACATCGCGGAGATTCCGGGCGACACGTTTCCCTTCCGGTTCTACACGCATGATCCGTGGTGGCTCAACAGCCCCTGGCTGGACCGGTACGAACGCGAGCCGCACGACATCTACCTGCCGCTGTCCGTGTCCCGCATTGATGCCGCCGGGACCGCACGGACGCCGACCTCGATCCTGTTCCTGACCGCGGACGATTCCTACGGCAACATGCCCGAGCAGGTTCCGAACGAGGTTATTCCCCACGTTCTGACTGGGAAACGCGACGAACCGGACCAGGCCGGACCGCTGCTGTGGGTCTACCCGTTCGACGAGTATCACGAGTGGACGTTCGGGACACCCAGTCGCATTGAGGAGGTGTTCTTCGGCGACTGGTTCATGCGCGGTGCGATCAACCATGGTCTGCCGCTGAACACCGTCATCAGCACGCGCAGTCTCATCGCTGCAACGGCGGGAAGTGCGGCGAAGTTCGCAGAATCAGTCCTGGTCAGTCCCGTCCCGGCGGCGGGCAGTGCCTGGCAGGCTGCACTTCTGAACCATGTTCGCGCGGGGGGGCGGTTGCTCATCTACGGGCCGGTTGCCCACGCCGATGCCGAACTGCTCGATTTCCTGAACCTGGCGCGGGCCGAACCTCTCACCGGTGAGTTCGATCTGAAGCTGGAATTGGACGGCGACACACTTTGCGAACAGCCCTACGCCGCGCGTCTCAATCATCCCGGCCTCTTCTCCGCCGGGGGCATGGATGGCGTCGTTGCCGACCCTGCGGATCCGGGCACCACCGTTCTCGCCGTGGCGGCCCTGGCGCAACAGGCCCGCGTGGCAGCCATGGCGCGTGCGCGGCCCGAGTGGCGCGGCGGCAGCGCGGTGTGGGTGCGCGGCACGGTTGCCTGCGATCCTGCGAAGACGGGCGGGCATCTCCTGGTGCCGTTCAACCCCGCAACGTACTTCCCGGGCGAGTTGCTGATGCGCTATGCACTGCAGGCGTTCGGCGTTTGCATCGGGGTTGAGAAAGACACGCCGGCCCAGAAGAGCCCCATGGCCTGCATCGCCCGGCATGCGGGCGGGTTCTTCTTCTCCGGATTCACGCCCGACACGACCAGCGCGATTCGCCTGCGATTCCCGCAAGGCGCCCCGCTCCTGCTCGGCCTGGAGACGCGACTGTGCAACGGCGAAACGCGCTACACCATGCCACGCGCGTGGCACCGTGAGTGCCGCGTGTTTGTCGACCAGGCGCAGAACGGTCGCCTCGCGTGCCACGAAGTGTGCTCCGAGATGGTTGGCGTGAAGCGGCGCTTGGTCGTAACGGGCCTGGTGAACGCGACCGTTCGGTTCTATCACGAGCCCGGGACGGAAAGCAAAGTCCGAATGCTGAGGAACGGCGTGCGTCCATATCTTGTCGGTGACTTTGCGGCCTTTGCCGTCAACCGCGACGCACTCGGCGGTTATCTGCAAGCCGATGGAATCTCCGGCGAATTGGTGATCTCCTGGTGATGCGAGGCTATACCATGCGTACTCCCGACATCAACCGACTTCTCGCGGCGTTCCGGCACGAAGCAACGGACAGTGTGCCGAATTTCGAGATCGTGATCGGCGCGCGTGCGCTGACTCGCCTGCTCGGTGTCGCGACCGACAAGAGCCTGTGGGACCTGGCCCCGGAACTGCGCGCGAAGGCGCTCGCCGCCGTGGGGCAGGACGCCATGCCGTGCCCGTTGCACGCCCGGATCCCGAACGCATCGGTGCGGTCCGCGGAGGATGCCGAAAGGATGCAGTTTCCCGATCCGAACCAGGCCCGCGAACGGCTGGAGGCATGCCTGAAGGCTGTGGCCGGGACCCGGCTGGGTGTCTGCGCCTGCATCACCGGGCCGCTGACGTCGGCGTACATGGTGCTTGGGCCGGTTTCGATCGAGTCGTTCATGTACTTGCTCTACGACGATCCAGGGTTGGCGGCACGGCTCATGGATCGATTCGTGGACCACTACACGGCGGTCATTGCGGCGGTGGCGGACCTGCCGTTCCAGTTCTACTACATCGGCGACGACGTGGGCGGTAGTGCCGGTACACTGATCGGGCCGCAGCACCTGGCGGAGTTGTGGGCGCCGCGCGCGCGGCGGTTGGTCGACGCGGCGCACGAAACCGGCAGGCCGGTGCTGTTTCACTGCTGCGGCGACCAGAGCGCGGTGCTGCCGTACCTGGTCGAGTGGGGTGTCGAGGCCGTGCACCCGCTGCAGCCGCCGGTCAACGACATCTACGTCGTGCACCGTCAGTACGGCGATCGGTTGGCGCTGGTCGGGAACATCAATGTGGGTGGCGTGCTCTCGTTCGGGACGCCCGACGCGGTGCGCCGCGACACGCGCGAGCACCTGGAGCGGCTCGCGGGCAACGGCGGCTACGTCTGCGGGTCGAGCCACTCGATCATCGATTCGGTTCCGCCCGAGAATTACCTGGCCATGGTCGAAACCGTGCAGGAGTATGGGGACACGAGCAAGTGATTCCCAACGTCAGCCCGATGCTGTTGCGCGCACAGGGCAGAAACAGGAGAGACAGATGTCAGCTTCTCAGTCAGCGAAGAACGGTTCTGGACGTCCGACCGTGGTGGCGGTCTACTACCCGCACTGGCACAACTACGACCACGGCACGGCGTGGAAGGGCGAGGGGTGGACAGAGTGGGAAGGGCTGAAGGCCGCGGTGCCACGCTTTCCCGGACACCAGCAACCGAAGAAGCCGGTCTGGGGTTACTTCGACGAGAGTGATCCGAAGTGGGTCGAGCGCGAGATCCAGCTTGCGGTCAACCACGGGGTCGACGTATTCATGTACGACTGGTACTGGTACAGCGGCGTGCGGAACATGCAGGAGGCGCTGGAACAGGGCTTCCTCGGGGCCACGAATCGGCAGGACATGGCGTTCTGCCTGATGTGGGCAAACCACGACCGGAAGGACCAGTTCTGCCCCGAGTTCGGCAAACCGCGAACCACGTGGCTGCCGTCGCGCCATTCGGTGCGCGACATGAACCGCGTCGTGGACTACTGCGTGGAGCACTACTTCCGGCAGCCGAACTACTGGCAGGTCGACGGGCGGCTGTATTTCAACATCTACCAGGCGACACGGCTGGTCCAGGAACTGGGCGGGCCGGAGACGACGCGCAAGCTCTTTGACGCGATTGACAGCCGCCTGCGGAAGGACGGATTGCCGGGCATGCACTGGGGCGGCATGACGAACAACCCGGCAGATGCCGCCGTGCTCAAGGACGCCGGATTCCTCAGCACCAGCACGTACAACGTGCACTCGGCGGGGAAGGCCAGGCCGGACGGCACGGAGAGCTACGCGGACGTCATGGACGCGCACCGCCGCCTGTGGGGCAGGATGGGCGCGGCAACGCTTCCGTACATGCCGGTGGTGTCCATGGCCTGGGACCCAACTCCGCGTTGCCGCACGGAAGTGCCCTGGCCATTCCCCGCCAACGAGTACCCGTACGTGCCGGTGGTGGTTGACAATACGTCGGAGCGTTTTCGGGAACTGCTGCAGGACGCCGCCGATCACGTCGCCAAGGACCCGAAGCAACCCCATGCAGTTCTGATCTATTGCTGGAACGAGTGGACCGAGGGCGGCTACCTTCTGCCCGAGGAGCGGACGGGCACCGCCTACGTCGAGGCGGTGAAGGCGGTGTTTGGGGCGCGCCAATAGGGGTTTAGGCCGAAGGGGGAAGGCAAGAGAAGAGCGGGTGGTGCGAATGTCGCTTCGACACTCGACGCTCGACACAGGAGACACGCGATGATTACTTCACAGATGGTCAAGGACGTGGCGCGGAACTGTGGTGCGGACATTGTCGGCATCGGGTCGATGGACCGGTTCGAAGGTGCGCCACTGCAGTACGATCCCAGGTACATCATGCCGGAGGCGAAGGCCATCATCGGCCTCGGGTTCCGGATTCACCGCGGACTTCTGCGCGGCATCGAGGAGGGGACTTACTTCGCCGCTTACCCGGCCATGGGGTATGCGAACATCAACGATGTCTACGCCCCCATGGTCCTGCGTGAAGTGGGCAATTTCATTGAGGACAACGGCCACGAAGCGTTCCTGTACTCGAACGGCAGCGTGCGTCTCGGGTGCGGCATCGGCAAGCCGGTGGCGCCGGGCAAACCGAAACCGGACGTCTTCCTGCACTTTCGCATTGCGGGGGTGATCTGCGGCATGGGCGAGATCGGCTACAGCAAGATGTTCCTCACGCCGGAATTCGGGCCGCGCCAACGCCTGGCCTTCATCCTCACCGATGCGCCGCTCGAGCCCGATCCCTTGTTCGAGGGCAAGATCTGTGACGGCTGTATGAAATGCGTTCGGGCCTGTCCCGGTAAGGCGATCAGCAAAGACGAAAAGGTGCGCGTCACCGTCGCCGGGAAGGAACTGGCGTGGGGGCAGATCAACGATCGCAAGTGCTCCACCGCCTACCAGGCCGGGACGCGCGAGATCAACCCGTTCATGCCCAGCGAAGAAGTCGCGGCCACCATCGACGGCATCATCAACGACACCGGCGAGAAGGGTGAGAAAGGCATGACCTCATACACGGGCAACGTTTGGGGGTACCTGCGCGAGAATGTACCGTACATCAAGCGGTGCTGGGAGAGCTTCCATCACCCGGCGACCATCTGCGGCGGCCGTGGTTGCATTCGCGCCTGCATGTCGCACCTTGAGGAGCGCGGCGTGCTGAAGAACAAGTTCGAGGCCCCGTTCCGGCGCCGCAAGGAGTGGAAGCTGCAGCCGGAGGCGGCGGCAGCGGTGAACGCGTGAGAGCGTGGAGGACGGCGGCGCGCCGAGGCGTAGTTCAGAGAACGGAGCCTGGTCCTCCGCCGTAAATAGCGTGGCCGCGTCAAGGGTCTGCACAAAATGCCACCATCACGTCCCAACATCCTCTGGCTCATGACCGACGAACAGCGCGTCGACACCATGGGTGCCTACGGTTCGGCGTGGGGGCACACCCCGCACCTGGACCGGCTGGCGAACGAGGGTGTTCGGTTCGACGCCGCTTACACGCCGAGCCCGGTCTGCATTCCGGCGCGGGCCTGCCTGCTGACCGGGCAGACGGCGTCCACCATCGGGGTCCTCAGCAACCATCATGTTCTGGCGTTGGAGAATCCGCGGTTTCTGACGTGGGAGTTTGCGCGGTCCGGCTACCAGGTCGCGAGTTTCGGCAAGCACCACTACGCGTGTCGGCGCCAGGCCTTCGATCTGGAGAGCGGTGTGCACATTGGGCCGCTGGTCGACTGCTGCAACTACAAGGTGCCCATTGACCCGGCGGAGTACAACGTGGTCCACTACGACAAGGGCAAGATGTGGAAATGGCTCTTCGCCGGGCGCTTCCCGGGAACCGTCGAGGACACACCTGAGATGCAGAATGTCCGGCAGGCACTGCGCTGGCTGAAGGGGCGCGACCCGAACCGGCCGTTCTTCCTGCGCCTCAGTTTTCTCGCACCCCACACGCCCGTTGTGACTCCTGCGCCCTATGACACCATGATCGATCCGAGCCGCATCGACCTGCCGATCGATCAACCGGGCGATCTCAAGAACCTGCCCCGCCCTGTCTCCGAGAGCCTCCAGAAGCATGCCGGCGCGCACGTGTTCACCCGCGAACAGATCCTCCGGACGCGTCAGTGCTACTACGGGTACATGGCGTGCACCGACCACTGCTTCGGGGTGCTGCTCGACGCGATGCGCGAACTCGGGGAACTGGACCGGACCCTAATCGCGTTCGTCTCGGATCATGGCACGCACTTGGCCGACCACGGGTTCTACCAGAAGCAGAGCTTCTACGAGGCGTCGGCGCGCGTGCCGTTCTTCTTCGCTGGTGCCGGCACGGCGCGGCAGGCAGTGGTCCGCACGCCCGTCAATACCGGCGGCCTGTTGCCGACGCTCATGGAAATGGCCGGGATGGCGGTTCCGGCGCAGGTGCAGTTCCCCAGCCTGGCGGGAAATGTCGCGACCGGTGTCGAGTCCGCCGGGACACCCGTGTTCAGCGAGCACGATTATGGGGTCTGGGGCGGTTATCGCGATGGGGACCGTTACGTGATGATCCGAGACGGGAAATGGAAGATGGGCCTCTTCCGCGATCCGCGGAATCCGGCGACGTTCGCGGACGACGACGGGCTCATGCTCCACGATCTGGCCGCCGATCCCGGCGAACGGCACAACCTGGCCGCGGCCCCGGAGTGTGCCGGGGTTCGTCGGGAACTGCTCGCCAAGATCGATGCCTGGGACCGGCGGCGCGACATCCGCGTTCCCACCATTCGGGGTGAGAACGTGCGTGGACGTTGATGGGTGTTTTCAAATCCAAGGTTGCCAAACACAGCCACGTTTCAGAAAAGGGAGATTTTCAGGATGATCGTTGAACGACGCAAACCGAGAACCGCTACCGTGGGTATCGTGGGAGTCGGGCATGACGTCTACTGGGGCCAGTTCCCCGGACTGCTCGACGAACTCATGGGGTACATGAAGGTGTTCGAGAAGCAGGTCCAGTCACAGGGCGTGAAGACGGTCAGCTTCGGCATGATCGATGATGCGGAGTCGGCGTACGCGATGCTGAAGAAGCTCAAGGCGGCGGACCTGGACCTGCTCTTCATCGACATGCTGACCTACGCCACCTCGTGCACGTTTGGCGTGATCATGCGCGAACTGAATGTGCCGATCGTGCTCGTGGCGCTGCAGCCGCGACGCGCCATGGACTACACCAAGGCCACGACCTACATGCAGCTCTGCAACGACAACATCTGCTCGTTGCCCGAGTTCACGGGTGTTGCCGCGCGCATGGGCAAGCCGATCCCCGAGACCATCATCGGCACGCTGCACGACGACCCGGTCGCAGCCGCGGAGGTTGCGCGCTGGTGCAACATCGCCAAGGTTCTCCACGACGTGCGCGGTGCGCGGATCGGCCACTTCGGGCACCCGATGGAGGCCATGCTCGACATGCACAGCGACCCGACCATGTTCACCGCCGCGTTCGGCCTGCATGTGGTCCAGACCGAGATCGACGACCTGGCGCGGCTCGAACGCACGGTCACCAAGGCGGAGACCAAGGCGAAGCGCAAGCAGATCACGGATATGTTCGACACGCCTGATCCGGGCGCCGACCCGCTGGCGAAGAAGCTGACCGCCGCCGACCTGGACCAGGCGGCGCGCGTTGCCGTGGCATTGGACAAGTTCGTCAACGAGAACAATCTCGACGGGCTGGCGTACTACTACAAAGGCCAGCCGGGCAGCGAGACGGAGAAGCTCGCGGCGAGTCTGATCGTCGGCAATTCGCTGTTGTGCGCGGCAGGCTTCCCGATGTGCGGCGAGTCGGACATCAAGACGTGCCTGGCCATGCTGATCATGGACCGGCTCGACATCGGTGGCAGTTTCGCCGAGTTCCATCCCGTGGACTTCAAGGAGAACTTCATCCTCGTCGGGCATGACGGCCCGCACCACGTCAACATTGCCGAGGGTCGGCCCAAGCTGCGCAGCCTGGTGAAATACCACGGCAAGCCAGGCTCGGGCGCATCGGTCGAGTTCAACATCAAGGCGGGGCCGATCTCGATGCTCGGCCTTTCGTCGACATACAACGGGCGGTTCAAGTTCGTGATCGCCGAGGGCGAGTCCATGCACGGGCTGATCCCGGCCACGGGCAACACCAACACGCGCGGCTTCTTCAAGCCGGACGCGCGCACGTTCCTGAAACGCTGGGTCGCGCAAGGCCCGACGCACCACTTCGCGCTCGGCATCGGCCACGAGGCGGAAACACTGCGCCTGATCGGCCAGACGCTGGGGGTCGAAACCGTGGTGGTGACGTCGGCGTGACGCCCTGAGTCGCCGAAGATGGGATTCGGTTTGCCGGTGGGGGCTGTGGTTCGGCGGTTGTCGCCTTCATCGAACGGTGGGACCAACCCGCCGTCTTCGGGCCCATGCTGAAGCACTGTGGGCGATGGGATGATACTGCGGCAAAGAGGCCGCCGACATCCCTGACCCGGCGCAACTCGTGCAGGAACTGGGGTGCGCCGACCCCGACGAGTCTGCCACTCCACTGACGCTCTGCTGTTGCCCTTCGGGACCGCCCGTCTCGCGTTGCTCGGCTCTTGCCGCCCTGTGGCGCGCCCCGGGCCGCCGAGGACGCAGTCGGGGTATGCCCGCGTCAGCCGTCTCGCGGCCCGCTTGAGGGCTCGCCGGGCGGGAAGGCACGCAATTCCCAGGGCTGTTTCAAGATTCGTGACTGTCGCGTGCGGTGAGTACCCCCGGCGTGTCCCCACGCCGGGGGGGGACGGCCTGAGGACAGGCCGCCCCTACTTGGTGTGCGCGGAGGCGTGGCCTTCCGAGACGCGGCGCCAGATCTTGAAACAGCCCTGCGCAATTCCCCCGATCCCTTGCCCTCCCACCCTATCCGGACTATCTTCTGCGCCGTGTCTGGAAGAGCAATTCACTATCGGCTCAATCGGGGCGCTGGCCGAGTACCGGAAGATCTTGCGGTCCACCTTGTACAAGCTGGTTCAGGAGGGGCGCCTGCCGGGACAGAAGTCGGTGGGCCATGGCGGTTCCACGAGGACGCCGTCGGCGAGTGGCTGAATCAGCACCCGGAAACCGGCCAGCCAAGGGATGCGGAATGAGCATGCCTAGTGCGGCGCGTGCCAAACAGACCAGCATCGGCCAGCGCGTGGATGAGGCGATCCGCACCAACATGGAGGCGTCGGGCTATGGCCAGTGAATCCTATAGGCCGCCCTACAGCCTGACCCCGGCCATGCTCGGCATGGTCGAGGAGATCGGCGAAGTGCTGGGTCGACTGCGGGCTGGGAGCGGCCCCGTCGCGCCCCACCTGCAACGCGGCAACCGCATCCGTACCGTCCAGGCCTCCTGCGCCATCGAGGGCAACACCCTTAGCGTCGAGCAGGTCACGGCGGTGCTCGAGGGCAAGCGGGTGCTGGGCACGCCCCGCGAAATCCAGGAGGTTCGCAACGCCTTTGTCGCCTACGAGCGCTTGCCCGAGTGGTCGCCCCATTCCCGCGACGCCCTGTTGGCCGCGCACGGCATCCTCATGGCCGGACTGGTCGACGAGCCGGGCCGCTTCCGCTCCGGCGGCGTCGGCATCCAGCGCGGTGAGGAAATCGTCCACCTCGCGCCTCCCGCCAACCGCGTGCCGGCACTGGTCGCCGACCTCTTGGCGTGGCTCAAGACCACTCCGGAACACCCGCTCATCGCCAGTTGCGTCTTCCACTACGAGTTCGAGTTCATCCATCCCTTCCAGGACGGCAACGGCCGCATGGGTCGCCTCTGGCAAACCCTCGTCCTCAGCCGATGGAATCCGTTGTTCGCCGCCGTGTCCGTCGAAACTCTCACCGGCGAACACCAGACCGACTACTACGCCGCCTTGAACGCCAGCAACAAGGCGGTCGCGTGCACTCCGTTCATCGAGTTCATGCTGGCCATGATCCGCGACGCCCTGCTGGAACTCACCGAGACCGAACAAGTAAGCGAACAACGAACCGAACAAGTTGTCCGGCTCCTGGCGGCGATGGGCAAGGGCCCCGTCTCCGCCAAAGAGATCATGGCTAAGCTGGGGCTTTCGCACCGCCCCACCTTCCTCTATTCCTACCTCCAACCGGCGCTGGCCGCCGGGCTGATCGAGATGACCCGACCCGACGCCCCCCGCGCCCGCAACCAGAAGTACCGCCTCACTCCCTGGCCGACGGCAAGACTCTTGCCCTCGACGCACAGGACGAGAACGTTCTCTTCCTCCAATCGGCTCCCCCAGCCCGCCCGCCAGAAGGAATGGCGAAGTGAGGGCTGATCTCAAATCGCAGACCGAGCGCCTTTTCGATGTTTGCCTTCGCTTTGGGTTAAGTGTATGGTAAGTGCACTTGGTTTGGTGTGAGAGGAAGTGTGGACCATGGCTGTCAAGACCATCACCATTGACATGGAAGCCTACGGATTGCTGGCCGCGCAGAAGCGGGGCAACGAGTCGTTCAGCCGCGTGATCAAGCGCCGACTGGCACCAGAGCGTACGGCGGCGGCACTCCTCGCCCGCCTTCCCGAGTTGGCGCTGGCGGACGATACTCTGGACGAGATCGACCGACGGGTCGCCGCGCGCCGCGAATCGCCGGCATGCTCGCCCGCCCTGGACGATAAGGGAGAGAAGTGAGGCGATGTTCCTCGACACGACATTTTGTGTAGACCTGATGCGTGAACAGCGCCGCGGCGAGCGCGGCCCCGCCACCGCCAAGCTTGAACCGATGGGCGGGGCGCCGTTGTTCCTGTCGATCTTTGTTCTCTGTGAACTCCAGGCGGGCGCGCGGTTGTCAGCCAATCCGCAACGTGAGATGCATCGCGTCGAGTTGTTCGCGGAGATGACTGAGGTGGTGCTGTTGCAGCGTGGGTTCGAGGTCCTGTACGGTGAAGCGGAGGCCGAACTGCGCCGTCAAGGAGTGCCCATGGGCACCATGGACTTGCTCATCGGCGTGGCGGCAAAGGGAATGGGGATGCCCCTGCTGACGCGTAACACGGAGCACTTCGAATGCATTCCCGGCTTGGTTGTCGAGACGTACTGACGGTGTCGGGTCGTGTATCCTCAAAGGAGGTCGGTATGACGAGCATGATGTTCCGGATGGCGCGGGGTGTCGTGGTGGCCGTGGCGGCGGTTGCGGTTCTGTGGAACGTTGCGGCGCGGGCTCAGGCGCCGACCGCGGGGGCCGCCGGGCCAGAGGACGCGAAGGTTAAGGCCGACGTGGAGAGGGCGACGCAGGAACTGGCCGCTCAGATGACCAAGGCCGGGAGTCTGAAATCGGAAGACGTCTATCCCATCCTGCGTGCGCACTTGGAGAAGAACCTCGCGGTGTACGGTGCGGCGTTCGCATTTTCGCCCAAGGAGGAGAACGGCAAACGCGTTCTTGCGGCTCCGTACATGTACCGCAAGGATGGTCAGTTGGTCCAGCACGAGATTGCGGGTGCGATGTTCGACTACACGGCCGCGGACAACACGTGGTACGCCGATCCGGTCAAGGCGGGGAAGGCCGTGTGGGTTGCCCCGTACTTTGACAAGGGCGGTGCCGGTGCCGACGTCTACATGACCACCTATTCGGTTCCAGTCTACGCTGCCGGTGCGGGTTCGGCGCTGGTGGGCGTCGCCACCGGCGATGTGCTGCTGCCCAAGCCCGTCAAGTGACCGCGGCCGGTCCAACGGACCTCCCGGGGCGGCGCTGAGCGTGATTCTGTTCCCCGGCGACAGCCATTCTCCCTCTGTCGAGACAAGCGTTTGGCGGTGCGGTGATCGCCCTGGCTGGGGTGGCATTCGCCATGTCCAGGCATCCGGGTTTCTGGGCCGCCGCCGTGGCCGGCGCGGTCATGGTGGCGCTTTTGCTCTCGTTCGCCATGCTCGCCAAGTCCGCTGGACACCGCCGCGCTGATCCGCGTCCCGCTGAAGTAGGGAAGTGATGACTGTGGCCTACAGGTTGGGTGGGACATTCGGTGCGCCACCACTGGTCGTCGGCAGTCAACTCCCCAGCCGTTCGACGCCCACGCACAATAATTCCTATCAGTTTTCATTCCGAGCGATTTTCGTTTGCGCGCCCCTGTCGCAAGAGTGGGAGAACCGGCTAGTGCTCGGCCGCCAGAAGTTCTCCCGCACTTCCTTTGCCTGTGCAGGCAACGACCCCACCGGCGCAAGGCCGGTGGGGTCGCCGAGCCGTCCCGGCCGTACAGCTCGGTGAATTGCGGGAAGACTTCTGGCGGCCAAGCACTAGAGTACGGGTCACGCCTCCAGGCGCGGGGGCTGACCGGGCAGTGTTTCGGCTGCTTTGCAAGGAGCAATCATGATCGATCCGACCACATCGAAGCTCTTGACAACCTGGACGAATCCGGAAACAGGGCTGGATATCTACCTGCTGACGGAGAAGGTGGCGCCGTCACAGCAGTCATTCTACTTCGTCAACGACGGCATGACCGCGAATGGCCGCTATCTTTGGTTCTACTGCTCGTATCCGCCGTCCGGCTCGGGATCCTACGGCCGCACACTCGGGCTCGTCGACTTCGAGCAACAGCTCGTCCGCCATTTTCCGGACACGCAGTTCCAGCATGCCTCGCCCTATGTGGACCCGGCCAATGGCGACGTCTACTGGACCACCGGCGCGTCCATCTGGCGGCGCAGCCCGGATCCGTCGACCGCTGCCGAATGCGTCAACTCCTTGCCTGAAGAGATCGTGGGGCACCGGACTGTAACGCGCCTGGCAACACACCTGAGCAAGTCCGTCGACGGCACGGAGTTCTTCGCGGATGTGGCCCTCGGAACGCAGTATGTTTTCGGCACATTGCCGCTGGATGGCAGTGATTTCCGCTTCTGGCACCGCTTCGACCGCAATCACAATCACGCCCAGTTCAGTCCGATCGACCCGGACCTGGTCCTCTTCGCGGAGGAGTTCCACATTGACCCGATCACCGGCCTGCGCATCCCGATCACCAATCGCATGTGGTCGATCCGGCGGGGCGCGGCACCGCGCCCACTCCTGCCCACCCCCACGGTCCTTTCGCACGAGTGGTGGGACGAGGACGGAACGCACGCCTGGGCCGTGCGCGGCAAGCAGACCTGGCGCATCAACGTCGAAACGGCCGAGGTCGAGGTGGTCGAGTGGCCGGTGAACTGCTGGCATGCCCACGGCACCCGCAACGGCGACGGACTCATCTGTGACTCAACCCAGAAGTTCTACCGAGGCTGTCCCTCCTCCGTTCATTTCCTCAACCGCCGAAGCAACACCTTCCTGAAGGTCATCGACAATCCCGGCATCGACGGTATCGCGGGCTCGAATTACCATATCGATCCGCACCCGCGTTTCTGCGGTTCCGACCAGTTCGTGATCTTCACCGCCACCGTAAGAGGACAGATGGACCTGGCCATCGTCAAGACCGCGGACCTCATCGATCGGACGGCGTAAGCGAACGGTGTAGGCGGTGAAAGTCCTGCCTGTCGCGGAGCGGCGGTGCTGCGGAGCCGGCGTTGTCGTGCCCGGCAAGCCCGGGACTTGCTGGCAGCGCTGGCGCGGCGGTACTGCCGTGGCACGGTGTCACCCGGTGCGCTGCGTTCGGTGCAACAGGAGTGCTACATGAATTTCGATGGACTGAAGGCGACGGCGTCCGGGTTTGGCAAGCCGGGATGGGTTCCGGTGCTCGAGTACGTGGCTGACTTGCGCGGGCGGAGCGTGTTTCCGGCCCGGGGGGTACTGCCGTACGAGTGGGAGAACATCGGGCCGGGCTACTGCTACGGTCCGGCGTTCGGGCACTGGGACCTGATCCATGCGGTGATGCGCGGCCCCGCCTGGAACAGCTCGAGAAAAGTGATCCGGACGATTCCGACGGGGAAGGGCACGTGCGGCCTGACGATGAGCAACGACGAGCGGTACGTCATCGCGTCGAACGACGACGACGACTCCATCAGTGTCATCGATACCGAGACGGATGCAGTTGTCAACACCGTGTCGGCCCGGAAAGGCTTCGAGGCGTTGGGGCTCACCGGCTACATTCAGGGGATCAGCGTCGGGACGGACGACGCAATCCATGTCTACGGCTGCTCCGGCAACGGCGCCCTTGTCCGGTTCACGGATGTCGCGGGCGAGGGTGCGTATGTGATATCCTACGGCGGGGGGACATACGCATCGCCCGCATCGCGCCAGCCGGGTTCGCCGCGAAAAGGGTCCAGCGGAAGCTGAGCCCCCTGATGGCCCCTTCCCTATCCACCCCCCGTACAACAGGGCCCTGGAGACTGCGGTCGTCACCACGGCGTGGCGACTCAACAACCGAAGATGGTGCTGCGGTTCACAGACCCGTCCCGCCGTTGCCGGATGACGTGGCTCAGCGATTGGGCAAGATTCCTGGAACTTGTCACCCGCGGTTGGCAGTGTATGCTGGGGCGTGGCCAAACGGCCGAGTCCAGGTTCCCCACAGATAGCCTATCCTCAGGGGGGGCGGTCCGGTGTTGACGGGGTTGGTTGAATGTCGTCTGAAAGCATTCATTCGGAGATGGGAGAGGCGCGGTTCAAGACGCTCATCACGCGGCCGGTCGTGGTGCTTGTCATTGGAGTTCTCGGCCTGAGTTTCGGCCTCGCCGTGGCGTATTCCCCGAGCTTCTTCGGCCTGCCGTATCTGCTCCTGACCTCCTTGGTCGCGTTCGGCGCCGGTGCTTTTGTGCTTCAGAGCGTCTCGGGTCTCTCGGCGAGGGGCTGGGGGTTCCTGCTTCCCTGCGTGATCTGTTTCCTTGTGCCCCTGTTCCACCTCAGGACGTATCTGTTCCCGAGCGCGTCCTTCTCTCATTTGATCACCAACGATTTTGATCGCCTGTATTATGTGTACAAGGTGTACCTGTTGAGTAGCCTCAGCGAAGGCAGGATCCCGTTGTGGTCGCCCTCGGAGGCTTGCGGGTTCCCCTTCTATGCCAACCCTTTCACGCAGGCCTACTATCCACTGAACATCGCCCTTGCAGTTTGGAATGGCATCAGGGGGGGATATTCTCAACTCGATCACCAGGTTTTCACCGTGCTTGCGGTATCCCTCTTTTCTGTCGGGCTTTTTCTCTGGCTGAGGTGTCTGCAGTTCTCCGTACGAAGCAGCATGCTGGCCGCATGTGTGATGGGCGTTTCGTTCAAGGTTACAGAGTTGGTCCGTTTCCCCAATGCGATCCACACGGCGGCGTGGATTCCATATATCCTCCTCGGTATGACGTTGTGCTCGTCCAGCGCCAAGCGGACGATGGGGACGGCGTTGGTCGCGTCTTCGGGCACGTTGATGTTGACGGGAGGATATCCGTATTTCGTCTACTACTGCATCTTCCTCGTTGGATTGTACGCGCCGATCGTGTTGCTCCCGGAGTTCCGGGAGGCCCTGGGGCTGCCACCGGAGAGGGCGGCCAGGCGTGGCCTGGGTGCGATGGCGGTGGGCTGGGCTATCCCCATTGGCGTCTGCCTGCCGTACTTCGTGAAAATGCGCTGGCTGCTGAACCAGACGGTCGACAGAGGTGGGCACTCCTACTCCTATTCGACGGAGCACGTATTCAGTTTCACGGATACGGTTGGATCTCTGGTCTTTCCGCCGGCGGCACAGGTTGAGGGGTGGTACTACCTGAGCGCTGTGGGTTTGATCATGGTGGCGATTCCGTTTGCGAACGCCGTCGTGCCGGTTTCCGGGACTAGGACGAATCGGTTGTGGTTGCTGGTGCTGACGGCAGCCTTTCTCTTCGTCACGGCGCTGTCGTACGGGGCCGGGTCTCTCATGTTCAAGCTCTTCTGGCATTGCCTGCCCGGGTTCTCCAGTCTGCGGGTTTGGGGACGGGTCAATATCCTGCTGGTCCCCGTGCTGGCCTTGCTCCTGGCGCGCGGTTATACCTTGTTTGAGGAGGCCTGGGTCGGTTGTGACCGAAACGGGCTTCCGGCTTCTTCCAGGAACAAGCGCCTGCTTGGGATTACCGTAGTTGTGGGGGTGAGCATGGTCGTGCTGCAGGTGGTGCTGCTCAGGAACCAAGTTTTTGACAGGTACTGGGTGGCCTGGTTCCATCCGCATATCCCCGAAGGACTGGGGCCGGAAACTTTTGTGTTTGCCAGCGTCGGTTCGGTGGTGGGACTTGGGCTGTTGCCCGTGCTCGGGCTGTGGGCCAGCGAAAGGGTTGCGCGGCATCGGGCCCTGGCTGCGTGGTGTGCGGTGGGTGTTGTCCTCGGTCTGGCGTTGTGGGACCTTGACGGCATTGGCAATACGCAGTGGAGTAAGCGAACCCGCTTCACGGTTGTGAAAACCAGGTTGGCGGTGCGTGAAACCGACCTGCAGGCGCTGAGGTGTGCGCGAGAGCCTTTCGATCAGCTCAGCCTGGGGCCCGTCTTCGGGACGGGCGTGATGACGAACTGGTACTATCAGCGATATGCGGATTTCCTCGGGCGCAGCAAGGATTCGCCTGCGGCAAGGTACTTGGTGGGGCAGGCTGGGGGGGAACGTTTCTTCTTTGTCGAGTCTGTGGCGCACAAGGATGCCGAAGGGGTGGTCGCGGACGTGGCAGCGCAGGTGACCGGGAGCCAGTTCGAACTCACGGTCAGGGATTACGATGGGGACAGGTTAGTGCTGCACGTGAACATGGGACGGCAGGGCCATTTGTGTTTCATCGACAACTGGGACGAGGACTGGTGCGTGGCCGTGGATGGCGGCAAGGCCCAACTTGAGGTCCTGTTGGGGTGCTTCAAGGCGGTGGCACTCAGCCCCGGTCGCCATGAGGTGGAATTCGAGTATCGACCCAGTCTTTGGGGGCGGGCCGTTCTCCGCAGCCAATGAGCACAAAGAAGCGGGTCGGCGGTCCCCCAATGCTACTAAGGTTCTCGGCGACGTCACCCTATGGAGCGCGGTGGCAAGTCCGCCACGGGCGGCGCGACACCGCTTTGGCTGAGGCGCATCGCCCGCGCAACGTACTCCAGCCAAAGCG
>MHBL01000029.1:31211-42861 GCA_001803235.1 Lentisphaerae bacterium RIFOXYA12_64_32
CGCACTCCACATGCCGCTGCCGATGGCCACGATTTGCCGCGATACCGAGGCGTTTGCCAAGTGCGACGGACACGCAGCACCGGAGAACCTTAGTAGCATTGGGCGGTCCCCCCCCATCACCCGCCACCCGCCGAGGCACACTTGCCGCAATATCCCCCCATGGAAACATTGCCTGCCGTATGCGATGCTCTCTATTTCGCGGATTTCTCCAGTGACGTCACGTACTCTGTGGGGGTCATGAAGATGCAGCCCTGTTCCTTGAGATATTTCACGATCATGGTGAACTGCTCAAAGCGCTGATCGTCCCACTGGTTGGCATGGCCCTGCATGCAGATGTATGCCTTTTTGTCCGCGACTTGCTCGAACTTCTTCTTGACGAATTCGAAGTTCGGTTTGAACAGCGGTTCTTCGAGTACGAAGACGCGCTCAAAGACAAACCAGGGGCGGGCCTTGGAACTCTTGGTGTAGTAGAACACCGAGGTCAATTCCGGCACCTGCGCGAGCGCCTGCTCGGTTGCTGCGTTGGTGCCACTCCAGTGTGGTCCGAAGGCGTGGAGCGTGATGCCGAGTTTCTCCTTGGCCAGGGCCTGCGTCTTCTGGAGCGAGGCAAGCTGGACGGCGGAATCGTCTTCCTCGAACTCGCCCTTGGGATCCTGTGCAGTACGATTCCGGTAGCCATGGTTCCAGAACTCGATCAGTCTGGAGTCGTGGCATTTCTTGATCCAGTCCACGAGTTGCGGTTTGGGATTGTCCAGTCCGTTCCCGATGATGCCGAACGCGGCTTTCACATTTTCTCTCTCAAGGAATTCGGCGCACTTCTGCCAGCGCGGGGTGAGGGTGGTGACGTCGTCGAGCTTGAGGATGATGATCGGTCTCTTGGCGGGCGCCGCAGTTCCTTCTTCGGCCAACGCAGCCGTGCTTAACGAGAAGATGGCCGTGACCGCGAACGTGGCGGCGACCAGGCGTGGGATGGCTGCGGTGTTCATGAGTTACTCCGAAAGACGACCGTTCGACGGTGAAGCGGCGCGTTTATCGTGCGCCTCGCCGGCGGGGCGGTCCTGTGGCGCCGGGCAATCCCATCAGTTTACTGCCTGATGCGGAAGATGCCCACCCCGTCCAGAGCGCTTCGGGGGCGGGATCCTGACGCAGTATGGACTTGGCCTGCAGTTCCTGCACGATCGGCCCCCGGGCGCGCAAGGCTATGGCGGGTTCGATGAACACGGCCTCGCCCCAGCGTCCCTTGGCCCGCATGAACCCTTACGTTGGTCGAGCCGTGCAAAAAGAACCGACATGTGCGGGTAGATTTGTCCTCGCGGGGAAATGGCGTGCTAAGTCGGGGATGTGATTGGGCGCGGTGGCTCGGCGCGTCCCGCGCCGAAGCGGGGTGCGCCGGCCGGTCCCCGGCCGAGGGCCTCGGGCCGGGACGGCCCCGAGCACCCTGCTGCGGTCCCGGAGGTCCCGCGCTACTGCCCGCCGCGGCGCACAACCGCGAACGGGCGTATCCTGGTGCCCATTGCACAGCCTTCTGTCTCTGTAGATTTACCCACACAGATCGATAGAAACTGGCGGTCCGCAGGCGGAAGTAGGGCATGGCTCCAGCCTTGCCGATTCCTCGCAGCGCCGCCGCTCTGCATGGGAGAGCAAGACGGGAGCCTTGCTCTACTTCCGCCGAGCCCAGTCGAAGGGGAAGACAAGCGCAAGCAGCTAGTGCACAGGTTGAGATTTGTTTGCTATATTCAGCCATGTAGCAGTCATCTCCCCTGATCGGATTTCTGATTTGTGTGACATAAAACATTGCCGGCAAACGTTTGGAGCTGAAATCAGCGTCTTCCTGTTCCATGCCATCGTGAACCGGCGAGGTTGGAGCCCTGGGCTGCCGACTTGTTCGCAGCGTGCGATCACGTGTCGCGGCTTGGGCAGCTCAGGCTGGCCGTTGACTTCTGACCGCTGAATTCTTGGGTTGCGGGCAGCGCCCGCCTTCAGGGAGTAACGACGGATGACGAAACCGCTTGTCCTGAAGTATCGGGCGCCGGCGCCAGACTCGGTGGACGGTTGGGAACGCTACTCGCTGCCGCTCGGCAACGGATACATGGGTGCCAACGTTTTCGGTATCGTGGAGCGGGAGCGCATCCAGATCACCGAGAACTCGCTCGAGAATCCCGGGAACCTCGGTGGGCTGAACAACTTCGCCGAGATCTACATTCGCTTCGACCATGCTGACGTCAGCGGCTACGAGCGCGGGTTGTCGCTGGACGACGCGGTCGCCTACTGCCGCTACAACTGCGGCGGGGTCGACCACACACGAGAGTATTTCACGTCCTACCCCGACCAGGTGTTGGCCGTGCGGTTGACCGCGTCGAAGCCCGGCAGCCTGTCCTTCACGGTCTGCCCGGAGATCCCCTTCGTCAAGGACTACGCCATCAAGCCGGGGGACGGCGGCGGCAAGAGCGGCACCGTGACCGCGCACGGTGATACGATCGTCCTCTCGGGCAAGGCCCACTACTACTCGATTCTGTTCGAGGGGCGGCTGCAGGTTCTGACGGAGTCCGGCACCGTCTCTGCGGCGGACGCGTCGCTGTCTGTAACGAACGCCGACTCCGTGGTTATCCTGTTCGCTCTCGGCACGAACTACGAGCTCTGCAGTCACGTGTTTTTGGAGCCTGACCCGAAGAAGAAACTGGCGCCGGACAGCCCGGGCGCACGTGTGGCGGCAACGCTGGCCGCCGCCGCGGCAAAAGGCTACGACACTCTGCGGCAGCGACACGTGGCCGACTACCGCGGACTGTTCGGGCGCGTGGCGCTGGAGATTGGCGAAGGCTGCTCCGATCTGCCCACGGACGAACTGCTGCGCGCCTACGGCGAAGGGCGGCCGCACCCGTACCTGGAGTGTCTGTATTTCCAATACGGCCGGTACCTGCTCATCGGTTCGTCGCGCCCCGGTTGCCTGCCCTGCAATCTCCAGGGGGTGTGGAACTGCCATGACCAGTCGCCGTGGGGCAGCGGCTACTGGCACAACATCAACGTGCAGATGAACTACTGGCCGGCGTTCAACACGAACCTGGCGGAACTGTTCACGTCGTACGCCGATTTCTACCTGGCGTTCCGTCCGCGCGCGGAGGCGCTCGCGGCGGACTACATCAAAGCCAACAACCCGGAGAACCACACCGAAACACCGGGCGAGTGCGGCTGGACCATCGGTACCGGCAACTACGCCTACAGCATATCCGGTCCCGGCGGCCATTCCGGTCCCGGCACGGGCGGGTTGACGACCAAGCTGTTCTGGGACTACTACGATTTCACGCGTGACACGGCCGTGCTCCGGAGCGTTACCTATCCCGCGCTGCTGAGCATGAGCAAGTTTCTCACGAAGACCGTGCGGAACTATGACGGCGCGTACCTCGCGTCGTTCTCCGCGTCACCCGAGCAGATGATCAGCGGCCCGTGGACACCCAAGGGCAAGTACTACCAAACCGTGGGTTGTGCCTTCGATCAGCAGATGATCTGGGAGAACGGCCGGGACTTCGTCAAGGCCGCGGAACTCCTGGGCGAGAACAACGCGACCCTGCAGGTGCAGAAGCAGCAGCTCGCGGCCTACAACCCGGTGGAGATCGGCTGGTCCGGCCAGATCAAGGAGTACTCGGAGGAGAACTTCTACGGCGAGATCGGCGAGTACCGGCACCGGCATATCTCGCAACTGATGGCGCTCTACCCGGGGACCTTTGTCACCCATGAAACCCCGGCTTGGCTGGACGCCGTGAAAACGACCCTGAATGAACGCGGTGACGAATCCACCGGCTGGGCGCTGGCCCATCGTCTGAATGCGTGGGCCAGAACCGGTGACGGCAACCGCGCCTACAAGCTGCTGCGCCAACTGCTGGGCAGCCGCACGCTGCCTAACCTCTGGGACACGCACCCGCCGTTCCAGATCGACGGCAACCTGGGCGGCACCTCCGGCATCGCGGAAATGCTCCTGCAGAGCCATGAGGGTTACGTTGCCGTTCTCGCCGCGCTGCCGGATGCCTGGGCCAGTGGCCGCTTTGAGGGTCTTGTGGCCCGGGGCGGGTTCGTGCTTTCCGTGGCGTGGCAGGACGGCGTGGCCCAGCGCATCGAGGTGCGTGCGAAGAAGGGCGGACGGCTCCGGCTCGCGTACCCAGGGCTGGGCGTTGCCGTGGTCACGGATGCCGCCGGTTCGCGCGTGGCGTTTGACCGCGAGGCAAGCGACAGGATTGCGTTCGACACTGGCGTTGGCGGGCACTACGTCATCACTGGCATGCGTCCCGAGAAGACCGTCGCCGCGCCGCGCGATCTTGAGGTGTCGTTGCCGGAGATCCGGCTGACTTGGACGGGCGAGCCCGGTGTCGTCTACAACGTGTACCGTGCGCTGGATGGCGCACCCGGCTACGAGAAGGTGGCGGAACGACTGACCGCTCCCGCCTATCTGGACGCGCAGGTTGATTTCGCTGCGCATGAGATCGTCAGCTACAAGGTCACGGCTTGCCGTGGTGACGGCAGCGGCGAAAGCGCTGGCCCGGTCAGAACGATCAACCACGCCACGCCGCTCGACCTCGCCCGCTACCGCCACCGCGTCCGCCAGTTGAACGCGTAGCGTGGCATGGCCGCCATCTCGCTCGCACTCCGGCCTTCATGCCCGCTGGGCACGTACGTGCCGGCTTGACGCGGATGGCGTGATGCGGCAGCAAAGGTTGGAGATAAGGTCGAAGCTTGACCTGGGGTGGCGCCTAAAGTGGTCGGAGCGGCTAGCTCCGACATCCGCGGGAGCGAGCCGCTCCCGCCACTTTGGCAGCCATCCCCAACCGTGCACCCGCCACTGATGCAGCACCGACTGGCTGGCCATGCGTCGTGCAGGAGGCCAGTGTCGGGTGTAGAGTGTCGACGGCGGCGGCACCTCGCGCAGCGGCGCGGCTTCGAGTGTGCGGGAGTCAGGTGCGGGTTTCGACTCCGACAGGGGCTGACCGCATAGCTCCGATCGTACGATTAAGGAAAAGGGGGAACGCCCCATGAGGAGAATCGTTCCGATGCTGACGTTGTCTGCATCTGCGCTTGTGTCTACCGGTCAGGGTCAGAGCGTGGGCAGTCCGGATCATGTCCTGTGGTACCGGCAGCCGGCGACAAACCCGGGCGCGTCCGTCGTGTGGCAGGCGGAGCTTCCGAAGCCGCAGACCGTTGAGTCCTACTCGTTCACCAGCGCGAACGATGTGCCGGAGCGCGATCCGCAGGAGTGGGTGCTCGAGGGTTCGCTCGACGGCACACAGTGGACCGTGCCGGATCGCCGGAACACAGGGCAGCCTTTCGAGGCGCGGTTCCAGACCAAGTCCTTCAGCATCGGGTCGCCCTCGCCGTGCCGCATCGCGACGCGCAAGGCGTTCGGCGACC
This sequence comes from Lentisphaerae bacterium RIFOXYA12_64_32, assembly GCA_001803235.1. GTDB lineage: Bacteria > Verrucomicrobiota > Lentisphaeria > Oligosphaerales > YB12-FULL-65-16 > YB12-FULL-65-16. The sequence continues at coordinate 36,606 of MHBL01000029.1, forward strand.
AGACTCGTGGCTGGACCGCGCGAACGTCGCAGAACATCTTTGGCGTCAACGGCTGGGAGTGGAACATCCCGGCAAGCGCCTGGTACGCGCAGCATTTCTACGAGCACTGGGCGTTCACGCAGGATGCAGAGTATCTGCGGCGACAGGGTTACCCACCGCATCGCATCGGTGGAACCGCGCCGGGTCGTTGTTCGGGTCAACGGCGAAACCAAGACCGTCACATCCGAGAAACTTGACCCGCCCCGGGAAAGCCATCGATAGGGCCCTGAAGGCAAGGGCGGGGGATCGGTTTGGAGTTGGCGTTCCGGTCACCGCGGAGGGTGTTGGTGTCTTGAGTCGGTCGTGGTTGCGGTTCGGAGGATCATGCTTTATGCACATGACGTCCCGCCCTCTCGTCTACCCGTTCCCTCGTGTCCTGGAGCCTCGGAGTGGGTGTTTTCGGCTCGACGACACGGCCACGATCGGACTGCCGGAATCGCCGGCGCCGGACGACCTGTTCCTGGCGCGCGCGCTGGCGGCGCACCTCGTGGACCGCCGCCAGCTTGCGCTCCGGACCGTTCGCGGAAACGACGCCACGTCTGCCACCCGGCAGATTCTCATGGGCGATGTCCGCAACCCGCGGGTTCGGGCCGAGGCTGACCGGCTCGGTTTGACGCCGCCGGCGGAGTCGCCTGAGGGTTACGTTCTGGACATTTCGGAGGCGGGGATGTTTGTCGCCGGGACCACGGCGCGCGGCGCGTTCTACGGGATGCAGTCCCTGCGCCAGATCCTTGACGCGCATCCGGTCGCGAGCGAGATTCCGGCCGTGCGTATTCGTGACTGGCCGTACAAGCCGTTCCGGGCCTTGCGCTTGTACTTGCCGGGCACGGAGAACCTGGCCTTCTTCAGGCGCTTCATCCGCGATTTCGCGGCGTACTTCAAGTACAACGCGCTTGTGCTCGAGACCAACGCCGCCATGCGTCTGGAGCGGCATCCAGAACTGAACGCCGGCGGGTACGAATTTGCGCGCTGTCTCAACTACACCCGGCGCGACCGACCGCGTGGTCCGGGCGGCGAGTTTCAGGACTCGGCGCACCACGACACCGGCGATTTCGGTGTGGTGGAGAAAGACGATGTGGCAGGTCTCGTCCGCTATGCGGCGGAGCAGTTCATGGAGGTCATCCCGGAAATCCCGTTCCTGACGCACAGCTACTACCTGCTCACCCGCCACCGCGAACTGGCGGAGATCCAGGCCGCCGAGTGGCCGGACACCGTCTGCCCGCAGGCACCGGGCGCCTACGAGTTGTACTTCGACGTGGTCGACGAGTACCTCGAAGTCATGCGGCCGCGTACCGTTCACATGGGCCACGACGAGTGGCGCATGCCGGTCGATGTCTGCCCGCGCTGTCGGGGCGGGGACTACGCGGCGCTGTTTGTGGACGACGTGCGGCGGATCCATACCCGGCTGCAGGCCAAGGGAGTGCGCCTGGCTCTGTGGGGCGACCACCTGGTGGAGGCGGTCTACGGTGGGCCGCGCCAGGAGTGGACCAGCGCCGCCGGGCGCAAGTACCCGCTGCCGGGGAGCATCTCGCCGCGGCAACTCGAACAGGACATTCCCCGTGATATCCTGATCCTTAACTGGTTCTGGAACACCGCCAAGAAGCCGGTGAACTCTCGGAACGACGCACTGTTGTCGTCCCTCGGGTTCGAGCAGGTGTTCGGGAACGTCACCCCTGAGATTCTGGAGCAGGAGTACGGCCGGCGGAGTTCGCAGCCTGGTGTCCTGGGTGGCGCGGTGTCCTCGTGGTCGGCGACCACGGCGTACAACTTCGGCAAGGACCTGATGTACGACTTCGTCGGCTGTGCCCACCTGCTGTGGTCGGACCGCTGGGCGCCGTTGGCGGAAACGGCGGCCCTGGTCCAGGCATGGATGCCGGTAGTCCGCCGGAGTTTTCGTGTCGCATCGACTCCTATCGAGGACGGCGAGGCTGCGGTGCCGGTCGTCGGCACGGTCGCGCCGTTGTCGGTCACTGCCGATCTGCCTGCGGTGCGGTCCGGAACGTTGGCGGCGGCTGGGACCACATGCGTCCTCGCAAGCAGCGGACCTCTGGCCACGGCCGCCGTCGGCACACCCGCCAGTTCAGGCGCACGGCCGGTTGAACAAGCGGTGGCAGTGGGCGCGGACGTTAGCAGCCTGGTGTTCCTTCACGCCTGCGCCGGTGCCGCCGCCAACCACCGGGGGCACACGTTCATCTACAATTTCCCGGACACCGCCGACCTGCTCGGTTGGTACGAGATCACCTACGACGACGAATTTGTGGCGACCGTCCCGGTCCGGTACGGCGTGAACATTCTGGAGTGGAACTGGCCGGGTACGGCCGACGTCAAGAGCACTTGCGTCGAAGCGGACCCCGTCGACGTGTCGGTTGCGGACTCCGCACCGGTGACGTTCTTTGCCCATGAGTGGGTGAACCCGCGGTTTGGCAAGGTGGTGCGTCATGTGCGTCTGATCGGCAGCCGCGGTTTCATCAGCGCCAACGGGTTGGCTCTGGGCGCCAACGCCGTGGTTCTCCTCGCGCTCACGGCCGTCCCGCGCCGCCCCCTCTCGGCGCACGCCTGGCATCCGCCGGCGCGTGTGGCGGACGCCGGCACTCAGGAGGGCGTGACCGCCGGCGGCTGAGAGCGCTGCGGTTGACGCCGGGGCGTTGCCGCGTGCGTACTCGCACGTCGGCAACAGTGTCCTCGGGTTCCCGATCGTCCGTTTCGGCCGGTGCGACCCGAGTCGGTATTGAATCGGCCCCGGGATGGCAACCGTTTGCCACCGGTCGACACGAGAACCCACAGGGCTGTTTCAAGATTCGCGACACACACTCTGCGGCGGGCGATCATCGCCGCGAGGTGCGTTGCTCTCATGACGCCGGACTTTGAAACAGCCCTGCGAGAACCCAGGGTGACGCTATCGCTCTGCCCTGGGCTGGTATACGTTGCCCCTTCAGGGCAAGCCGATGGTCGCCTCGCGGCGGGCCTGATTTTGCGGGTTCCGCTGGCGCTGTTCTCGGCACCGAACTGTATTTCGACCTTCGCAAGACGCAGCGGCGCGGGCGGGGCGTGGTGCCGCCCCAGACCGCGTCTGGCCGACAGTGCCGCGGGCGCCCTCCCGCCCGCTCTCGGCACGTGCACGTCGCACAAGGCTCGGAATGCGGGCGGAGGGCCGCCTGCGGTACTGTCGGAAGGTGCCGGATCCTGGTCCGCTTATTGCACCGGTTGTATATTTCCGTCGTGACCCGGGAGAGCAAACCCATCGGTTCAAGCAATGCCATGAGTGTGTCTCGGAGTGTCGGGAGATCCAGATCATGAACAACGTTCTCCGCTCGGTCCTGGCAGCGTTGACCCTGACGATCACAGCCGTTCAGGCCCAGCTTGTCGACGATTTTTCCTCGGGCGGTTGGGTGCAGTTCGCGGACACGCCCGGCACGATGTCGATCGAGAGAGGGAAGCTGCTCCTGAAGGATGGGGCAGGGGATCCAGGCTGGGTCACGGTCAGCAAGACGTTTACGGTCGACATTGACAAGACGCCCGTCTTTATCGTCAAGGTCGTGGCGGTTTCGGACCGCGGGACTGTCAAACTCATTCGCCAGGATCCGTATGACAAGCAGGTGGCGATTGAGATTGACCGGCCCGGTCTGTACGCGGTCGACATGCGCAGTCGGTTCGGCTGGAAAGGGGTGGGTGCCGTAGAAACCAATCTGTATGCGATCGGCGATGATGAGGAAATCACCTACGAGTACGTCAGGTACGCCGAACGGCTGACGCCGGAGGAAGAAGAACTCATCAAGAACCGGGCGTCCGGGGGAAATGTGAAACTGGACGTGGCGCCGTTCGAAGTCGTCCCGCTGTTCACGGGGTGTTCGTTCTACTTCAAGAGCCAGAGCCGGCCTGGTGGATTGCCCGTGCGCTACCGCAAGACGGGCGGGGAATGGCTGAAGGCGTTCCCGCCGGTGTACATGGAGGAGGACGGGATGTATCGCGGCAGCATCGTCGACCTGGAGGAGGACACGCTGTACGAGTTGACTGTTTCGGGCGAGAACGGCGAGGTGCTGGCTGAGCAGAGCTTTCAAACCTGGCGAACCGAGGTCCCCGTTGCCAAGACCATCGTCCTCGATGAGGCGACCTTCACGGGGCGGCTCGTGGTCAAGGAATGCGGGACGCCGGACGGATGGATCAAGATCACCGCCAAGGAGGGTTTCGTGCTGCGGAACGACCGCATCGGACCGCTCATTGAGCTTCACAAAGCGAAGTACATCATCCTCGACGGACTGACACTCCGTGGCGGCCTAAAGGAAGCCATCACCATCAGGAAGTGCGAGCAGGTCAGGGTTTTGAACTGCGACATTGCCGGCTGGGGCAGAATCGGTACGCAGCGCTTCGATCTTGACGGCAAGTACTTCACGGAAAGTGGCGGCGCGATCAACTGGGACACTGCGATACTGGTCAGCAAGAGCATCGGCACGGTGGTCGAGCGCTGCTACATCCACGATCCGGTCAGCACGGCGAACTCATGGTATTACTCCCATCCCGCGGGCCCCCAGGCCGTGGGCATGGACAAGCCCAGGTCCACGGTGGTGCGTTACAACGACTTCATTGGCAGCGACCGGCACCGTTGGAATGACGCGATAGAAGGGGCAGGGAATTTCGATGTTGACGGCGGCTTCAACCGCGACGCCGACATCTACGGCAACCTGATGTGCTTCGCCAATGATGATGCACTCGAAATCGACGGCGGCCAGACCAATGTCAGAGTTTTCCTCAACAAGTTCGAGGGTTGCCTCTGCGGCGTCAGCATCCAGGGCTGCATGTCGAGTCCGTCGTACGTGTTCCGCAACCTGCTGGTGAACATGGGCGACGAACGGGGTCTCGCCGGGCAGACGATCAAGACCTCGTCATACGCAAACGGGCCGAGTGCAGTGTCCTTCATCTTCGGCAATACCAGCTACGGGAAGTCCAGTGATCTGCAGCTTGTCAACAACCTGCGCATCGTTGCCAAGAACAACATTTTTGCCGGGCCGAATGCCATTCGCGGACGGAAGGGCAGCCCGCAATCGGAATGCGACTACAATCTCTCACTGACGGGGGAAGCAGGTGAAGAAGTGCACGGAGTCCTGGGCCAGCCGGGTTTCGTCGACGCCGGCGCCGGGCTCTTTGCGCTGCGGGAGACGTCGGACGCCATTGGCCGCGGGGTCGCGATCGACAACTTTGCCGTCGGTGAGAACGGCCGGGTCGACATGGGCGCCATTCCACTGGGCTCGGATGCGGTCCTGCCGGCACGCCCGATCCCCGTCTGCCTCGATCGCTACCAACTGACCTTCTCCGCGTCGGACACCAAGGCTGCGCCGGCCAAGACCTTCACGGCGACGGTCCGAGGCGAGGCGTTCTCGAGCCGCTTCCGAATTGCGAAGAACGAGGCTTTCGACTGGTTCAGAGTCGCTCCGGAGAACGGCGTCCTGGAATCGGGCAAGGCGCTGGAGTTCACCGTAACGCTCCTGCCCGAGAAGATGACCGAGAGGGCAGTCTACAAGGGTGCCATCCTCGTCCGGCTGGAGAACGGCTACTCCCGACCGGTCATGGTGTACGCGGACACCGAGTTCGTGCCTGCAACCAAGCCCTCGCGGGACGGCGTCTGGGCGACGTACATCGAGGCCGAAGCTCCGACGGGTGGCAAAGCCTACGACGTCATTGCGGATCCCACGGCATCGGGAGCGAACTATGTCCTGCTCTCCGGGCCTGCCAAGGCTGAGCCTTCCGAGTACCGGTTCAGTGTGCCGCAAGCGGGCAAGTACTTCGTCCTCCTGCGCGTGAAGTCGGAGGAACCGGTCGGTTCGCACAATTCCGTCTTCTTCGGCGTGGACGACGGGGCGTTTGACCAAGCCCAGCTGCGAAGCGCCACGTCGTGGGGTTGGTCGATGGCCGCGCACAACCGGGCGATGTCCCTGATCTGCCTGCAGGCTTTCGATCTCGCCGCGGGCGAGCATGTCCTGAAGCTGGCGCCCCGCAAAGCCATCTGCGTCGACCTGGTCGCCATCACCGACAATCCGGGGATGTTCGAGTAGGAAGCGGCCGTTGCGCTGCGCTCAGGGACTTGGACTTGGCGCTGGTCAGAGGTACTTGAGGGGCGAGTTTGGCAGCGGAGTACAGACCCCTGCCACCTCGTGTGGCAGGTGAACGGGTTCATGGGCTACTTTGCCGCACCTCGTTCCCTCTCTTCCCTTTCCCCCGTCCG
>MHBL01000030.1 GCA_001803235.1 Lentisphaerae bacterium RIFOXYA12_64_32
CCGCTCCGACCACTTTAGGCGTCAGCCCAGGTCAGACTTCGACCTTATCTCCACCCGCGACTGACGCATTACCGACGAACCGACGAACAGCTTGCTGAACGCCGCATGACGTTCTATCTTCCGCTGTGCCCTACGGGAGACGCACCCCCCTGCATGATCGAAGCCCGAGCGGGAGAAGACTATGGCCGGCAACATGGATATCGGTGCGTGTATCAGCTACGGGATCGAGAGGCTGAAGGCCAACCCGATGTTCTATATCGTCGGGATGGTGATCGTCATGGCCATCGAGATCTGCATCACCGTGGTGTCGGAGCTGATCAGTTTCGTATTCGGGTTTGTGGTTGGTTTCGTGGGCGCCAAACTCGCCCTCCCAACCCTGTTCGTCAACATGATCAGCGCGTGCGGGGGCGGTCTGATCGGCGCGGTCCTGGGTATTCTCCTGGCGCCGTTCATGGTCGGGTATCTCAGGGGCATCAAGACGGAGTACGAGGGTGGGACGGCCGAGGTCGGTGTCGTCTTCAGCGGCTTCGACGTGGTCATTCCGTCCCTGTTGAACTACGCGCTTGCCACGGTGGTCGTCGTGGTCGGTTTCTTCTGCTGCATCATACCCGGCATTCTGCTTTCTCCCCTTACCGGACTGGTGATCTACTTCATCGTCAAGGGCGAGACCACCGGCATCCGGCCCTTCACCAAAGGGTTCGAACTCCTCAAGACGCAGCCCATGGTCATTCTCTGGACGATTCTGCTCTGGGTCCTGGGCCTTGTGGGGCTGATCGCGTGTCTCGTCGGGGTGATCGTAACCATGCCGGTCGTTATGACCGCCATGTACAAGCTGTACCAGCAGGCGTTGGGCGAAGACACCCCCGCCGCCCCGCCGACGCCGACCGCGCTGGACGCCCCGACCGAGCCTATGGTGCGGCTGCCGCCGCCGCCGGCACAGTCGGCATAGCCACGGGGGCGTGCCGGTCGCGCTATGGCAGTACAAACCCCTCGCGGGCAAAGTGCTCATCTCGGGCGATGGCCTCGCGAATGCCGCGCCGCCGCATGACTTCAATGGACATGCCGTCGGGGAAGCTCAACCCCGGGATGCGCGCCTGTCGGCACCGTGCTTCACCGAACGCGTGCAGCGGTTCGTCGATCCGGACGACCTGGCAGCGGCTCAACAGCCAGTCACACCAGCAGGGGCGGCGGCCCTGCGACGAACCGGCAAGGCTGCAGCCTTGCCCTGCTCCATCCTCCATGACTCTTCATATTGTCCATGGTGGAAGCTTCTCATTTTCCCCCTCCATCGATGAACACCTCCGCGAACTCGCTGGCGATGCGGTCGACGTTGTCGGTGGTCAGCAGCAGGAAGCGCTTGGCAAAGGCTTCCGTCTTGTCCTGCGGCGGGCGTTTGTAGTCCGGGACAAATCCCGGTTTCTGGATCACCATTCCCGCGATCAGGTTGCGGCGGATGGCCTCGCGCAGTTCGTACGCCTGACCGGCCGCCAAGGCCAGCTTGGGTTTGATGGCTGACTGCCAGAACTTCATGCCGCGCAGGTCCTGGGGCAGGCCAATGGTGGACACGACCAGGTCGCACCGGCCGCGGTAGCGCTCGACCAGCGCGTCAAACGCCTCAGCCGTGAGGTAGAACTCCGGCATCAGCATCGGACCATCGGGCATGGCCATCGGCCCTTGTTCTGCGCTGGGACCCGAGACGGCAGCGACGCTCTTGCGCCAGGCTTCGGGCAGCTCCGGCGCCACCTCAGCCACCACGGTGATGCGGTCGCCGAAGCCCGCTTTGAGGCCTTCGACCAGGGGGCGTGGCTGACCTCCCGCTCCGCTATCGATCACGCGCCAGCCGAGTTCGTCCGGCGGCACGATGATCAGGGCGCGGGCGCCCGGGCACTTGTCCGCGAGATAAGCCCCGAGCGCCTCGGCGCTGATCCGCTGATAGGCCATCTCATTCTTCATGATGTCCACGGGGTTCGGTCCTCGCGGCACCAGCATATTGGCCAGTGCACAGAGCAGTGCGATGACGGCACAGACGAACGCCAGCGGTTTGGCGAGCGGGTGGTACCCGGTCTTGTGCCGGTGCAGCGACCACAGCATGACGGCACCCGAGACGAGCATGGCGATCGTCAGTACGGTCTTCATGGTGGGCCTCCGTTCCGGAAACGGACTCAATAGACCAAACGGACTAAACGGAAGATTGAAGGCGGGTGCATGGGCTGCCTCCATCCGGTCTACTCCATGAACAACTCCGGGAACTGCCGGCTGATTTCCTCGATGTTCTCAGGTGTGATCAGCAGAAAGCGCTCGGCGAAAGCCTCGCTGACACCGCTTGCCGGAGGCTTGTCGGAGTATCTGGCACAAGGGCTGTAGGCCACCGCCGCCACGATCGCCCCGGTGCTGAACGCGTTCTTGAGTTCGTGCACCGACCCACCGGCCAGTGCGAGCCTGGGGCGGGACGACATGTGCCAGAACTCCATCTTCGCCATGTCTTGCGGCAGTCCGATGGTGGTGACAACGAGGTCCACCTTGCCGGCATACTTCTTCACCAGCCGGTCAAAGACCTCAGCGGTGAAATAGGACTCCTGCGGAGCCGCCATGTCCGCCGGTATGCCACTCTCGCCGGTGGACACTCCAACGGTCGTCCTCCTGTCGGTGACGGGGGGGCGTTCAGGGCTTGCCTCGGCTACAACCGTGATGGCGCCGCCAAAGCCCTCTTTCAGCCCGTCCACAACGGCGTTCCGCCGCCTTTCGCCATCGCCGAAAACCGTTGGCGGCACGATGACAAGAGCTTTGGCGCCCGCGTACTTTTCGGCAACGTACAGCCCCAGTTTGCTGCCGAGGACGAATTGGTAGCGCAGTTCGCGATCCATGACTTTGCACATACTCGGCCCCGTGGCTGTCAGGCAGTGGATGACTAGCGTGGCCGCCACCAAGGCTACGCAGGCCAGCGCCAACCCCGTGGTCCATGCCGGACGGACGTTGGCCCGCCACGTCCTGACGAGGGCTGCCAGCAACTGCGGGATCGCGAGCCGATGCTGCGCCTGCGAGACACGATGCGGAGCCGACAGCGGCGCCGCCACAGCCCCCGTGGCCGTCTCGGCGTCGCTCTCCCGCACCGCCGTCATGACCCGCTGCACGAACGCGTCGTCCGTGCCGGTGCCGGCCCGCGCGAGTTCGCGCAGCATGCCGTCGAGCGCCCGCAGCGCCGGGTCGGGCGCGAGGTCCGGTTCGGCTTTGGGTTGGCTGTTGTCCTGGCTCATTGCGGACTCCGCACCGTTTCTCGGCCCAGCACGGACGCGACGCACGCGGCCAGTTGCTCGCGGGCGCGCTGGAGGCGTTTGCGCACCGTGGCCGCGTCGCACGACACGTTGCTGGCCACCTCGGCGCCCGGTTTCCGTTGCATGTAGAAGAGATCCACGACTTGGCGGAGCACTTCCGGCAGCTTCCGGATGCAATCCTGCAACGCGCCGAGCAGTTCACCGGGCGCCGCCTCGACGCGGTCCCACAGTGCGTGCTGTTCGTCGATGGCATTCAGCGTCGCGGCGTCGGTCGGGATTTCGCGCTGCCGGCGCGCCCATTCGCGGTACTTGTTGCGCAGAATGCCGCGGGCCCAGGCGCCAAAGTCGCGGTCCGTCTCGAACCGCGACATCTCCCGATACGCCGTCAGGAACGTTTCCTGCACCAGGTCTTCGGCGACCTGCCGAACCGGCACCAGGGCCAGCGCGTACCCCAGCAGCCGGCGGTGGTGTTGCCGCACCAGGGCTTCGAACGCCTGGCTGTCCATCGCTCGCTCGCCGCTGATTTTCCCGGGCTCTGACATGGGCGTCGCCTTTCGATCGCCGTGACCGTGCTTCATTAAGGTATTGACGCTCCCCGGCAAAATGTGACATGCGGCGGGTGATTTTTCGACCTGTGCGGGCGAAACGTGTCTTTCCGTCAAGACCAGGCTTTCGTTTAATGCCGTTTCCGGTTTGTCCGCCGTTGTTGCCGAGCCCGTGGTTCGTGCGATGGGTGTCGGGGGGGAGACTTCCTGAACCGCGAACACTGAACGCTGAACACCCGGCGTTGCGCTCCTTTGCCTTACGCAATTGTACGCTTGGCGATGGGTTCAGCCCGCGAGGACGCGGGCGCTCCAGGATGCACTCCGTCTCGGCCCTCAGCTTTCATCCCTCATCCCTCCCTTCGTTTCGGCTTGGCAACGGCAGTTCGCGGTGGTACTTGTATGAACCTTTTTGCCTCGGCGTGGCCGGGAGGTGCCGGGCCGGGCATGGCAAGACGCGAGAGGAGCCTGATGAAAAACGTTCTGATCCCGACAAAGCTCGACAAGGTCGCCAAGCAGATTCTGGGAGAGCGCGGTTTCAGCATCACGCAGGACGCCGACACGCCGCTGGCCGAACTGATCAAGGCGCACGGCGACACCGGAGCGCTCATTGTCCGCAGCGAGCCGGTGACCGCCGAGATCATCGACGCACTGCCGAACCTGCGCGTCATCATCCGCGCCGGTGCCGGGTACGACACGATCGATACGAAGTACGCGCGGCGCAAGGGCATCGACGTGATGAACACGCCAGGGGCCAACGCCAACGCTGTCGCCGAAGAGGTCCTGGCCATGGTCCTGGCGCACTACCGGCACGTGATCGACGCCGACAAGACCACGCGCGCCGGCAAGTGGGAGAAGAAGAAGTACATGGGCCGCGAGCTGGCCGGCAAGACACTAGGCATCGTCGGGCTGGGCAACATCGGGTTGCTCGTGGCGCAGCGCGCCTCGGGCTTCGACATGCGCCGGCTCGGGTTCGACCCGGTCATTTCGGCGCGCAAGGCCGAGGATGCCGGTGTGACCCTGTCGAGCCTGGAGACCATCTTCCGCGAGTCGGACGTGGTGACGTTGCACGTGCCGGAAACGGACGAGACCCGCGGCATGGTCAACCGCGGCCTGCTGTCGCTGATGAAAGAGGGCGCGACGCTGGTCAATTGCGCGCGCTCCGGCATCATCAACGAGGACGACCTGCGTGCCGCGAGGAAGGAGAAGAAGCTCGGGTTCTGCAACGATGTCTATGCCGAGGATGAGCCGGGCGCGAAGAGCGTGGCGGACATTGCCGACGTCATGCTCCCGCACCTGGGTGCGAACACCTACGAGGCCAACACCAATGCGGCGCGGCGCGCCGCCGAGCAACTGGTCGCGTACGTCGAGCGCGGCGTCAACAAGTACGTGGTCAACCGCGGCGTGCCCGAGGGGCTGGACGAGATCTTCCAGCAACTCGCCTTCCAGGTTGCCGCCATGGCCCGGCACTACCTGGGCACGGACAAGAGCGTGCGCCGGATCGAATGCAGCTTCTACGGCGGGCTGGAACCGTACGCCAAGTGGCTGCTCCCCCCCATCCTGGCCGGCATCTCGAGCGGTTTCGACCCGCTCGGCGATCCGCAGGAGGCCGAAGACTACCTGGCGCAGAAGGGCATCACCTTCGACGTCCGCCCCGCCGACGAGAAGAAGGGCTACGGCCGGTCCATTACCGTGGACCTGATGGAAGGCAAGGACCCCATCCGGCAGGTCAGTGTCCGCGGCACCATCGCGGAAGGCAATATCGTCATTTCGCGGATCGACGACTTCCATAAACTCTACTTCCAGCTTTCGGGGCACAACCTGATCGTGGTCTACAAGGACCGGCCCGGCGTGCTGGCGCGCGTTACCGGCGCCTGCGCAGCGGAGAACATCAACATTGAGGACATGCGCGCCCCGCACAACCGCGGCACGACCAAGTCGCTGGCACTGGTCAAGACCAATCTCCCCGTCCCCGCAAAGGTTGTGGAACGCCTCGCCCAGGAGGTCAGTCCGGAGGCGATCTTCGCACTGTCCATCGCGTGAGGGAAACGGACACAGACGGTGTCGCGTTCGGTGTCACGACGGCGGGTGCCGTCCAACTTGGAGCGTTTCCTGGACGACCCGCCGCCCGGTCACGACCCGTGCCACCCGCTACATGTCCGTCGGCCAGGATTCGGTGCAGGGCACGAGCATCGCAGCCAAGTACGCCGCCTGCGTGCACGTGAAGGACATGAAACGGACCCCCGACGGCAAAGCCCCGGGCCGCAGCGTCATCGGCAAAGACGACGTGGACATCCCGGGTTGCCTGCGCGCGCTGGAGAAAGCCGGCTACAAGGGTTATCTTGCTCTGGAATACGAGGGTGAAGAAGACGAGCGGACCGGCGTGCCGGAGAGCATCCGGTATCTGAAGGAAGTGCTGGGCCGCGGGTGAGGCCGGTGGGGGAGTATGTGAGTGGGGGAGTGGGCGGAAGGGGGGGGCCGCGGGACCTGCGACACGCGACGCGAAACACGCCTGGCGCGACCGGTCAGGCCAACACGAAAGGAATCGGCATCATGGCAGGCGGCGAGAAAGTTGTGCGCATGGGCGTGATCGGTGTCGGCGGCATGGGCCAAGGACACTGCAAGACCATGCAGAAGGTCGAGGAGATGAAGCTGTGCGCGGTGTGCGACTTCAGCGCCGCCACGGCGGAGAAGGTCGGCAAGGAGCACAATGTGCCCTACTTCTCCGACCCGAAGGAACTGATCAAGGCGAAGCTGTGCGATGCGGTGCTGATCGCGACCCCGCACCCGGTGCGGCCGCCGATCGCCATCGAGGTGCTGAAAGCCGGACTGCACCTGCTCAGCGAGAAACCGCTCTCCGAGAACGTGGCCACGGCCGACAAGATGATCGCCATGGCGAAGAAGAAAGGCGTGGCCTTCGGCATCATGTTCCAGCGCCGCACCGAACCGCCGGTGATCAAGGCCCTGGAACTGATCCGCGGCGGCGAGCTCGGCAAGCTGTACCGCCGCACGTTGATTTCCCCCGAATACCGCAGCCAGGCATACTACGACTCGGGCGGCTGGCGCGCCACGTGGAAGGGCGAGGGCGGCGGCGTAATGATGAACCAAGCCCCGCACGTCATCGACCTGTTCCTGCTCCTCGGCGGCATGCCGAACCGCGTCATCGGCAACTGCGAGACCCGGTTGCACCGCATCGAGGTCGAGGACCACGGCGAAGCCATGCTGTTCTACCCGGACGGCGGCACCGGCTACATGTACACCTCGACCTGCGAGGCGGGCCCGGGGCAGATGATCGAACTGTTCGGCGACAAGGGCAAGCTGTGCTGGCGCAACGGCCAGCTCTCGTTCTGGAAGTTCAACCAGCCTATCGCGGAATTCACGGTCAGCAACAAGGAGATGTGGGCCGCGGTGAAGGCCGAGGAAGTGAAACTGGAACTGACGACCGGCGACGTCGGGCACGTCAACATCCACCGGAATTTCGCGCGGCACATCCTGAACGGCGAGCCGCTCGTGGCGCCCGGCGAGGAAGGCATCCGCTCGCTCGAACTGGCGAACGCCGTCTGGCTGTCGTCGTTCAAGAAGAAGCCTATCGACCTGCCCATCAGCCGCAGTGCCTACAACGCGTTCCTGAACAAGGTGCGCACCGAGTCCACGTTTGTGAAAGAGGCCCCCACAGCCGTCAAGGCTGAGACCGATCCGCAGCACGCGAAGGCGTAGGAACGGGGGACGAGGGGAAAGCCCGGGATCCGTGACGCGAGACGCACAAGGCCGGCAGGACAGCAGCCGCGGTTCTGCCGGCCTGTGTTTCTCGACCTGCGCGAGTAGGTCCGGCCCGGCCAGGGAGGGGGGCCAGGCCGGGCGGCGCTGAAGCGCGCGGTGGCTCGGCGCGTCCCGCGCCGAGGAAGGGTGCACCGGCCGGTCCCCGGCCGAGGGGCTCGGTCCGGGACGGACCCGAGCACTCTGCTGCGGTGCCGGAGGTCCCGCGCCACTGTCCTGCGCAAGCCGCGGTCAGGGACTGCCCGCGTCGTGGCGCCCGGTCCAGCCGGCGAAGGCGCCGCTCGGTACGGGGCGGGTTTGGGCATCGTCGGGCGGCAGCGCCAGTTCGCCGGCGTCGATGGCGCCCGTGAACCCGGCCATGGCTTGGTCGAGTAGATTCCCAAGCCCCAGCGGTGTGAGACCCGGGGTGTGGCAGGTCACGAGCAGGAACAGCGGCTCGGGCGCGAGGATGTCGCGGCACTGCTCGAGCAATCCCGGCAGATCGTCCTCGATCTTGAACACTTCCTGCTTTGAGCCACGGCCGAAACTCGGCGGGTCCAGGATGATGCCCTCGTAGCGGCGCTCGCGCCGGCGCTCGCGGCCGAGGAATTTGCGCACGTCGTCGACAATGTAGCGGATCGGCGCCTGCTCCAGCCCGTTCAGGCGCGCGTTCTCCTTGGCGCGCTCGACGATCTTCGGCGACGCGTCCAGGTGGCAGACGGCCGCGCCGGTCTGCGCCACCGCCAGCGTCGCGCCGCCCGAGTAGGCGAACAGGTTCAGCACCTGCGCGTCGCGCCGTCCGGCCCGGGCCTGCCAGGAGCGCAGCCGCTCCTGCATCCAGGCCCAGCAGTGGGCGTGCTCCGGGAACGCGCCCATGTGCCCGAACGCGGTCGGCCCGACGCGGAACTTCAGACCGCCGAACTCCATTTGCCAGGCTTCCGGCAGATCGCGCCGGAAATCCCAGTGGCTTCCGCCCTCGCGCGAGAACACCGCGTCGGCCTTCGGCCACTCCGCCGCGCGCTTCGGCGCCCAGATGGCGCAGGCGCAGGGCCGGTCGATCAGGTACGGCCCGAACCGCTCGAGCTTGCGTCCGCGTCCGCTGTCGATCAGAGAGTAGTTCTGGGATGTGCCGGATGTCTGCATGGTGCCTTGGGTTGACAAAATGATCGCACGGCTACCGGATCGCGGTTCTCAGCGCCCGTACCGGGAAGGCCGAGTCGACGTCAACGGCCGATGCGCTGCAGTTAAGATAACCCTTGGTGCTGCAGAGTGGAACTCACCGGGCGCAGTTCTGGTTGCGGTTGGCAAGTCGCGTGGGTTGTTGCATATTGTCTCTTGGAGGTCTGAAGCCCATGAGCCGGATAACCTTGGACGTTCCCGAAGAGAGCCTTCTCGCCCTGAAGCTTCCACCCGACGGGGCTGGGCGAGAGTTGTGCATGGCCGCGGCTGTGAAGCTGTACGAGCTCGGCAAGTTGTCGTCCGGTGCGGCGGCCCGCCTCGCCGGAGTGCCCCGTGTCGTCTTCCTCACCCGGCTGGTTGACTACGGAGTCGACACGTTCAAGTTGAGCGAAGAGGAACTGAGCAAGGAGAAAGCCCTTGCCTGAGGTCATTGTCGATACCTCGCCCCTGCAATACCTGCATCAACTCCGCCTGCTTCATGTCCTGCCGGCGCTCGCTTCCCGCATCGTCGTTCCCCGCCCGGTTGTCGACGAACTTGAGGTGGGACGTGCATCCGGTGTGGATGTCCCGGACCTGAACCGCCTCGAATGGGTTACCATCCGCGTGTCCGGGTCCCCGCGCCTGCTGCAACTCCTCTACGACCTCGATATGGGAGAGGCGGCAGTCTTGGCGCTGGCTTTGGAGGTCGATGATCCAGTCGTCGTCATCGACGACCGGCTGGGCAGAACGGTCGCGTCGGCACTGGGGATCCCGTTGCGCGGTACTCTGGGTATCCTCCTCGACGCCAAGAAGAAGGGCTTGGTGCAGGCCCTTGCACCATGCATCCGGCGACTCGACGAGTTGGGCTTCCGTGTCAACGCGGAGACCGCACGAACGGTACTGCGGATGGCGGGAGAGGTGTGAATGCCGGGTGGCACGGCTACTTCGCTGGGGCCGGTACGGCTGGCGGCGGCGAGGCCGGACCGAACGCGGCACATCGTTCCATCAGAGTGCTTTTACATAGACGGTCTTGGCGTCACCGGGGGCGTAGAAGTCGGGCAAGTGCGCCTGCTCGTGGTAGCCGAGCTTGAGGTAGAAGCCGCGCGTCGGTTCGTACACCTCGCGGCCAGACGTTTCGATGATCACCAGGCGTCCGCCCCGTTCCGCGATCAGCCGTTCCGAGTGTTCCGTGAGCGCACGGCCAATGCCGCGACCCTGGACCTTCGGTGTCACGGCGATCCAGTAGACGTCGAACGTCCCCAGCGTGCAGGGCGTGGGGCCGAAGCAGACCCACCCGACCACCTGCCCGTCGTGCAGGGCGGTGTAGGATTGGTAGTGCCCGGTCGCACCGTGGACCAGTGCTTCGTCGAGGACTTCGGTGCCGATGGCAATCTCGTCCGGCCGGAAGAACCCGGTGTCGCGCAGAATGTCCACGATCGCGGAGCGGTCTTCTGACACGGTCCAGCGCAGGCCGATGCCCCGCGGCCCGACCGTCACGACCGGCGTGGACGCCGCCGCCGGCACTGTTGCGACGGGGTGCGGACTCCGCACCGTGACGCCCGCGCGCTGCGCCGCGTTCTCGACCGCACAGCGGACAAACTCCTCGTAAGGGACACCGCCCGCCTGCAGTGCGGCGGCGAACCCGCCATCCGGCGCTACGTCCGGGTTCGCGTTCACCTCCAGGATCGCCACCTCGCCGGAGGTGTTGAGCCGCAGATCGACCCGCGCGTAGTCCTGGCACCCGACCGCCTGCCACACCTGTACGGCCATCTGCCGGATGCGCTCGGCGACCGCCGGTTCGAGCGGCGCGGGAATGACGCGCCGCGTGTTCTTGTACTCGAAGCTGTCCGTCAGCCACTTGGCCCGGTAATCGACCACGGGCAGGCGCTCGGAGCCGAATCCGGTGAAGTCGATTTCCGCCAGCGGCAGCACGTCGACCTTGCCGCCGCGCTCCAGCAGCGACACATTGATCTCGCGCGAACCGAAGAAGCGTTCGACCAGCGCTGCCTGCCCGAGCCGCTCGTGGATGTGCCGGACAGCGTCCTCCAGGCCCGCGCGGCCGCGCAGGGCGGTGAGGCCCTCGCTGGCGTCGGCCTTGACCGGCTTGACGACGAACGGGCCGTGTCCCAGGTCTTCGACGCAAAACGACTGTCCCACGGGCACCAGCACGTCCTGCGGTACCGGCAGGTCGTGGGCACGCAACACCGCCTTGGTCTGCCACTTGTCCAGCGACAGCATCAGGGCGGGCGTGTCGCTGCCCGTGACGCCCTTACCCATCGCCTTGCACAGCCCGGGCACGAGATTGAAGTCGTCCACACCCGACTCCAGGCTCTCGACCAGGTTGAACACCACCGGTTCGGGCGTGGCGGCCAGGATTCCGGTCAGTTCGTCGATTCGGCGCATGCCCTTGGCGCGACAGGGAATGCCGAGCCGTTCGAGCGCACTGCGTACCGCCGCCACTTCTACGATGACACCCGCATCGCTCTCCGCGTGCAGGGCGTCAGTGCCGGCGAGACTGCGCGGCAGGTTGTAGAGCACGAGCACACCGTCCTGGTCACTGAGCATGCGCCATCCCTTCGTTGTCGGTCACGTGTTGCAGAACGTAAAGGTAACCGGCAGGGGCACGCAAGGCAAGCGTTCGGCGGCGACGAGACATAGGGTGGTTGTGCCGTTGCTGCGTTTGTGCTACATTATGTGCGGCGTTCACAACCCGCGAGGTGCAACATGCAGTCCGTGACCATTCGTGAAGCACAGCACAATCTGGCCGCGTTCCTGCGCCAGGTCGAGGCCGGCGAGGAGATCGTCATCCGCCGGCGGAACCGTCCGGTGGCCCGCCTGGTCGCGATAGGACCCGAAGTGCCTGCAAAGGTCGATTGGTCTGGCGTCGCCGAACGAAGGCGTGAGCTGTGGGGCGGCAAGAATGTGCCCGGCAAGCCCATGCACGAAATCGTCTCGGAATCGCGTGGAGACCGCTGATGCACGCCTACCACGACACTGGGGTTGTCCTGAAACTTTACTTCCAGGAAAGCTTCAGCGAGGCCACCAACGACTACGTCGCAAGGCAGGGGCTGGCGATTCCCGTCTGCCTTTTCCAAGAGACCGAGATCGAGAACGCGATGCAGTTGAAGCTGTTCCGCAAGGAGATCACGGTGGCCCAGCATGCGAGAGCTATGCAGGACCTGGTTGACGATGTGGCGATCGGACGTCTCGTTCGCCGTCCGGTGAACTGGATCGAGGCGTTTTCCGAGGCCCGGAAACTATCGGCGGCTGTTACCGCCAAGAACGGCTGTCGCACTCTGGACGTGCTGCA
This sequence comes from Lentisphaerae bacterium RIFOXYA12_64_32, assembly GCA_001803235.1. GTDB lineage: Bacteria > Verrucomicrobiota > Lentisphaeria > Oligosphaerales > YB12-FULL-65-16 > YB12-FULL-65-16. The sequence goes on from MHBL01000030.1 coordinate 12,039, forward strand.
CGTGGCGATCGGCAAGTTGTGGGGTTGCTCCGAGTTCGTAACCATGGACGACCGGCAGATTGCGGCGGCGCGCGCCGCCGGGCTGAAGGTGGTCGACGTCCGGCGGTTGCGACCGGCGGCGGGACGGGGCTGAGCGGCGCGTACAGGGCGGGGCGAACCATCCTTGGGGAAGAATCTGGTTGTCGGCCGCGATGGCAGGGCTGGCGGGGCGTGTGCCTACTTCGGTTCCGCCCGTTCCCAGGCGCTGGCGACGATGGCCTCAATCAGCTCGCGGAAGGACATTCCTTCCTGCGTCGCGATCATGGGCAGATCGGAATGCACCGGGTTCATGCCCGGCAGCGGGTTGACCTCGATGAAGTTTGGGTGTCCGCCCGCGTCCAGGCGGATGTCGACGCGTCCGACGTCGCGGCACTCCAAGACCCGGTACGACTGCAATGCCAGATCCTCGACCTCGCGACGCAGCGCGGGTTCGCGCAGGGCCGCATAGCGGACGAACTCCTCGCATCGCTCTTTGGTGTCGTAGGAGTAGATCAGTTCCCGGTCGGGCTTCAGCAACTCGATCTCCATGCTTCCCAGCACACGCGCCTTGGCGCCGGTGCCCAGGATCGCGGAGGTGAACTCACGTCCCGGCAGATACTCCTCGACCAGGACCGGTTGCCGGTAACGCTCGAGCAGTTGTTCGCAGACCGCCGCAAGCTGGGCCTTGGTCTCAATGCGGGACTTGTCGTCAATGCCCTTGCCGGTTCCTTCGGCATTCGGTTTCGCGAACACCGGGAACTGCAGGCTGACGGCGTCGACGTCCGCCAGGTGCGAGATCAGGGCGAAGCCGGGCGTCCGCAGTCCGGCACTCAGGATCACGCGCTTGGTGACCGCCTTGTCGAGGGTGAGAGCGCAGACGAGCGGGTCGGAGCAGGTATAAGGGATATCGTACAACTCCAGCAACGATGGGACCTGCGCTTCGCGCGCCCGCCAGCGGTATCCCTCTGCAATGTTGAAGACCAAGTCCCAGCGGTGCCCGGCCACGAGGCGGGCGCACAGGCTGCGCGCGTGCCCGATCCGGTCGACGCGATGCCCAAGCGACTCCAGGACGCCGGCAATGCCGTCGATGGTCACTTCAGCGTCGAACTCGGCTGACTCCTCGGCGCTGAACCCCATGGCGAGGTACTCGGTGCGCAGATCGTAGACCAGGCCTATACTCAAGGATTTCATGAACCTGCCTCTGTTCGCGGGGCGTGTGGCAACACGGACGCCCCATGGCGTAGCGTGGTAAGGATTCACTGGCAATGCAGGACAAGGAGAGATCGCGGCGGGGTTGCCTGCGGGGTCGCACCGGGAAGAGACTCCGCAGCGCACCCCGCGTTTGGCCACGCATCACGAGAACTCGGCGTCCGGACAGGACATGGCGGCGAGCATGGCAGACCCTGCCGCACCCGCCTGACCTGGGATCACTTGCATCTTCTCCCGTCGGTCGTGCCGCTGCACCCGCTCCGGCCGAATCGTCTTCGCCTTGCCTGCCGAGAGGTCCCAGACGGTCGGCGCCGCGGGTTGCCCCGGAGCGCCTGAGGCGGCGCGGTGTTCAGGCGCGAACGGCTCGGGGTAGCTGACCAGCATGCCCTCGAAGTTACGCAGCACCGTGTGCGTCGGGCTCGTCGACACCACGTAGTTCGGCAGTACCGGGATCTTGCCGCCGCCTCCGGGGGCGTCCACGACGAAGACCGGAATCGCCAGCCCGCTGAGTCGGCCTCGGAGATATTCCATGATCTCGATGCCGCGGCTGAGCGGCGTCCGGAAATGCTCGACGCCCCGAACCAGGTCGCACTGGAACAGGTAGTACGGCCGCACCCGCATCCGCACCAGGCCGCGGCAGAGCTGCTCCATGGTCTGCGGGTTGTCGTTGATCCCGCGCAACAGCACGGTCTGGTTGCCCATCGGGATGCCCGCGTCGACCAGTTGCGCACAGGCCTGTGCCGCCCGTGGCGTGATTTCGTTCGGATGGTTGAAGTGCGTGTTGACCCACACCGGGTGGTACTTGCGGATCATCCGCGTGAGTTCCGGGGTGATCCGCATGGGCAGCGTCACGGGCGTTCGCGTCCCGATCCGGATGATGTCGACCGTCGGCACGCTCCGGATAGCCGCCAGGATCCGCTCCAGCCCCGCGGTCGGCATGGTGAACGGATCGCCGCCGGAAATGATCACGTCGTGAATCTCGGGGTGCTCGCGCAGGTAGGCAATCGCCTCCTCGAGCTGGGCGCCGGACAGGCAGCTCTCCTTCACCCCGGCAACGCGTTTCCGCGTGCAGTGCCGGCAGTACATCGCGCACCGTGAGGTCGACACGAGCAAGGCTCGGTCGCCGTACCGGTGCACCAGCCCCGGCACCGGCATGTCGTGCTCTTCCTCCAGCGGATCATCGGCCAGGAACGGCGAGTCCCACAGTTCGGCGGCATCCGGGACCGACATGCGGAAGACAGGATCCCGGAAGTCCGCGTCCCGGATCAGCGACGCATAGTAAGGCGTGATCGCCATCGGGAAGGCCGTCGCGGCTTTCTCCAGATCGACCGGCACTTCCACTGCCGGCAGGACCTTCTTCAGATCGGCCAACGTGCGCAGGCGTTGACGCATCTGCCAGTGCCAATCTTCCCAGGTTGGCAGGGACGCCAGATCCTGCAGGTGTCGCGCTGGGGCGGGCGCGGGGGCGGTGGCCGGAACTCGGCCCCACGTACTCGGAGGCTCCTCGGTCGAAACTTCATGTTCGTAAAGCAGCGCCGCGCTCTCTTGCATTTTTAGTCCGTTTCCCCCTTAATCCTGCACCCTGTTTTGCGCCTGTCAGTCCCCCGCGTCCGCGAGTGTCCGGGGCCAACCTCTCGACGGTTCGCGAAACTCGCTCACAGTACCAACCGTGAGCTTCACACAGTCCAGACCAGAACCTTTCGTCCTTCGACTTCCTCGCCTGCAGTCCCTCGGAACACGAGCGCGACAAGTTGCCCTTTTCTCCCCAGGGTATCTTATCGCGGTGCCTACACTCCTTGTGGGGTCCGAGCCGGTCGTTGGCCCGTCACATCACTGTTGCTGGACGTTCAGATGCAGAAGCCCATTGCCGGGTTTGAGGTCACCACGTCACGACGAGAAAGGAAAGCATCGGCGGAGCGCCGAATTGGGAGGGAGGTGAGGCGAGATGCGAGGCGGTACTCAGCAGCAGACACTCGAGTCGCGCCAAGGTTCATCGGTAATTCCGGAGACTCACTCACAGACGGTGATCCTAATTTTGATTTGCTGACCGTACCGAAACCCGCTTGCGTTGTCCCATCCAAGTTCGCACTAGTTTATCGGGTCCGGGGCTCCATGCAAATCGTCTTCTGCCTTTTTTAAAATATTGTGTCGCTACTCAGCACGTCAAGGCCTGCGGTCGAAAAAAAATGTTAATAGTGTTAATAACTTTGGCGGCGTCTCGGCGGGAATCGGGTGCGAGAGGGGGGACTCGAACCCCCACGGGTTTCCCCACAGGAACCTAAATCCTGCGCGTCTGCCAGTTCCGCCACTCTCGCGTTTCGGTCCCTGCGCCGCGGTGCAGCCGCCTCGCCCTCACCGCATGGTGCGCAACAGATCCATGACGAATTCAACCACGCTGTCGCGGTTGACCATTTCCTTGCGCTTGCCGTCGCGGGTCTTGAACTCGACTTGTCCGGCGGCCACGGTTTTCGGCGACACGATCAGGCGCAGCGGCGCCCCGATCAAGTCGGCGTCGTTGAACATGAACCCGGCTTTCTCCGACCGGTCGTCGAAGAGGATTTCGACGCCGCGATCGAGCAGTGCTTGGTACAGGGTGTCGGCTTCCCGGCGGACGTTGGCGTCGCCCACGTTCAGGGCACACAGGTGCACGGTGAACGGCGCGATGGACATGGGCCACACCGGCCCGTACTGGTCGTGCGACTGTTCGACGACCGCCGCCATGGTGCGACCGACACCAATGCCGTAGCAGCCCATGATCATCGGCTGGCTCTTGCCGTTCTGGTCAAGGTAGTTGCAGTTCATCGCCACGGTGTATTTCGTGCCCAGCTGGAAGATGTTGCCGACCTCGATGCCGCGCAGCATCCGCAGCGGCGCACCGGTGACCGGGCACGGGTCGCCTTCTCGCACCGCGGCAATGTCCGTCACCTCGCCGCCCTTGGCGTCGCGACTGAAGTTGAAGTTCTTGAAGTGGTAATCCGGCTCGTTTGCGCCGACCACCAGGTTGCTGGACTCCGCCGCCGAGACGTCGACCACCACGCGAACCTTGGATGCATCGACATTGAGGATCGAGGCATAGCCGGGTTCGGCACCGACGGCACGGATCTGGTCGTCGTTGGCGAATTTCAGTTCGGGCGCCTGCAGGTGCTTGCGAAGCTTTGCCTCGTTCACCTCGATGTCGCCGCGGATCATGACGAACACCACGTTGCCCTGGGGATCCACGTAAAACACCGCCTTGCCCGTGCGGCTGGGCTCGACACCCAGGAACGAGGCCACTTCCTCGATCGTCTTGCGGCCCGGCGTGTGTACTTTCTCCAGCGGCAACGGCGGCTCCTTGACGTAGACCGGCTTGGACACGGCCACGTCGCGGTTCGCCTTGTACTGCCCGTCCGGAGACATGAAAATCGTGTCCTCGCCGCACTCGGCAATGGCCATGAACTCGTGGGACACGGCGCCGCCCATCATCCCGGAGTCTGACTCGATGGAGATGCAGTTCGCCAAGCCGACGCGCTCAAAGATGCGCACGTACGCTTCGTGGCAACGCCGGTAGTACTGCTCCAGGCACTCCTGCGAAGTGTGGAACGAGTACCCGTCCTTCATGGTGAACTCGCGCACCCGGATCAGTCCGGCACGCGGCCGCGCTTCGTCGCGGTACTTGGTCTGGAGCTGATACAGCATGCACGGCAGTTGCTTGTACGACGTGACCTCGGTCCGCGTCAGGTGCACCACGGCTTCTTCATGCGTCATGCCGAGCAGCATCGGCTTGCCGTTGCGGTCCTGGAAGCGCAACAATTCGGGGCCGACCGACTCCGAGCGTCCGCTCTCGTCCCAAAGCTCCTGCGGCAGCACGACGGGCATCAGCACTTCCTGGCCGTCGATGCGGTTCATTTCCTCGCGGATGATCCGCTCGATCTTCGTCACGATGCGCTTGCCGAGCGGCAGCAGCGAGTAGATGCCGGTTGACACCGGGCGCACGTAGCCGCCGCGCATCAGAAAAATGTGACTCGCGGTCTGCGCGTCGCGCGGCGCCTCTTTGATCCGCTGCCCTACCAGTCGCGAAAGCTTCATGTCCTCGGACCTCTCTGGTTGCCAACGCTGGAGTACTTCACCATGAAGGCCATGGAGGTCGCGGCCCGGAAGGGCGACGCGTCAGGGTCATCCGCACGTGTCGACCGAATCGATTCCGCTCGGTTTGCCTTGCGGTTTGGCCCTTCAAGTCCTTCATGCACTTCATGGTGGCATCATCTCTTCGGTTGTGGCGGCGCGCCTACTCTTCGAACACGGCGCGGGTGAACATCTGCGCATCGAACGGCTGCAGGTCGCCAAGCTGTTCGCCGAGTCCGACGAAGAGCACGGGGTAACCCAACTCCTCGCGGATGGCCACGACGATTCCGCCCTTGCCCGTGCCGTCGAGTTTGGTCAGGACCAGTCCTGTCACCTTGCACAGCCGGCCGAACTCACGTGCTTGAACCAGGGCGTTGCTTCCGGTCGAGGCGTCGACGGTCAGCCAGACCTCGTGCGGTGCGCCCGGGCAGGCTTTGCCTACGGTGCGCCGGATCTTCTCCAACTCCTCCATCAGGCCCTTCCGGGTGTGCTGGCGCCCCGCCGTGTCGATCAGCGCCACGTCCACCTTGCGCTGCCCCGCGGCCTGGACCGCGTCGAAGGCCACCGCTGCCGCATCCCCGCCCTGCTGCCCGGCGACCACGGGACAGCCGACCCGTTGCCCCCAGATCTGCAGTTGTTCGATGGCCGCGGCCCGGAACGTGTCCGCCGCCGCCATCAGGACGCTCTTGCCGTCCTCCTTGAGCAGGTGCGCCAGCTTCGCCGCGGTCGTCGTCTTGCCGCTGCCGTTGACGCCGACCAGCAGGACTACGGTCAGGCCGCCGGTGTTGTAGCGGACCGTTGGCGCTTCGCCCTTCGCCAGGATGGCCAGGATGCCTTCCTGGACTACGCCCATCACTTGACGGCTCTCAGAGATCAGGCCGCGCTCGTACCGGTCGCGCACGTCCCGCACCAGCCGGGTGCTGATCTCCACGCCCAGGTCGGCGCCAATCAGCGTCGCCTCGAGCTGGTCGAAGCATCGGTCGTCCCACGTGGGAACGTCGGTGAAAATGCTCCGAATCCGCCGCACCAGCGACGTCTTGGTTTTCTCCAGTCCGCGCTGGAAGATCTTAAACAACGACTTCACGAGGCCCGTCCTTCTCGCGTCACGTCTCCGTCCGGGGCAGAGCCCGGGGCGTGGAGTGTCTTGTCCCGGACTCGTGTGTTCTGTGCCTCCCCAACCCCATCGACACCCGGTTCGGACGTCTTCGTCTCCGCCTGGCGCTCGCGCAGCATGCGGTCGAGAATCCCGTTCACGAACCGCCCCGAGTCCTGGTGTCCGAATTCTTTCGCCAGTTCGATGGCCTCGTTGATGGACGCCACCGCCGGCACATCGGCGCACCAGAAAAGCTCAAACGCCGCCAGGCGCAGGATGTTCCGGTCCACGACTGACATGCGCTCCAGCGTCCAGTTCTCGGCATAGGCGGTAATGCGCCGGTCCAGTTCGGCCAGGTTTTCGCGGACCCCGGCCATGAGGCGCTCGGCAAAGCTGCGTGCCTCCTCGAACAGCGGCTCCGCCAGGAAGTTCTCCAGGCTTCGGACCTGTTCCCAGAACAGCTCCAGGCTCGGCGGTTCCACCCCGTCGGCCGCCTGCACGTCAGCTTGGTACAGGTACTGCAACGCGCACTCGCGCGCGAAGCGACGCTTGCGCAGGTACGCTTCGGACGTGTCGGGAGCGGGAGTCTGCGTGGAGTGCGTCATTTGGCTTTCGGCAACGCCTTCATCAGGCTGGCCATCTCAATGGCGGCCATGGCGGCGCTGGCGCCACGGTTGCCTGCTTTGGTGCCCGAGCGCTCGATCGCCTGCTCGATGTTCTCGGTGGTGACCACGCCGTAGATGGCCGGAACGCCCGTACTGGTGGAAATCTGCGCCAGGCCACGCGCCACCTGCGAGTTGATGTACCCGGCGTGCGCCGTCGCGCCCTGGATCACCACGCCCAGCGCGATGATCGCATCGTACCGCTTACTCTCCGCCAGGCGCTGCGCCACCAGCGGCACCTCGAACGAACCCGGCACCCACGCCACTTCGATATCTTCCGCACGCCCGCCGTGCCGGACCAGGCAGTCGATCGCGCCCTCCAGCAACTTCGACGTGAAGAACTCGTTGAACCGGCTGCAGACGATTCCGACTCGCAACCCGTCGGCCACGAGTTTGCCCTCGTACACACGCCCCGTCTTTTCTGCCATGTGAGTTCCTCCTTGAGTGTCGCGGATGGCCAGGTTTCAGTGTTCAGGTGTCAGGTGTCAGGGCGGGAGAGGGGAGCATGTTTACCGAACGCCTCTGCGCCTCGACCTGTTGGTGTCTTGCGACGGGCGCTCCACCCGGATCTCAGCGGCTCCAGACTCCATATGTGAGTCTTCGTCTTTCCCTGACACCTGAACCCTGACACCTGAAACCTCATCTCAGATCAGGTGTCCCAGCCTCTCCTTCTTGGTCTTGAGGTAATTCTCGTTTGCCGCACGTGGTGCAACCACAATCGGCACGCGCCCCTCGATCCGCAGCCCGAATCCCTCAAGCCCGACGAGTTTCTTCGGGTTGTTCGTCAGCAGACGAATGCTGCGGATGCCAAGGTTGAGCAGGATCTGCGCCCCCAGGCCGTATTCGCGCAAGTCCGGCGCGAACCCAAGTTTCATGTTTGCCTCGACCGTGTCGAGGCCTCGCTCCTGAAGGTGATAGGCATGGAGCTTGTTCACCAGCCCGATGCCGCGCCCTTCCTGTCGCATGTACACCACCACGCCGGCCCCTTCGTCGGCCACCGCCTGCATGGCGGCGTGGAGTTGTTCGCCACAGTCGCACCGTCCCGACTGGAACACGTCACCTGTCAGGCACTCGCTGTGAACGCGCACCAGGACCTTCTCACGATTCGCCACCTCGCCCATCACCAGGGCCAGGTGCTCGCGCCCGTCCGTCTTCGACACGTAACAGTGCAGATCGAATTCCCCGAACGGGGTCGGCAACTTCACTACGCTGACCTGCTCAACGAGGCTCTCGTTCTGACGCCGGAACCGGATCAGGTCCGCGATCGTGCCCCATTTCAGCCCGTGCTTGGCGACAAACTGTCTCAAGTCGGGGACGCGCGCCATGGTTCCGTCGTCGTTCATGATCTCGCAGATGACGCCGACAGGCGCCAACCCCGCGAGTCGCGCCAGGTCCGCCGCCGCCTCGGTGTGCCCGGCCCGCACCAGCACCCCGCCTTCGCGCGCGATCAGCGGGAACATGTGGCCGGGCGCCACCAGATCACTCTTGACCGTCTTCGGATCCACCAGGGCCCGCACCGTGGTCGCCCGATCATAGGCCGAAATGCCGGTCGTCACACCCTTGCGGGCGTCCACGCTGACGGTAAATGCCGTGTGATAGGGGTCCTCCGGCCGGGCCATCTCATACAGGCCCAGTTCCTGGGCCCGGCCCCGCGTCAGCGGCACACAGACCAGGCCACGCCCATGCTTGGCCATGAAGTTGATCGCCTCGGGAGTGATCTTCTCCGCGGCCATCACCAGGTCGCCTTCGTTCTCCCGTCCTTCATCGTCGGTGAGGACAATCATCTCGCCCGCGCCGATCGCCGCAATGAGTTCTTCCGTCGTGTTGAGCATATTGTGTCGCGCTGCCGCCTCGCACCGGACCGATATCCTGAGTTGAGTCAGGCCTGGACAGGGTCGGAAAAGCGGGAGAGTCGGGGGAGAAGAACAAGCCGCCGGAGGCCCAGCGAAAGGGCACCCGATGGCGGCCGTCTTCTCCCATCCAGACTTTCACTGTCGGTTGCGGAATTGCACCGCATCGGTCCCGCGGCACAGCGGGATTCGCGGACTGTCACCGCCGGTCGGGTGTATCACCCTGCCCCGAAGAGGCCCAAAATCAGTTTGCGTTTCAGTCGCTATAAACTATAGCCCATCAACCCCGGCATTCCAGCCGGTGCCATCCCTCGGCCAGGGCTGTTTCAAGATTCTCCGCCTGCGGGACCGACAAGTACCCCCGGCGTGTCCCCACGCCGGGGGGGGCCGGCCTGGGGACAGGCCGGCCCTACTGAACGCGCGTCGATACGGAGCGTTCCCATGCGGCGTGACCCG
>MHBL01000031.1 GCA_001803235.1 Lentisphaerae bacterium RIFOXYA12_64_32
TGACCGCTACGAGCATCAGCCAGATCGCGAGCCTGACCGTGGACGGCAGCAACGCCTACATCGAGACTGACTCGGTGGCGGCCGACACGCTGGAGCTGAAGAACGGCGCGTACCTGACCTCGCTGGTGACCACGACCGCCGCGGCGCACAGTCTGAGTGTCACCGCCGGGACAGTGACGGTGGACGCGACCAGCCGGATCGACGTGTCGGGGCGCGGGTACGTGCAGAGCCGGACGAACGGGAACGCGACGTGGAGCGGACAGATCGCTGGCGGCAGCTATGGCGGCGTGGGTGGGATGTACTCCGGGTATGGTCCGGCCTGCGACGCATACGGCGACTTTCGGGACCCGAACGAACTGGGCAGTGGCGCGGGGAACTACGGTTCCGGCGGTTCCGGCGGCGGTCTGGTGCGGTTGAGTTGCACGACGCTGGTGTTGGACGGGCAGATTCTGGCGAACGGCCAGAACTACCGTGACGCCAACCACACCAGCGGTGGGTCGGGCGGCGGCATCCGCATCGAGGTCGGGACGTTGAGCGGTACGGGTAGCATCGCGGCCGGGGGCGGGGCGGGGTACAACCAAAGCGGCAACCTGGGCTGTGGCGGCGGCGGTGGACGCATTGCGATCTACTACGACAGTTCCAGCCTGGCGTGGACCGGGGTCACGGCGGCGGGCGGTGCGGGATACTACAACGGCGGCGTGGGCACCATCTATGTGAAGAAGAGCGATGCGACGCCGGGGTTGCTGAGGTTCGACAACGCCGGCCGCAGTCACCAATACGCGACCCCGATCTGGTTCGGGCTGACCCGCAACGACTACACGGACGATCCCGCCACGTTCGAGTTCATGTTGGACTGCAGCAACGCGGCACGGTTCCAGTTCGAGAGCACGACAACGGAACTGCTGACAGACGTGCTGACCGTGAGTACCGGCGGGCTGTTCGACTATCCGGGCGCGGTGAGCCTGAACGCGGTCTCGGTCAGCGGCACGGGCTCACGGCTGCGCACCGGACAGTTGACGCTGCCGGCCACGGGCACCATCTCGGTGACCGGTACGGGCGCGTCGCTGACCGCCACGTCAATCACCCCGGTCGCCAGCCTGCGCATCGACGGCAGCGCCGCCTATGTCGAGACCGACTCGCTGGCCGCTGACACGCTTGAGGTCCTCAACGGCGCGTACCTGACCTCGCTGCCGACCACGAGCACGGCCGAACACAGCCTGACGGTGACAGCCGGCACGGTCACGGTGAACGCGACCAGCCGCATCGACGTGTCGGGCCGCGGTTACGTGCCGGGGCGCACGAACGGCAACGCGACGTGGAGTGGGTCTATCGCCGGCGGCAGCTATGGCGGCTACGGCGCCATGTTCCCCGGTTACGGCCCGGCCTGCGAGGTGTACGGCGACTTCCGCGACCCGAACGAACTGGGCAGCGGCGCGGCAGTGGATCATGACGGCGGGTCGGGCGGCGGCCTGGTGCGACTGAACTGCACGTCGCTGGTGCTGGACGGGCAGGTCCTGGCCAACGGCGAGGGCTACCGGATCAACAGCCACTCCAGCGGCGGCGGCGGCGGCGGCATCCGCCTGAACGCCGGGGCGCTGAGCGGAAGCGGGTCGGTTTCGGCCGGCGGCGGCGCCGGTTACACGCAGGGCGGTTACTACGGCGGCGGCGGCGGCGGTGGCCGCATCGCGATCTACTACAACAGTTCCAGCTTCGCCTGGACCGGGGTCACGGCCACGGGCGGCACCGGATACTACAACGGCGGTGTGGGCACCATCTACCTGAAGAAGAATGACGCGACGCCCGGGCTGCTGAAGTTCGACAACGCCGGCCGCGGTCCGCAATCCGTGACACCGGTCTGGTTCGGGTTGCGCGACGATCCGTCGGATGACCCAGTGTCGTTCAAGTTCACCCTCAGCGCCGCCAATGCGGGCCGGTTTCAACTCGATGCCGGCGTCACTGGCCTGACCACGGACGTACTGGATATCGGTGATGGCTGTGTAATCGAGTCGGCGGGGCCGGTAAGCGCTCTGGCCATCACCGTCACCGGGACAGGCTCGCGACTGTCCACTGGGCGGTTGATCCTGCCGTCATCGGGTACCATCCGGGTCGAGGCCGGAGCGAGGCTGACCGCGACGGAAATCCAACAGGTGTCGAACCTGCGTGTCGACGGCAACGCCGCCTGCGTCGAGACCGAGTCGTTGAGCGCCGACGCGCTCGACGTCCTGAACGGCGCGTACCTGACCTCGCTGGCCACCACGACCATCGCCAAACACATTCTCACAGTGATGGCCGGTGTCGTGACGGTGGATGCTGCAAGCCGGATAGATGTCTCCGGTCGGGGTTACCCGGAAGGGCGCACGCGCGGCAATGTGACCTGGGCTTCGGACGTTTCCGGCGGCAGCTACGGCGGGTACGGCGGCGTCTACTCGGGCAACCCCTGCGACACATACGGCGATCTGCGCAACCCGGACGAACTTGGCAGCGGTGCGGCAGCCTACTCCTACAGCGAGGGCGGGGCCGGCGGCGGGCTGGTCCGACTCACCTGCGAAACGCTGGTGCTGGGCGGGCAGATCCTGGCCAACGGGCAAGACTGGGTTTCTGGAACGCATGCCAGCGGCGGTTCGGGTGGCGGCATCCGCGTGAACGTCGGCATGCTGAGCGGCGCGGGCAGCATGGCGGCCAGCGGCGGTGCAGGCTACGCGCAGGACGGCAACGTTGGTTGCGGCGGCGGCGGCGGCCGTATCGCGGTGTACTACGACATGGCGACCTTCCCGTTGGCAAACGTCACCGCTCATGGCGGCTCGGGCTACCGCAACGGCGAAGACGGGACGGTCTACATCTCCAACACACCCGGGTATCTGCTTGTCGATCAGGTGAACATGCTGTGGGCGCCCGACGAACCGGCGTCACTGGACGTGTGGTTCAGCATGCCGATCATCGAGGAGACGTTCACCGCGGACGATCTCCTCATCGACGGGCCGACCGGAGCCGTCACCCCGACCGGTATCGAGCGACTGTCGGCGCTGGCCTTCCGTGTTTACCTGCCGGCAGTCCCGTCCGGCATCTACACCATCTTGACCGGTCCCGATATCCTGTCCTCGCACCATACGGCCATGGACACCGATTCGGATGACGTTCCAGGCGAACTCGACGACGATCCGTTCACAACCGAGTTGCGGATCGCGCTCTACGACGGCAATACATCGCCGCCGCGCCAGGCACGCCCGGGAAAGACCGTACACCTCTTGGGGAACGCCAACTTCGGCGGCTACGTCTCCACAGGCGCGACCTTCTCGTGGAGTTTCAGCCACAATGACAGTGTTACGGTCGAGGTGGATCCGGTGACACTCTCGGGGGTCATCGTCAACCCGCGGGCCATCGTTGTCGCACCGATCTTCCGCCTCTCGCCAGACGTTACAGCCGCGGATGTCATCGTCACGTTGGTTCTGACAGACCCGATGGGAAGCCTTCAGACGGCAACGACCACCATCCGGCTCGTCGATGCCAGCGACGCGTCCAGTGACACCCCTGAAGAAACGCTCGAAATCGACCGCAAGATCGCCATCGAAGAAGGGCTGTACTGGCTCTACCTCCGCCAGAACGCGGACGGTTCCTGGCCCGGCGAAGTCTACAATGGGCGATACGGCAAGGAGTACACCACTGATGCGATTCTGGGATGCACGGCAACAGCCATATGGGCCTTCGAGAACGCAGGCCATACTCCGGACGACGATCCTACCTCAGACATCTTCCAACCGACCGTTCAGTCCGGTCTGGACTACCTTTTCAGCCAATCCTTCTACACTGCCATGTCGGCCACCTTGCAGGGTTACGACCCGGACTCGAACGGTAACGGTTTGGGCGTCAACTTCGGCGGTCGACTGTCCTCCGGATACAGTGGCTACAGCCGCGGCATGGCTGTCACCGCCCTGTGCGCCAGCGGCACGCCAAACCGCAAGACGTGGGCCGGACCGTTCGACAATGGCGGGGACGGCACCACCTACTTCGATATTGCCCAAGACGCATCCGAGTTTTTGGTCTGGAACTTGGGGAACAGCACCGATGGAAGCTGGAATTACGCCGGCAGCGGCTCCGGTGGCGACATGTCCATCTGCAGTTGGAACTATATGGCTCTTGAGGCCGTCAATATGTTTGGTTGTGATGTCCCGCGCTGGGCAACTGTTCGGTGTCAGACCTTCATCAGCGCGACCTACAACTCCGAGTACGGTTCTTTCAGCTATTCCCCGACTTGGGGTGGGACTGTCGGCCCGGACGCCACCTCTGCGGCAGGACTCGCGGGGTTGACCCTTGTAAGCATGAACGGCGTCATCCCCGGGATTGACGTCGGTGCGATGAAACTCCGTAACCTCGGCTTCTTCGGTCGCTCGTTCCCAATCAAGGGCAGCGGCTACGCCATGTGGACCATAGCACGCGGCCTGCGCATGGCGAACGTGGGAGAACTCAACGTCAGTGGTACACCTATCTCCTGGGAGAATAACATCACGCCACCGGGCGAGCCGCTGGAAGGCTACCGTCCATACCTGCTCCGAACCCAGGAATCGAATGGAATGTGGAGTGTCATCGCGCGCCTTGGACCGGGCAACAATGTCGACTGTGGCCCCGAGTTTTCCACCGCCTGGGCGGTGCTTTGCCTCTCGGAAGGTGTGATCGGACAGAAGGAGTTCGTCCGCGACGTCACGGTCGTCAGCGAAGTGCCGAAGAGCGATGGGCTGGAACTGCTGCCGGAGACGTTCGGCACTCAGGCGCCGGCAGTGACGGACGCGGGCGATCACTGGGAACTGACCTGGAACGTCGGCGACATCGCCGCCGGCAGGGTTGTGGACCTGTCCTACGACCAGTACCTCGACGAACTCCAGGCCGGCGAGACGCGCACGGTCGAGAACTCGCTCAAGGTCACCTACTCGTCGGCTGAATCGCTGCCGCTCGAACAGAACTTCGGTCCGCTTGGAGTCGCTGTCGATGCGTCGCTGTACGGGATCACGGTCGATTCGGCCAGTGCCTCGTACCAGACGGGCCAGACGGCGCAGTTTACGACTGCCGTCACGTTGCCGGCGGGGCAGGGCTTCCAGCGTATCAGCCAGCCCGGGTCTGGCACCTACGTGATCGAGGGCAGTCCCGCGAACGCCGGGGCGACCTGGACGCGGCTCGACTTCGACCTGCTCAATGCCGATGCGTTCGCCGGCGGCAACACGCCGGTCAGCATCCGACTGCGGAGCGCCCCAAGCCAGAGCGCCCTGGCCAACGCCACGTTCAGCGCCGCGATTACGCAATCCGGCTCAGCCATCCCCTCCGATCCCGGCCGGTTCCTCGAACTGGAAGTCACGCTGACCCCGAACGGCCAGGGCGTGCCGCCTGCGGTTGACTTCATCACGGTCTACTACAACCAGGCCCAGGCCAAGGTCGTGCTCGATGTCCTCGACAGCCACAATGCCGTGGTCGCCACGGTCGGCGAGTTCGCGCTGTTCCCCTCGAACTACGGCCAACCCCTGACGCACACGCACAACTGGCCGGTCACCGGCGTGCCGCCGGGCGCCTATCAGGTTCGCGCCCGCATCCTGGAGAATACGACCAGCGTCGCCTCGGACACGGACGCGTTCACCATCACGGCCGGCACCGGACCGGGCTCGGTCACCTCGACCATCGCCACGGATCGCGTGACATACGCCGCGAACGACCGCGTCCTGATCACCTCGAAAGTATTCAACAATGACGCGCACGTGAGTTTCTTGGACGTACCGGTCTCGGTCGAGATTCGCGGGCCGGACTCGACACCCGTGGATGACGGCCTGTTCACCTACCGCATCCCGCTCCTGGCTGCCGGCAGTGTCGATTCGCGGCAACTCCCCTGGCCGACGGGTCTGAGCACCCCGGGCGCCTACACCGCGGCGCAGACCGTGACACCGCAAGGCCTGGCCGCTGCGACCGCCTCGACCGCGTTCCAAGTCTGTGCGGATACCGCTCCTCAGGCGCTGGCCACCGGCATGATCGCGGCGGTGCCCGCAACCGTCGCGAAACCCGCGCTCTTCGAGGTGCCGTGGTCGCTGACGAATGCGGGCAGCAGCGACCTGTCAAGCCTGACCATCACTCAGAAACTGGTCTGGACTGCCGCGCCGGCGAACCCGGCGTCCGTGCGGCTGACAAACACCGTCAACCTCCCGTCGCTGTCCAGCGGCGCGACGCACGCCGCCACCTGGTCCGGACTCGCTTCCGCCAGCCTCGAAGCGGGCCGCTACCTGCTCGTACTGGAGGTCGCCGTTGGCGCCGGCGCCCCGGGCGCCATCGCCTTCGGATACGTCGACGTCACCGGCACGCTGGACTCGATCCCGCCCACAACGGTCGACGACTATGCGCGCGACGGCGTCTGGTCGAACCAGAACGCGCGCATCACCCTCACCGCCACGGACAACGAGGGCGGCAGCGGCGTGAAGCAGACCACCTACACGCTCGACGGCCAGACCACCGTCGGGACGGTGTTCGACGTCACCACCGAGGGCACGACGACCGTCATCTACCGCAGCGAAGACAATGCCGGCAACATCGAAGCAGACCAGTCGGTGACCGTGAAACTGGACAGGACTGCGCCTGAAGTTCTTGCAGCCGTGGCGCCCGAGGCGAACGCCGCCGGCTGGCACAGCACCGACGTCACGGTGTCATTCACCGCCACGGACGCGATCTCCGGCGTGGCGACCGTCAGCGACCCGGTTGCGGTCGCGACCGAAGGCGCGAACCAGCAAGTCCAAGGCGCGGCCACGGATCACGCCGGCAACACCGGCACCGCAACCGCGACCGTCAGCATCGACAAGACCGCGCCGACGATCACCCACGACTTCACGCAGAACTCGACCTGGCTCGGCGCCGCGCAGACGATCACGTTCGGTGCCACCGATACGCTCTCGGGCGTGGCGTCCAGTTCCTACACGCTGGATGGCGGCGCACCGGTCGAAGGTGACAACACCATCGAGGTGACGACTTCCGGTCAGCACACGGTCATCATCAACGCGGCGGACTCCGCGGGCAATGCGGCCTCCGCAACGCTCCACGTCTGGGTCGATCTCGACGCGCCGGTCATCACCCACGACTTCACGCACGACGGACAGTGGATCAACAACGATCCGACGATCCACTTCGGTGCCACGGATGCCACCAGCGGTGTGGCGTCGACCTGGTACTTGCTCGACAGCGGCGCACGGGTACCCGCAGGCACCGTCACGATCAGCACCGAAGGCGAGCACACGCTGGTTCTGGGCGCCACGGACAACGTGGGCCGCGAGAGCACAGTCACGCTGACCGTGAAGCTGGACAAGACCGCCCCGACCGGGACTGTGGCCTACCTGCCCGCGACCTGGACGAACCAGAGCGTCACCGCAATCCTCACGCCGTCCGAGCCTGATGTCACGGTGCTGAACAACGGCGGTGCTGTGGACTATGTCTTCGCCGACAACGGCACGTTCGCCTACGAACTGCGCGACCGCGCCGACAACACCGGCAACGTCACGGCCACCGTGACTTGGATCGACCGCACCCCGCCCGTAGTCACGGCCACTGTCACGCCGGAGCCGAACGCCAACGGCTGGAACAGTGCCGACGTCACCGTGACGTTCGCTGCCACGGATGACGCCAGCGGCGTGGCCACGGTCACCGGCCCGGTCGTGATCGCAGCCGAGGGCGCGAACCAGCAGGTGGTGGGCACAGCGACCGACCTGGCCGGGAACACGGCGCAGCTCACGGTCACCGTCAACCTGGACAAGACCGCGCCAGCCCTGACTTCGGCGCTGGCCCCAGCCCCGAACGCGGCCGGGTGGAACA
>MHBL01000032.1 GCA_001803235.1 Lentisphaerae bacterium RIFOXYA12_64_32
GGCGGCGCGAACCGGCACGAGTAACACCAACCTATGATCGGCCGGTCCGCCGCCCGGGGGCGCTGACGCATTACACCTCGACGTCAGGGCTGTTTCAAGATCGGGTCACGCCGCATGGGAACGCTCCGTATCGACGCGCGTTCAGTAGGGCCGGCCTGTCCCCAGGCCGGCCCCCCCCCGGCGTGGGGACACGCCGGGGGTACTTGTCGGTCCCGCAGGCGGAGAATCTTGAAACAGCCCTGCCTCGACGTGGCCAACACTGGACGGCACTGGCGGCATGGTGTACAGTGATCGGTGCGAAGCCCTGCCGTACGGGGTAGTGGTGGGCAGGGCGTGACGAACAGATGCCTTATGTCAGGGCAGACTCGCGGGAAGAGGAACCCGACGTCCAAGCGATGGAGGACGGCACATGGCGAAGAGCAAAAAAGACGACGACGCGGTCCTAGGCCGAGACAAGGACAAGAACCAGGATGATGTGGAATTGGAAGACGAGGACGCCTTGGACGACGAAGACGAAGACCTCGATGACGACGATGACGACGATGACGACGATGACGACGATGATGACGACGATGACGACGATGACGACGACGACGACGATGACGACGATGATGATGCCGATGATGCCGATGATGCCGATGACGATGACCTCGAGGAAGAGGAGGAGTCCACGGAGGAAACCGAGGACGTGATCGAGATCGGCAGCGACAGCCCGCCGGAACTCGAGATCATGTTTGCCGATAGCGAGGAACTCCAGGCCAAACTCCTGGCCATTTACGACAAGATCCGGAGCGCCGACTTCTTCGATGACGTGATGCTCGAACTGCGCGACGAGTTGCTGCAGGTCCTGCGTGCCGAACGCGTCACCGTCTACCAACGCAGCGAAGACGGGCGCGAGATCACCTCCCGCTACAAGACCGGCGAAGACATTGGCGTCATCCGCGTCGCCCTCAGTCCCGCCTCCATTGCGGGCTACGTGGCCATGAGCCAGAAGCCCATTATCATCAACGACGTCTACGACGCCGAAGAGCTGGGCAGCATCCACTCTCAGCTCAAGTTCGACTACAGCTACGACCAGGTCAGCGGTTTCCTGACCCGCAACATGCTGGTCATCCCCATCATGTTTGGCGACACGCTGCTCGGGGTGCTGCAAGTCATCAACCGGATCGGGGAGCCCGCCTTCACCGAAGAAGACATGACCCTGGCGCAGCAGATCGCCTCGGTCATTGCGGACAAAGTCCGGGCTGACCGCCACACCACCGAGGGGCCGTTCGAGTACCTGGTGCAGCACAAGAAGGTGACGGTCGACCAACTCACGGAGGTCCAGGCGAAGGCGACGGAAAGCGGACATTCGGTGGCGCAGTTGCTCATGTCCGAACTCAAGGTAACGATGGAGGATATCGGGGTCTCGCTGCAGCACTACTACCAAGTCCCGTTCATGACCTACGACCCGAACGTGACCCCGCCCGAAGAACTGATGGAATCCCTGAATCGGCCGTTCCTGATCCGCAACCGCTGGGTCCCGATCGCCGGGGACATGAACAAGGCCGTGATCCTGATCGACAACCCGAACGACGCGGGTCGGATCATGGAAATCCAGGATATCCTCGGGGCCACCGCCTACGAGTTCATGGTCGGCCTGGAGGAGGACATCTACAAGTTCCTGGGCGTCGAGGCCGAGGAGCAGCAGGTTCAGGAGATCGAGGCGCCGCAGGCAAATCTTTCCGACATTCTCGTCCGCCTGGACGAGGAGAATATCCCTGGCGGCGGCGCGGATGGGATTGACGGAACCGAGTTGCTCGACGAGAACGCCGCGGCGGTCGTGCAATTGGTGAACAAGCTGATTGCCGACGCCGTGGAGTTGAACGCGTCGGATATTCACGTCGAGCCCAGCAAAGGCTCCAAGCCGGCCCAGGTGCGCATGCGCGTGGACGGTGTGTGCCGCAAGGTCCTTGAGATCCCGCACACGCACATCCGCTACGTGGTAGCGCGTATCAAGATCATGGCCAAGGTGGACATCTCCGAGAGCCGCCTGCCGCAGGACGGCAAGATCACCTGCAGACTGCACGGCAAGCCGCTCGAACTGCGCGTGGCAACCGTGCCGACGGTCAACGGCGAGAGCGTGGTCATGCGTATCCTCGCTGCCGGCGACCCGTTGCCGTTCTCCAAGCTGAATCTCGCCCCGAAAAACGAAGAAATGGTCACGCGGATGATCGACCATCCGCACGGCATCATCCTGGTGGTGGGGCCGACCGGTTCAGGTAAGACCACCACACTGCACGCCGTTCTGGGCGTGATCAACACGCCGGACCTGAAGATCCTCACGGCCGAGGACCCGGTGGAAATCACCCAGCCCGGGCTGCAGCAGGTGCAGATCATCCGCCAGATCGGCTTGGACTTCGCGCGCGCCCTGCGCTGCTTCCTGCGTGCCGACCCGGACGTGATTCTCATCGGTGAAATGCGAGACTTGGAGACCGCCCACAGCGGTATCGAGGCGTCGCTCACCGGTCACATGGTGTTCTCCACCCTGCACACCAACTCGGCGCCGGAAACCATCACCCGTCTGCTGGACATGGGCCTGGACCCGCTGAACTTCGCCGACGCCTTCGTCGGCGTGCTGGCGCAACGCCTGGTGCGCACGCTGTGCTCAGCCTGCAGGGAGACCTACGTCCCGACCCAGGAGGAGTTCGACCACCTCAAGAAGATCTACGGCGAGGAGATGTTCCCCGAGCTCGGCTTTGACAGTCCCGACAAGTGCCAGTTCGGCAAGCCCAAGGGCTGCGACCGCTGCGTCAACTCCGGCTACCGCGGCCGAACCGGCATCCATGAGGTGATCGAGGTCAGTCCCGAGCTGAAGGCCATGATCGTGGCCCGGACGCCGGCGGCGCAGATCGCAACCCTGGCGGCCACGCAGGGCATGCGCACCCTGACCCAGGACGGCATCCGCAAGATCTTCAAAGCCCAGATCGACCTCAAGCAACTCCGCGCCGTGACCGTGGTGTAAGCGCGGCTTCCCCCTGATCTGCCTGGCCCTGGGGCGCGTGGGGGACCAAGCCCGACCGCGCCGTGGACGTTGAGGCAGTGAAGGCTCCCGCCTTGCGGCACACGCGCAAGCAGCCGCCCTCAGCTCGATAGCTTGGCAGCTGGGCTGTGGCGCCATGCGTCGCGTCCGAAACTCACGGATGGATGGACTTGAACTACACCGACATCCATGCGCACCTTGCGGACCCGCGGATCCTGCCCCTGGCGGCGGACATCCTCGAGGAGAGTCGAAGCCGGGGCGTTCGGGGGATCCTGGCGAACGCCGCACGCGTCGGGGAATGGCCTGACATCGTCCGGTTGACCGCCAACCCGCTGGTCTACGGGGCGCTGGGGCTGCACCCGTTCTTTGTCGAGGAGTGGTACGACGGGCTTATCGGCGACCTGCGGCGCGCGCTGCGGGCGGAACCACGCTGCGTGGCGATTGGAGAGATCGGACTGGATTTCTACCGCGGCAGAACGGATGCGGCACGCCAGATGGAGGCATTCACGACCCAGCTCGCGCTGGCGCGCGAACTGAACCTGCCGGTGATCCTGCACAACCGCAAAGCGTGGCCGGAGTTCTTTGACGTGCTGCGCCAGGCGGGATTGCCGGCACGGGGCGGAGTCTGTCACCACTTCTCCGCCAGTATCGAGATTGCGCGCCAGGCGCTGGATGCGGGTCTGTATCTTTCGTTCTGCGGCCCACTTACCTACCCGAACGCACGACGACTCAAGGCGGTTGCCGCCTATGCGCCGCTGGACCGGGTCCTTACCGAAACCGACACGCCCGACCTGCCGCCGGAACGCTATCGCGGCCAGGAGAGCCGGCCGTTCCACGTGCAGGACGTCGTCCGTGAACTGGCGACGCTCCGCGGTACGACGGAACCCGCTGTCGCGCAACAGGTAGAGACGAACTTCCTAGCCGTGGTGGGGGATGGGGTGGAATGGTGGAGGGGCAAGGGGTAGGAGGTAAGGGGGAAGAGGGGTGGGGGGCATGGGGCAAGGAAGAATGTCCAATACCGAATGCTGAAGGTCGAATGTCGAAGTCCAGAGGCGCTTCCCCTCTTCCGACACCCGACACTCCCCAATCCTCCGGCGCCCATTCTCAGACCCGATACCGGTGGTAGAGTTCTTTCCGTGTCGGGCAGGTGCACATGGTGCCGTTGCCGAATTGCATTCGATACGTGCAGAACATCTTCTGCTCGCACTTCGGCTCGATGAACAGCACGCCCCCATCGATCGCACTGACCACCGGGCAGAGACACTGGGGTTGGCACGCCAGACAGGCAAAATCGCTCTCACACCGGTTCGTCTTCCGACGAACCTCCTGAGCCACAGCAAATTCCATCTCCCAATCCCTTTCCCTGGGAGCGTCCCCTGAGAATCACTGCACTTAAGAATAGAGGCTGGGAGGAGGTTTGTCAAGTCGGCTTCGAACCGCAAAGAGCAATGCGTCGCGGTCGGACGTGTCAAGGTTTGGCCTCGATCACGAAGACGCGGACGTCATGGGCCGCGACGTCTGTGGTAACGGCCTGGGCGTTGCCGAGGTCCTGCGCCGCGAAGTAGTCCCACACGCGTAGGTCCGGGGTCAAATTCTGATTCACGACCGTCACTTTCAAGGCCTGGTTGCGTTCATTGAGGAGCAGAACCAGGCGCTTCTTCCCGTCCGTGAAGACGATCACATCGTCAGAGGGGATGCCCGTAGCCGCCACCAGGGAGTCGTCGCGCTGGTGGGTCACAAACAGGTCCTCGTGCTCGGCCACCAACCGGCTGATTTCCGCGGACGCGAAGAAGGTCCGGCCGTCCAAGGTGGGAAACCACCAGACCAGGATACCGGCCGTGCCATCCACGGCACGTCGGAGCAGCGTGGCCTTGCTGATGCAGGTCGGGAAGTCGCGACTGGGCGGGTCGTGAGGCATGATGCAGTCGCCGGCCATCAGGGGGGTCGAGCCCAACACCTCTAGCGTCTCACGCAGTTCCTGGCCAGGACGCCCGTAGCCACACAGAGCCAAGTCGATCCTGCCAGCCAGCAGCGTCCAGTCAACACCGTAGACGGACCGGGTTTCGTCCGACTGATAGCCGCTGTACACCGAAAAGATGGCCTTGGGGTCCGCCTTCCTGACCGCGGCGCCCAACCGCACCGCCAGGTCCGCCATCCGCCGGTTCATGAAACGGACCCACACCTCGGCATGCTTCTCGCGGATGGACTGAGGGGTCAACTCGGCTTCCGGCGGCAGCTTGGCGAAGTCCCGAAAGTCCGCCACGTCCTGCGGACCGAATCCGGCCACCGGCGTAGGGGCGGACTTGTCGTCCCAGACCGAGTACTCGTAATCCCAGCACACGTGCTGTATGCCGCGGGCCTTCACCCAATCGACAACGGCCTGCTCCACGAAGGCCCACGCGGGCGTGTCGCGCAGCAACAGTGCGGGAGAAATCAGGTTGCGCCGGGCGTCCACCGGGTCGAAGCGCAGCTTGCCGTCGATGCCCAGCATCGCGTCCTCCGGATGCTTCTCCAACCAGGGACGACAGTCGACGTCCCACGTGTTGAACGTGATCATCCCCACGTTGGTGCCCGGGAGCCGCGGGTACCGTTCCCCGTGCAGAAAATCGTTGAGCCCGGCGCGGGCCATGGATTGGGCAAGGGCCTCGGCCAAGATCAGGTCGTCCATACGCGAACTGTTCGTGGTGGTCATCCAGTGATATTTCAGCGGTTGCCGCCCCCGCAACGGCGGCAGGACACGGACGCGAAGCCGCTGCGGGATTTCCATCACCGCCCCGTCCTCAGCCTCAACGGAGTGGTAGAACACGGTTTCGCGGCCCGCGAGCTGGCCGCCGGCGTCAGGCAACGATATGCCGATGGAACACATTCGGTACTCGGGGCTGTCCTTTTGGAATGATACCGGGTCCAGGGCGTGGACCACATAGCGGTAGAACTCCTTGCCTTCGTGAAGCGCGATGCCACGATTCCCGACGCAGAACCCCTTGCGCCCCTGGGACGCCCCGTAGAACCCGCTCGCCCCGATGACCTGAAACTCGGTGGGCACGTCCAAGATCAGGCGGTAGTCGCGCAGCGTGCGACCCGGGAGTCCCTGCGGCACAGCGAGAAGCTGCTGCACGGCGTTCTCCGCCACGGACCAGGCGTCCGCGGACCAGTTTGGCCAGAAGGAACTCAGCCCCACCACCAGCGTCTTGCGGTAGAAGCCCTTCTTGCCTGCAGGGCCAAACCCGGGGCCACGGTCAGGCACCATCATATCCCAGGCCGAATCGTCGTAGTCCTGGCCCGCCCAGCCGCTGTGCGCCACGGTTGAAAACTTCCATCGGCGGTCACAGGTGAAGCTGTAGGGTCCCACGGCGAAATCGCCCTGGATGCCCCCGTCCGTCTCAATGCCCAGCACGTTGACGCCGTCGAACAGCGGCACGCGCAGTTCACCCTCGCCCTTGCCGCCCTTCAGCACTTCCTCGCCATTGACATACACCCAGTAGTCCGCCTCGGCACGGATCTTGCCGGTAAGCAGTGATGCTGCCACTTCGCCGCAGTACAGGGGAGAGCGGTAGTAGACGGTCAGGCTGGCGGGGTCGAGGATCTGGCACTGAATCCCGAACGGCCCCTCGCGGTCCAGAACGTAGTTGTGCTGAGCCTTGCCGCCGCCGGCCAGGTCCGTGTCGGTGAAGGATACCTTACGCCCCGTACCCGCGTACACAACCGCCACTTCGGTGCGCAGTTTCATGGCCGGCGCCCCCGGCGGCAGCGTGAACGTGAGCTGGTTTTCACCAAACGCCGAGGTCCCGATGTCCAGTCCGCGAACCGGCGCACTTTGGGCGGCAAACACGATCTCACCGAATTCCGCAGGATCATGAAAGCCCTGCCCCATCGGCTGCCAGGTGCTGCGCTCGCCCTTGCTCTGCTGCAACCGCCCCAGGCCGACGCGCCAGGCTTCCCCTTCCCTGACCTTCGCATCCAAGCGGGCAAAGGGGACGGCCATCTCCAGGCACCAGAAGCCATCAAACCTGCGAGCTGCCACCACAACCCCGGAGTCCCAGCCCTTGTCTCGGGTACTCCACGGATCGTCACCCGCGCACCGTGCGTCGTTGACGGTCCCAAGCGCGTTGACGCAGAGGTCGAAAAAAGTGGAGTGATCTGTGTCGGTGTCGAGCAGCAGCAGCAAGCAGTCATCGGAGAAAATGGCGTTGTGGTCCTTCTCCGTTGTCGCCGCCCGGAACTGCGCCATCTGGTTGTTGACCGGGTCCAGGCATGTCTCGCGGCAACGGAACGCCACATACAGCCGTTCGTCGTCCCAAGCCAGGTAAGCGCACGTCTGCTCCCGGGCAACCACCTTCTGCCCCTGCAGGACGAACGGCGCCATCTCGGGCGTCTCATTCCAGCACGCGTCGCGCAACTCGCCATCAATGGACGGTGGCGTGGCGACCTTGGCGATCCGCACCATGCCGACCTCCTCAGCGCCCCACACGACCGGCATGACGCACCAGACCACCGACGCCAGCAACCACACCCACCCAGCGGCCTTGCTCACGAGTCTCCCTTCGGACATACGGCTTGCCTCCTCGATCGGCCGGCCGACGCCAGCTCGACGGATGTTTCCCGACGCTGCAAATGTCAGGCTCAAAGCCCGCCTGACGCCTCTGCCCTGTGTTTCGGGGCCTGTGAGCGAACACGTACCGGCACGGCCCGCCCGAACCGGTTCCCCCTGCCTCCCGTAAGACACGGGGCCCCTCACGGCAACCGTGGAGTCGCGACGCATTCCGCGAGCGGCTGAGGGCCCCGGCGGCAGGCTGCATAGGCCGTACCGGCTCGTCAATGCAGGCAGAACGCTTCTCGCCTCTGCATCGTTTGGCGGGAAAAACGTAGTCGCACTCACGGCAGTTTACAAGGGCGTACTGCCCCCCCCCCAGGGCTGTTTCAAGATCTGGCGCCGCGTCTCGGAAGGCCACGCCTCCGCACACACCAAAGTAGGGGCGGCCTGTCCTCAGGCCGCCCCCCCCCGGTGATGCGTCCGCGGCTCCCGGGCGCTGACCGCCCGGTCATGTGTGGGCGTTACTCACTGTTTGTCCGGGTCGTACTGGCAACGTGGCGGGAGCGGCTCGCTCCCGCCACTTTGGCCATCTGCCGCCCAACCGTCCACCCGCGACTGACGCATTACTCATCCCGTTGCAGCTTGCTGGCGCGAGCGACTTCCGGCGCTAAATTAACCGGCTTTCCGCGCCTCCTCTGTGCTTCGGGGAGGCACCGCGGCTCAGGTCCTGCGCAGTGGGCTGGTCAGGCTCGGGAACTTGCGTCAGGCCGGGAACCGGAAACGTACCGTCATCACAACGCAGGCAGTTGCCGGTAGACGATGAAAGACAGCTACGACGCCATTGTCATCGGCAGCGGGCTCGGCGGCCTCACCGCGGCCAACCGGCTCGGACGCTCAAGCTATCGTGTCCTGCTGGCCGAGCAGCACAGCCAGCTCGGCGGGCTGGCGACGTACTTCCGGCGCAAGAGCCATATCTTCGATGTCGCCCTGCACGGCTTCCCGATCGGCATGAAGAAGAGCCTTCGCAAGTACTGGGGCGACGACTTCGCCGAACGCATTGTCCAAGTCAAGCGAATCCGATTTGACAACCCGCAGTTCCAAATCGAGACGACGTTTGACATGCAGGATTTCACCCGCCTGCTCCGGGAACGATTCAGCGTACCCGCCGAGCAGATCGGTGGGTTTTTTGATGCCATCGGCCGGATGAATTTCTACGACGACCAGACCGAGGTGACGCGGCAGCTCTTCGACCGTTTCTTCCCCGGTCGACCGGATGTCTGGCGTCTGCTGATGGAGCCGATCACCTATGCCAACGGCTCGTCGCTGTTCGAACCCGCGATCAGCTACGGCATCGTGTTCGGCAACTTCATGAGCAAAGGCGTCTACACGTTCCTGGGCGGCACCGACCTGATGCTGGACATGATGAGCCAGGCGCTGCGCGCCAACGGCGTCGACTGCGAGACCGAGTGCCGGGTCGAACGTGTGCTGCTGGACCGGGGCCGGGTCGCCGGCGCCGTCATCAACGGCCGGGAAATCGGCGCGCGCGCCGTCATCTCGAACGGCAACCTGCTCAACACGATTCATGACCTGGTCGGCGATTCCCAGCTCCCGGAAGCGTTCCGAACCGGGTGCGCGAAGGTGCGGCTCTCGAACAGCAGTTGCCAGGTCTATCTCGGCATCAAGCCGGGCGAGAAACTCGAGGACATCGGCGACCTGCTGTTCACCTCCACGCACCCGGAGTTTGACTCCGATGCCATCTGCAGCCGACAGGTAACCAGCCGCACCTACTCCGTCTACTACCCGACCATCCGGCCGGACTCGGAGCGCTATACCATCGTCGCCTCCATGAACGCCCGGTACGAAGACTGGGCAAACCTGCCGCAGCCCGAATACCGTGCGGCCAAGCAACAGATGATCGAACACACGCTCGCCGCACTGGAAAAATACGTCCCCCGGATCCGCACCCTGATCGACTATGCGGAAGCCGCAACCCCGCGGACCTTCGAACGCTATACGCTGCACCGCAACGGCGCCTCGTTCGGTACCAAGTTCGAGGGATTGCAGTACAGTATGGACTTGCCAAAGGCCGTGCCGGGCCTGTTCCACACCGGTTCCGTGGGAATCATCATGTCCGGCTGGCTCGGTTCGGCCAACTACGGCGTCATCGTCGCGAACGAAGCGGAAAAGTATCTGTCCGCCTAACCTGGAGCAAGCCAGGCAAGGCACGGGAGTCCCCACCATGATCAAACTGGAATTCTCCAAGTCCCCGGATGGGCTGATCCCCGTGATTGCCCAGGACTGGCGCACGAACGAGGTCCTCATGCTCGCCTACATGAACGAGGCGGCGTGGCAGAAGACGCTCGATACCGGCCTGGCCACCTACTGGTCGCGGTCGCGACAGAAGTATTGGGTCAAAGGCGAAAGCTCTGGGCACGTCCAGAACATCAAGGAGATCTGCGTGGACTGTGACTGCGACACGGTCCTGCTCAAGGTGGAGCAGGTCGGAGATGCTGCCTGCCACGAAGGCTACCGAAGTTGCTTCTACCGCAAAGTCACCGGCGACGATCTGGAAGTGACCGGCAAACGCCTGTTCACGCCCGAGGAGTTGTACAAAAAGAAGTGAACCACCGGGACCCTGCAGGCCTTGGCCTCATCCCGCGTAACGAACAAGGAGTTTGAGCGACATGCCAGTGCTGCGATTGGGACTGCCCAAGGGAAGTCTGGAAGAGACGACCTACGAGATGCTCCGCAAGGCGGGGTACAAGATCCGCGCGGACGCGCGCTCCTACTACCCCGAAATTGACGATCCCGAGATCGAGTGCATCCTCATCCGCGCCCAGGAAATGGCCCGGTACGTCGAGGAAGGCATGCTGGACGCGGGTCTCACGGGGTACGATTGGATCGTCGAAACCGGCGCCAACGTGGTCGAGGTCGCCGAACTGATCTACGGCAAGGTCGGGCGCAAACCCCTGCGCTGGGTGGTCGCCGTCCCGGAGGACTGCGCCATCAACGGCCCCAAGGACCTCGAAGGCAAGCGAATCGCCACCGAGGCGGTCGGCATGACGAAGCGGTACCTGGAGAAACACGGCGTCAAGGCCATCGTCGAGTTCAGTTGGGGCGCCACCGAGGTGAAGCCGCCGCGACTGGCCGACGCCATTGTCGAAATCACCGAAACCGGGTCCAGCCTGCGCGCCAACAAACTGCGCATCATCGACACGGTGTGCACCACCACGACGCGACTGATCGCCAACCGCGAGGCATGGGAGGACCCGTTCAAACGCCGCAAGACGGAGCGGATCGCGTTGCTCCTCAAGGCCGTCCTCGCAGCCGAGAAGAAAGTCGGCCTGATGCTCAACGTGAGCAAGGACAACCTGCCCAAAGTCCTGGCCATTCTGCCCGCACTGCACCGGCCGACCGTCTCACCCCTGGCCGAGGAAGGCTGGTACGCGCTGATCACGGTGATCGACGAAACCGTGGTCCGCGAACTCATCCCCGACCTGCTCCAGGCCGGCGCGGAAGGCATTGTCGAGTACTCGCTGAACAAAGTCGTGGGCTGATCGCCCCCCCCCGAACCCGACGGACGCGTCCACCGTCCGTTGGGTCCGTTGGGTCTGTTGTCCGTTTCCCCAGGCCGCGTCACGTCCCCCAGCCCAACCCCTGGAACACGGCGTAGAGCACCAGCGAGATCGCGTTGAACCCCGCGTGCACGGTCACGGGCAGCCACAACGCGCCGGACCTCTGCCGGGCACGCTGCAGGACCATCCCCAACAGAAACAGGGCCGGCGTGGCTTCCGGGCTCTGGTGCACAGCGGCAAACACCATTGAGGTCAGAATCGCAGCACGATGCGGGATATGCGCCCGGATGGCCTCGAAGAGCACGAGCCGGAACAGGATCTCCTCGGCCAGCGGCGCCAACACCAGCGTGCCCAAAACCGTGGACAGCCATAGCGCCCACCCACCGTCGCCCTGTTCCAGCAACACCCCCAACGGTGAACCGCGTACCGGAAGGCGCAACGCCAGCATCGTCATCGCCGTCAGAATGGTCAGCACCACGGTTGCCGGATAGACGACAGCCAGGATGCCGGCGCTGCGCCGCAGCAAACGCTCCGGGGCCAGCGAACGTAATGCGTCAGTGGCGGGTGGAGATAGGGTCGAAGGTTGACCGGGGCTGGCGTCTAAAGTGGTCGGAGCGGCTCGCTCCGACACCCGCGGGACCGAGCCGGTCCCGCCACTTTGGCGAGCCCCCCCCCAGCCCAGCACCCGCCACTGACGCATTACCAGCGAACTTGGGGCCAGTTCCAACGCCGCGGACCGGGTCCCGGGCGGACAACGCTTGCGCACGGCCAGCAGCAAAACGCCGAGGCCGACCCCGTGCAGAGGCATCATCCCCAGCCAGAACCGGACCGTCGCCGACTGGACAGGCCACGCCTCGAGGGCAGCGCTGACCGCCAAAACCCCGAACACGGCCGCCGCCACGACGCACAACGCCGCATCACCCGCCCACGGAGCCGGCGCCCCGTCACAGCTTGCCGTGCCCAAGGCCGATGCCCCCCCAGGCGGTTCGACATCGACTGTTGACGGGACGGTCTCCGCACCGGAGTTTGCCACCGCTTGACACGGTGGTCCCGCGGCAGATTCCCGCCCCACGCCGTCCGGATTCGCATCCGGCCGCGCCTCACCGTGCTGTTGAAAGTCGGTCTTGTCCATTCCGAAACCCCAGAGAAACCGCCCGATGAGGCTCAGAATTCATCCGCCGTCCAGCCCCCGGCTTCCATCTCCCGCTCCCCCCGCATCGCCGGGCCTCCGGCGAAGTAGAGCATGGCTCCAGCCTTGCTCGATCCCGTGGTCCGCCCACCGCCGCTCGGCCCTGCCGCGCGCCGGAACTCCAACCCCTTCGGCAAGGCGGGAGCCTTGCCCTACTTCCCTTCACCCCTCCAGCCGACACCCTGTTCGACGTAATGCGTCAGTTGCGGGTGGAGATAAGGTCGACGTTTGACCTGGGCTGACGCCTAAAGTGGTCGGAGCTGCTCGCTCCGACACCCGCGGGAGCGAGCCGCTCCCGCCACGTTGGCCATCTACCGCCCAACCGTCCACCCGCGACTGACGCATTACTGTTCGACCGACACCCTGTGAGACGGCGGTGATTTGGAGGCTATAGTATACGCTTTGCGTGCTGAAATGCATGACAGCCCGAGTGTCACACGGCCGATCCGTTGCGGGCACGCGAAATACCGGACAGAACTGGCACCCGCCCGCCTGCGGCGGCTGCCAAATCAGAGATGGAGGCTGGCCAGACTCATGAACAAGAAGACGATCCGGGACATTGATCTGAAGGGCAAGCGAGTCGTCATGCGCGTCGACTTCAACGTGCCCATCGAGAACGGCGTCATCGGTGACGAGACACGCATTCAAGCTGCCCTGCCGACCATCAACGCGGTACTGAGCCAGGGCGCCAGCCTGGTTCTGATGAGCCACTTGGGCCGCCCGAAGGGGAAAGGCTATGAGGCCGAATTCAGCCTCAAACCGGTCGGGGAACACCTCGCCAAACTGCTCGGCCGACCGGTCACGTTCGCGCCGGACTGCCTCAAGGCCCAGGCCCAGGCGGCGGCCCTGAAACCGGGCGACGTCCTGATGCTGGAGAACACCCGGTTCTACAAAGAAGAAGAGGGCAAGGCCAAGACCGAAGGCCTGAGCGAGGCCGATGCCGCCGCCGCCAAGAAAGCCATGAAAGACAAGCAGAAGGTCATGGCCCAGACGCTGGCCGCCTATGGCGACGTGTACGTCAACGACGCGTTCGGGTCCGCCCACCGCGCCCATGCCTCGACGTCCGTCATCTGCAAGTTCACCAAGACCAACGTCGCCGGCCTGCTCATGGAGAAGGAACTCGACTACCTCGGCCGCGCGCTCGAGAACCCGGCACACCCCTTCGTCGCCATCATCGGCGGCGCCAAGGTCTCGGGCAAACTCGAAGTGCTGCAGAGCCTGATGAAAAAGGTTGATACCATCCTCATCGGCGGCGGCATGGCCTACACGTTCCTCAAGGCGCAGGGGCACCCGATCGGCAAGTCACTGGTCGAGGAGAATCTCCTCGACGTGGCGAAACAGACCCTGGCCGCGGCGCAGAAGGCCGGCGTCAAGTTCATGCTCCCGGTCGACAATATCGCGGCGGACAAATTCGACGCCGCCGCCAAGACGCAGACGGTCGGCCAGGACATTCCGGACGGTTGGATGGCCCTGGACGTCGGGCCGAAAACCGTGGCCGCATACCAGGCGGAAATCGGCACATCGAAGATGGTCGTCTGGAACGGCCCCATGGGCTGCTTCGAAATGGCGCCGTTCGCGGCCGGCACCATGGGCGTGTGCAAGGCCGTGGCGGCCAGTGGCGCGGTCAGCATCATCGGCGGCGGCGACTCGGTCAGTGCCGTGAACCAGAGCGGCCTGGCGGAGAAGATGTCCCACATCAGCACCGGCGGCGGCGCCTCGCTCGAGTTCCTCGAGGGCAAGGAGCTCCCCGGCGTGGCCGCCCTGGACAACAAGAACTAGCGTGGCGGGCGACGCATCGGACGCATCAGACATGTCGGACAAGTCAGACGCGTCCGACAGTGCCCCCAGTCGCCGGGGCCCGACACCCGCCTGCCACGGCGCAGCTTCTGAGCGAAGCCGGGACACCTGAAACCTGAAACTTGAAACCTCCGGAGAAGAACAGACCATGTCACGACGCAAACTGATTGCCGGTAACTGGAAGATGAACAAGACCGCCGCCGAGGCACTTAGCCTGGTCAACGGCTTGAAGGCCGAAGCCGCGAAGATGGGCAAGGCGGACGTCGTCGTCTGCCCGCCGTTCACCGCCCTGGCGACCGTGGCGGGCGCGGTCAAAGGCACGCCCATCGCGGTCGGCGCGCAGAACGTGCACTGGGCCGAGAACGGTGCGTTCACCGGCGAAATCGCCGCCGCCATGCTGAAGGAAATTCCGGTCGCCTACGCCATCATCGGCCACAGCGAACGGCGCCAGTACTTCGGTGAAACCGACGAGACGGTAAACAAACGCGTCAAGGCCGCCCTTGCCGCCGGGCTGATCCCGATCATGTGCGTCGGCGAAACCCTGGCCCAGCGCCAGGCGAACGAGACCGACGCGGTCCTCGACCGCCAGACCCGCGGCGGGCTGGCAGGCCTGACCGCCGACCAGGTCAAAGCCACCGTGATTGCCTACGAACCGGTCTGGGCCATCGGCACCGGCGTAGTGGCCACCCGCGAACAGGCGCAGGAAGCACACGCATTCATCCGCAAGCTCGTGCGGAATCTGCACGGCAACGTCGCCGACCAGGTCCGGATCCTCTACGGCGGCAGCATGAAACCCGACAACGCCAAGGAACTCCTCGCGCAACCGGACATCGACGGCGGCCTGATTGGCGGCGCCAGCCTCAAGGTCGCCGATTTCATGGGCATCATCACCTGCGCGTGAGAGCGCGGAGCACGGAGCGCGGAGCACGGAGGAAGGGCAGAAACGCGCGGGGTGTTGAGTTGCTGAGGCCGTCTCCCCTGACAACTGAACAACTTGACAACCCAACAACCACGCCCCCGACACCCGCCCCCTGAACACTGAACACCGAACACCTGAGCGGCGCCCCCATGACCAAACATCCGCTGCCCACACTGCCGAACGACCGCATCACGGTGGCGCCGTCACTGCTGGCGGCGGATTTCGGTCGCCTGGGCGAGGAGATCCGTACGGTCGAACAGGCCGGAGCCGAACTCCTTCACATCGACATCATGGACGGCCACTTCGTGCCCAATCTCTCGATGGGCCCGCCGATCGTTGAGAAAATCCGGCCCTTGACCGCCCTGCCCTTCGACGTACATCTCATGCTCACGAACCCGGAACGCTACATCGGGCCATTCTCCGAGGCAGGCGCGGACCACATCACGATCCACGTGGAAATCGAGGCGGACGTGTCCGACGTCCTGCGCCGCATCCGCGCCCTCGGCTGTTCGGCCGGGCTGTCCCTGCGCCCCGGCACCCCGGCGGAACAGTTGCGCCCGTTCCTCAAGGAACTCGACCTGATCCTGGTTATGACCGTCGAACCGGGATTCGGCGGGCAGGCGTTCCGTGACGACATGCTGCCGAAAATCCGCACCATCCGCCAAGACCTTGCCACCGCGAACCCCCGCGCCCACCTGGAAGTCGATGGCGGCATCGGCCGCAACACCGCCGGCCTGGTCATCGACGCCGGGGCGAACATGCTGGTTGCCGGCAACAGCGTCTTCCGCGCCAAGGAGGGCGCCGCCGCCGCCATCGCCGCCATCCGCAGCGCCGGGAAGAAGTCCTGAGCGGTCCGGTCGGTGCGCCCATGCGCGGCCGTCGAGCCGTACCGGCAACGCACACGCGCCTGAGCGCGCCGGCATGCCCTGCGCCGGCATGCCCTGCCGCTGGCGGACATCGACCTGGCGCTGCACGAGAGCATCCGCCGCGACGGCCCCGGCCTCTGCATCCTCCCCGACGGCGTGCACCTCACCGCCGCCGGCAACGCCGTCGTCGCCGCCACCGTGCTCCCGTTCGTCCTGGATCCCGTGAGCCGAGCGTAATGCAGGAGACATGGATGGACGGAATACGCAATTCACCGTGCCGTCACGCGGCGACCGTTCTGTTCGGGCGTTCACGATCTGCTTCCAGTGCCGACGAAGGACACTTCGCTCTCCAACAACGTCGCGTCAGGTTTGCCGAGGAACAAGAGACGGTGCAGTCAAGACCGCAAGACAACACCGCGAGACAGGAAAGAGACAGCAAATGCTCACCCGTTACCAGAGCGGCGCCGGGACGTACGATCCGGCGGGTTAAGCGGGTTGAAGAATGCCAGTAGATCGGGGGCCACGAACCCGCATGGATATCTTCAGACTCGGGGCGACGGCTTGGGCGTCCAAGAGCTCGTTGTAGGTGTGCACAAGCGCCTTGAGGGCCGTCAGGCTCCGTCGGTTCTCGAAACAGCCAAGTTCCAAGATCGTTTCTGCAAGAAACTGGGTGATTTCGATGCATTCCACGCCATCAACCAGGCCAGCCACCTTGGCAAGACATCGAAACCCCTGAATGCCTTCTTCCGGACCGACAACAGCAACTCGCCGACCCCGTTTGGCCTCTCGTTCGCAGTCCTGAACCAGCCCCAACGTCGGAGCGTTCAGCACAAAGACAACCGTGCCCCCAACATGAAAGTGTGCGTGGAACTCCGCACCTTCGGGCCGAAAGGCCGGGTTCGGAAAGTCCAGTTGCGAACGGGGACGTACATGCAGAAGTAATTGTAGTCAAATGAGTTATGTTATTATTTTATCGATATCAATGGCTTAAACTATTTTTATATCTATGGCGTCACGGGAGTGGCTGCGCTGGGGGAGACGGGCCGTTCGCCGAGTTCCTCGGCGAGGGCTGCCCCGACG
>MHBL01000033.1 GCA_001803235.1 Lentisphaerae bacterium RIFOXYA12_64_32
CCTCACTGTACCGAACTATCGTCTCCATAGCCACCTGCCTTTCTGTATGCAGGTGTCAACCTATAGCCGGACAAGACAGACAAGTCCATCGTCCATGGTCCATTGTCCATGGTCCTTGCAGCGCAACGAGATGTGTAGCATTTCCGAGACGTTTAGTTGGGGGGCATTCGGTCAGACCCTATTCGAGCGTGAGGTTTCGGTGTCTGCGTTGGCACTGGCGGGGGCGGGATGTATGATGGTAGGAGGTGAAAACATCGCGGGGGCAGATGGCGAATATGAGGACAGGCGGGTATGCACACTTTCACCCCACTTCAGATCGGGTCGATGCGGTTGGCGAATCGTCTGGTGCGGTCGGCGACTGGCGAGGGGGCGGCGGAAGAGGATGTTGGGTGCCCGACCGAGGTCATGGCGGCGTTCTACGACCGGCTCGCGGCCGGCGGCGTGGGGCTGGTCATTACGGGGCACACGGCGGTGAGCCACGAGGGCCGGTGCGGCGCGCGCATGACGGCGTTCACCAGCGACACGTTCATCCCGGCGTTTGCGCGGGTGGTCGCGGCCTGTCACCGGCACGGGACGCCGGTGGTGTGCCAGCTCAACCACGGCGGTCGGCAGGTCAACCCGGCCGACGCGGGAGTTCGAGCCGTGTGCCCGTCGGCGGTGCAGGTCCCGGGTGCGAAGTTCGCACCTGCGGAACTCGCGTCGGCGGAGATCGAGCGCATTGTGGCCGATTTCGGCGCGGCGGCGCGGCGTTGTCGTGAAGCGGGTTTCGATGGCGTGCAGATTCATGCCGCGCACGGGTACCTGGTCGCGCAGTTCAATTCGCCGCTCACGAATCGGCGCACGGATCGATGGGGCGGTTCGCCCGAGAAACGCCGCGCCTTCATGGTCGCCGTGTACGAGGCGATGCGCGGCCAGGTGGGAACCGACTACCCCATCCTGGTCAAGCAGAACGTCTCGGACTTTCATCCCGAGGGGCTGTCCGAGGCAGAGGCTGTCGACGTTTGCCGGCTCTGGGACAAATTGGGGATTGCGGCCATCGAACTCAGCGGCGGCATCGGGGAAACGATACCGATCGCGTTCCGCGCCCAGGAGATCCGCCAGCGGCACGAGGCCATCTTCTTTGAAGCGCAGGCGTGCGTCATTCGCAAGGCGGTGCACGGCCCGGTGATCTTGACTGGCGGCATTCGCCGTCTCGACACCTGCGAGCGGCTTCTGGGGGAGTCGGTCTGTGACGGGATCGGCCTGTGCCGGCCCTTGATCCGCGAACCCGACCTGCCGCGGCAGTGGCAACGGCGAGGGACGGGTGCCCCGGTTGCGCTCGAAAGCTGCGCCGTGGCACGCCAGAGACCCGGCTCCGCTCAAGAGCTGTGCCGTGGCACGCAGTTGTCGAAAGGAGCTGCGAGCGGCGCAATTCCGCCGCCGTCGGACGGTGCGGTGGCAGTCTGCACGAGTTGCGGCGGGTGCAAGTCCAGCCCCGAGCGCTGCAACTACTGCGGACAGGAGGGGTGATGGAGCGGGGAATGTTCAGCGCTCAAGGGCGAGGGATGGCTGAGGGTGGATAAGGCACAGATGTCTGCCCCCTAGTGCTCGGTCGCCAGAAGTCACCCCGCAATTACGCGCAATGGTCCGCACCTTCCCAGGCGAGACGCCAAGCCGTTGACGAT
>MHBL01000034.1:0-20613 GCA_001803235.1 Lentisphaerae bacterium RIFOXYA12_64_32
CGCTCCGACCACTTTAGGCGTCAGCCCAGGTCAAACGTCGACCTTATCTCCACCCGCAACTGACGCATTACCTGACGATTGCGGCGCGGCCCTTGATGTCCACTGCCGTTACCCTTATGGTACGTGGCAAGCTGGTCTGTCAAGAACTGGCCAGCCGAGGAGCGAACATGAAGAAGACGGCGGTGTACGCGGGCAGTTTCGATCCCATCACCCACGGTCACCTGTGGATGGTCGAGCAGGGCGTCGAAATGTTCGACGAGTTGATGATCGCCATCGGCGAGAACCCCGACAAGAAGTATGCCTTCTCCATGGAGGAACGGCTGCAAGCCCTGCGCGAGTCCGTCGCCAACCTGCCGCGCGTGTCGGTCGGCAGCTTCAAGAACCAGTTCCTGGTCAACTACGCCCGGTCCGTGGGCGCACACTACATCCTGCGCGGCATCCGCGACGTGCGCGACTACGAGTTCGAGCGCGGCATGCGCCACATCAACGACGACCTGCAGCCGGAGATCACCACCGTCTTCCTCATGCCGCCGCGCGAAATCGCGGAAATCAGTTCCAGCCTGATCAAAGGCCTGATCGGGCCCGAGGGTTGGCAAAACGAAGTCCAGCGCTATGTGCCCCCGCCCGTCTACAAACTGCTGCTCGCCAAGTACGGCCGGGCCTGACCTCCGACGATGGTCCGCGGTCTGCGCAAGGGCCGGCGCCACTCAAGGTGTGACGGCCGCCTACGACGCCTTGGCCATAGCCTACGCCACCCCACCCCGCGCCTACCACAACTTGGCCCACATCACCGCGTGCCTCAGCGAGTTCGACACGATTCGTGGCGAGGCAGCGGACCCCGTCGCGGTCGAATTCGCCATCTGGTTCCACGACGCGGTGTACGACTCGAAAGCGTCTGACAACGAAGCACGCAGCGCCCAACTGGCCGTGCAGACACTGGCCTGCATGGGCATCGCCGGTCAGACTCCGCACACGGCAGCGGAGTTGGTCCTCCTGACCCGACATGACCGCATTCCACCCACGTTGGACGGGCAGGTCGTCATCGACGTCGACCTGGCCATACTCGGCCAACCGTCCGAAGTCTACGACACGTACGAGGCCGCGGTGCGACGCGAGTACTCCTGGGTCACGGACCGCGAGTTCAGGACGGGGCGAGCCCGGTTCATCGAAACCATGCTGGCTCGCCCCCGGATCTTCTTCACGGATGCGTGCCACGGCAAGTACGAGACGCGCGCTCGTGCAAACCTGCAACATGCGCTAACTCGGATCACCGCCCTGGCGGCGTCCGCCTGAACCCGGACCTGCGGACTCCGCAAACCGCTGCCGGTACTGGCGCGGCGACATACCGTTGATGCGCCGGAAAACCTTGCAGAAGTTCCGCGGATTCGGAATGCCGACCTGGTGGCAGACTTCCTTCACGGAATCGCGGCCGGTGCGGAACAGTTCCTGCGCACGCTGCACCCGGAGACGGTTCACGTACTTCATCGGCGCGACGCCGAACTCACGTCGAAACAGCGAGAAGAGATGCGGCACGCTCACTCCAGCGTGCGCCGCGATGTCCGCAACACTCAACGGTGTCGCCGCTTCAGTGCCGACAAACTCGACAGCGCGCCGGAGCGCAGGCGGCATTCGGTCCCGACGCCCCCGCCGCACGAACTCCGTTGCCTCCCAAAACAGCCGCGCGTAGTGGCACCAGGCGAAGTGCTCCGCCGTGCTCTGCCCGGACCGGAACAAGGCCAGGGCGCCACGGCAGAACCGGTCGCATTCGACCGGGTCCGCCCACGCGGACAGCCCCGGCAGCACCACGGCCGGACGGGCGCTGACGTTGAAACGAAACACCACGCACTCGTACGGTGTCGCCGCGTCCGCCCACACCTCTACCGCCTCGCCCGGCAGGAACCACAACGCACTGCCCGGGCCGGCATCCGCGTCGCCGTCACGCATCCGGAACCGGCCGCGCCCCGCGAGCACCACTTCGATCTCTTCGACACTCTCACCGACAGCGCGCGGCGCGTAGTAACGCCCCGGCGCCGCGCGAAAGTCAAACACGCCAACCTGTCCCGCAAGGTGTTCGAACACGTCAGTTCTCCCCGACCGCGACCCGTTCCAGGGCGACGATCGTTCTGCCCGTAATGTACTGGCGAATCGAGCCGGATGGCCAGAGGATGAGGCAAACCGGAACAGACGAAACGGACCCAACGGACCAACCGGACGGATGCCGTGACACGGCATCCCGTGCGGCCGTCAACCGAACCACCATGCAGGTTTTCTCCATATTTTCGCAGATATCCCCCATGATTCCGCCATACCAATTCCGGCGGAAAATGGCAAGTTCTTTGGTATGCACGAGATATCCTTGTTCCCGAGTTCGCAGACGGACAGGGCGTGAACTCGGATCGATCGCAGGGCGATCCAGGTCAAAGTGAGGCTCCCGGAGGTGCGTGATGTACCAGACAAAGCTGTTGCGCGACGAACACGTCGAGCCGTTGGCCGAGGGCGTTTACGAAGTGCTCGAACGCGTTGGCCTGCTCTGCCAGAACCAGGAGTTGCTGCAGGCCCTGGCCAAGCTCGGCGCCAAGGTCGACTACCAGACCGAACGGGCCTGGTTTCCGACGAAAATGACCCGCGAGTTCGTGGACGGCCTGCGCAAGGAGTACAGCGGACGGCCGCTGGCGGACCCGGCGTTTCAGGCCCCTGGCTTACCGGGGTTCGGTTGCCAGATCGCGCAGATCTACTACGATTACCGCAAGCAGGAGCGGCGCGGCGGCAACAGCCGGGACTTCATCGAAATGATCAAGCTGGCCGACGTGCTGCACCCCAATTCACCGGCCGGCCACTGCCTGGTCCCCACTGAGTTTCCTGGCCGCATCGAGGCGCTCGAATCCGCCATGCTCATGGCGGAGTACGCGCACCGGCCGGACGCCGCGTTCGCCTGGTTCGTGGAGCAGGTTGACTATCTCAAGGAAATGGGCGAAATCCTCGGCATCCCGAACTGGTTCCACTGGGGCGCGCTGTGCTTCGCGCACCCGTTGCGGTTCGACAAGGACGTGGCCGACAAGTTCGTGCGCCGCGCCAAGGAAGGCGTGTCGGCAGGCCTGACGGCCATGCCGATTGCCGGGTGCTCGACGCCGGTCACGGTCGAAGGATTCATCGTCGTGTC
The DNA here is from genome assembly GCA_001803235.1 of Lentisphaerae bacterium RIFOXYA12_64_32. Classification (GTDB taxonomy): domain Bacteria; phylum Verrucomicrobiota; class Lentisphaeria; order Oligosphaerales; family YB12-FULL-65-16; genus YB12-FULL-65-16. The sequence continues at coordinate 3,161 of MHBL01000034.1, forward strand.
CACGGCCGAGCATGTGGCCACGTGGCTGTCCGCCCGCGCGCTGAACCCGAAGGTGGGGCTGGGCGGTTCCATGTGGGCCGGGACCGTCGATATGGCGACCGGCCGCGTCAGCTACTCCGCGTTCGACGCCATGTACTATGCCTTTGCCAGTGTCGAATTCGTCCGACGCTGGATCGGCATCGAAGTGGTGGTGGGCGGCGGCGAGTACTGCGACGCGCGCGAACCGGGCATGTTCGCCGTCTGTGAGAAAGCCTACAAAGCGATGACGATTGCCGCGTTCACAGGCCGGCACCCCGGCATCGGCAGCGGCATGCTCGAGTGCGGCAAGGTCATGGCGCCGGTGCAGTTGATGATCGAACGCGACTTCTCGCAGGGCGCCGGGCACTTCGCACGCAAGCTCAACCCGACCCGGGACATCATCGGCATGGACCCGATCTGCGAGGTGGGGCTGTGCCTGGAGCAGAACCACCTGATGACCGAGCACACCGTGAACCACTTCCGAACCAGCCTGTGGCTGCCGCAGTTCATCGAACGCAGCGGCTGGCGCGGCGCCGAGGGCGACAAGGCCATGCTCGACAAGGCCCAGGCGCAGATCGACGACATGCTCAGCCAGTACCGCAAACCGGAGGGACGCGAGGAGAAGCTCGCGAAAATGCGCGCCGTAGTGGAACGCGCCAAGCAGAAGCTATTGTAGCGGAGGTTCAGGGCTCAGGTGTCAGGGCGTCGACGATCTCGATGACCTCGAAGATCCCGAAGATGCCGAGCGGCCGACAGGCCGCGGAACCTGGAACCTGCCCTCCGTGTCTTCCGTGGTTTTCCCCGGCGACTCAACGGTCGCCGAACAGCCAATACGAAAGGACACAACCGTGAACGCAAGTCGTCGCAAGGAACTGATCAAGAACTGCAAACCGGCAACCGTCTGGCGCGGGGAACCGCACTTTGGCGGGTACTACACCGAGGAAGAAATCGACGTCGTGGTCAAGACCATCCGCCAGTCCACGGACTGGCAGGGGGACGGATTCGGGTTCATCTGCCCGGAGATCGAGACCTTCGAGAAAGCCTTCGCCCAGTACACCGGCACCGCGGATACGATATCCGTCAACGCCGCCGGGACGGGGCTGGACATGGCCGTGATGTGCCTGGACCTGAAGCCCGGCGATGAGGTCATTGCGCCGTCGGTGAACTTCCGCGCCTCGATCATGGCCATCATCGGTCAGGGCGGCAAGTTCATCCCGGGCGAGATCGACCCGCGCACCTTCCAGCTCGACCCGGCGGACGTGGCGCGCAAGATGACATCGCGCACCCGCGCCATTCTCCCGACGCACATGAACGGCATGTCGGCGCCGATCGACGAGTACCTCGAAATCGCCAAGAAGCACCCGCACCCGAAGTTCGGCCCGCCCAAGGTGATCGGCGACGCGGCCCGGGCCCTCGGCGGCGGCTACAAGGGCCGCAAGATCGGCGCGGCCGAGTGGCTCACCGTCTTCAGCTTCCACACCCAGAAGAACATGACCACCCTCGGCGAGGGCGGCGCGGTCACCTGCAACGACCCGGACGTGGCCAAGCGCCTGCGCACGCTCCGCCAATTCGGCGGCGCCGAAGGCTGGGGCTCAAATTACAAGATGACCAAAGTCCAGGCTGCGGTCGGACCGGTGCAACTGAGGAAACTCGACTCGATGGTCGCCAGCCGGTTGCGGCTCGCCCTGCGCCGCAATGAACTGCTCGCCGACGTGCCGGAACTGACCGTGCCGTACATTCCCGCCGATGTCCAGCACAGCTTCTACCTGTACACGCTGCTGGTCCCGAAGGAATGGGCCGGCAAAAAGCGCGACGCCGTCATGGCCGTCATGCGTGACAAGTACAACGTCGGCTGCGTGGTCGCCAACCCGCCGGTGCACAGCACCGTCCCGTTCGTCAAGAAGCACGTCGGCGACGTGCAACTGCCGGTGTCCGAGGAGATCGCCTCGCGGCTCTTCTGCGCCTGCATTCACCCCTGCATGACCGACGACCAGAACGAGTTCGTCTGTGCCGCACTCACGGAAAGCGTCGCCGAAGTGCGCAAACTCTGAGCAGCACGCCAGCGTCCAAACGCCGGCCGTGCCATCCGCACGGCCGGCGCGGCCCGTTTAGGGCCCGCGCAGATCCCGACGCAGCTCGACCCTCACGATGTGCGATCCTGACTTCCGCGCCCGGAGGCCAACCATGAAGCGCAATGTCGTGTTCTTCATCACGGACGGACAGCGCAAGGACGCCCTGGGCTGCTACGGCAATCGGCTGATCCGGACGCCGAACACCGACGCGTTTGCGTGCGAAGCGACCCGCTTCGAACACACGTTCTGTACGCACTCGGTGTGCATGCCCACCCGGGCCTCGCTCTACACCGGCCGGTACCCGCACGTCCACGGCGTTTGGGCCAATGGCGTGCCCCTGCCCCGGAGCGAAGTAACACTGCCCGCCGTGCTCGCGGCGCACGGTTACGCCACCGGTGCGGCCGGTAAGATCCATCTCGAACCGCAGCAACCCTACACCAACGGCGTCTGCCCCGTCGTGGACGCCCGTAACACGCCGTACTACGGGTTCCAGGAAGTCCATCTCAGCGAAAACAAGCCCGGCCAGGAGTACCTCGACTTCATCGACCGCGAGTTCCCCGAACTGCGCGACCGGGCGAGGCGCCGCGACCGGATGCCGGAAGCCGCCCACGACTTGAACTGGATCACCGATCAGGCGATCGATTTCATCCGGCGGCAGGCAGCGGACGACAAACCGTTCTTTTGTCACTGTTCCTTCCACGAACTGATTCCGCCCTGCACGCCGCCGGACACCTGTGCGGGCGTCTTCCGCCCCGAGGACATGCCGGTGCCCGAACTGCGCGAGGACGACCTGGCGCGGCGCCCGCCCTTCTACCGCCAGTGCTACGAAGGCTACCGCGCGCGCGGCCAGCAACCCGATGAACCCGCACTGCGCCGCTACATCGCCAGCTACTACGACCAGAGCCTGTTCATCGACAAGCAGTTTGGCCGACTCGCCGCGGCCCTGCGCGACCTGGGCGTGTGGGACGACACGCTCGTGCTCTTTGTCGCCGATCACGGACTGTCGCTGAACGATCACTACCAGTGGCGGCACGGACCGTTCCTCTTCGACCAGGTCGTGAACGTGCCCATGCTCTGCCGCATTCCCGGCCAGGCCGCGGCCGTCAACGACGACCTGACCGAAACCGTCGACATCATGCCGACCGTACTGGAGTGGTGCGGCGTGCCGGTGCCCGAGTCCGTGCAGGGGCGGTCGTTCCTGCCCCGGCTCCAGGGCGTGGCGGATGCGTCCCCCCGCGACTCGGTGCTGATTCAGGAACGCCAAGCCCCCGACCTCGAGGCGCGTGGCCTGGACCCGGCCAGTGTGACCCAGGTCGGTCTGCGCACCCGGGACTGGAAACTCATCCACTACCCCGGTGCACCCTACGGTGAACTCTACGACTTGCGCCACGACCCGGGCGAGTTCAAGAACCTCTGGGCCGACCCGGGCTACGCGCATCCGCGCCGCGACATGGAAGTGCAGCTCATCGACCGGCTCTACGCCTCCGCACCCCCGTTCCCCGCCCGACCGTACGAGTGGTAGGGAGTGGATTCCGGGGGGCATCCCGTATGTGTCCAGTCCCGCGCTTGCGGGACTGCCTGGCAGGGCCTGGCCCCGGAGCAGGCTGAAGCCTGTACACAAACGACGCGGCGAGTCACACCTGCGTATGACCGGCCGGTCCGCCAGCCAGGGTGCGCTCCCATGAAACTGAAGGGGCCGGGAGCCCGCGAGGACGCGGGCGCTCCAGGGACTGGCACGGGGGGCTGACTTTGGAGCGCCCGCGTCCTCGCGGGCTCCGGAAGCGTCGTGGCCAGTTTCACCTCGGTATGACCGGGCGGTACGCCGCCCGGGAGCCGCTGACGCATTACCGACTCAGCCGGACGGCCCTTGACACGCGGCCAGCCGCGACGTAATGTAATACCAACTGTTCTGTTGGTTTCATACTGTCGGAAAGGTTGTGGCAAGTTCACCATGAAAACCCGCTGACAGCGTTGGTGAGGCCGGATCGGGCACCTGGGCGCACGCTACAATGACGCCGGTGCGGACATCAACCGCCCCCGCTCGGGCACGAAAGCCACGGCCGTCGAGACACGGCAGATGCTGGAGTATCTCAAGGCGCGCCGTATCGACTGCTACATGGACATCCACTCGCACAGCAGTCCGCCCTGGCTCGGCATCTGCCCGAAGGAGCACACGCGCGGCGATCACGCCCAGCTCGTGCGGCTCCAGAACCTGACACGCGCGAAGACCCGGGCTGCCGGCGGCCCGGACCTGGTACTCGCCGTTCAGGGCGCCAAGGCCTGGTACAACAGCCACTTCTTCCCGGCCCAGACCGGCATCTACGCGTTCACATACGAGGAGAAGGCCGGTTTCCGCGGCAACTTCCCGACCGGCACGCCGCGCGAGGAGATCTGGCAGGCCAACACGGACAACGGCATGTACACCATCCTCGGTTTGGCCCAGGCACTGCTGACCGTGCCGCCGGCGTGGGCGGCAGGCAGGCGGTAAGCCACAGCCGGCGGGCGCAGAGGCGCTCGCGGGACGGGGGTGAACAGCCTTCCGTCCGCTTGGTCCGTTTGGTCTGTTTGGTCCGTCTGGCGTTGGCACGTGCGGGCGGGGATCGTCCACGTTGAGTCATGGAGGGGCAACGTATGCCCAGAATCCACCTGCCGGTTCTCCCCTGCCTGTTGCTGGCGGCGAGTGTCGGGTCGGCCCAGAATACCGGCACCGTTCCCGACCAACGACGTGACCCAAGACGATTTCACCAGCGGCGAATACCCCGACGACGGTTGGGGCTTCGACTGGGGTGGCAACGGCAAGCGCGCCGAGCACGCCGGCTGGGTCGCCTGCCACAATCACCACATGATCTGGCAGTTCACCGGCGGTACGCTCCGGCAACTGGGCGAACGCTACCTGTTCCAGGGCGACGAGCATGCCGCACACGTCGCCGGAGTGTTGCTGGCGCGCCTGGCGTACATCTACCCGGGCATGGACATGGCGTGGCAGCAGGTCCGGCCAGAATACATGCGCGGCGGGCGCCTGCTGCTGGACGGACCATGGGAACGCTGGGACGTGCTGACCACCGCCTGCCAGGCCTATGACGCCGTCTTCGACTATGTGGGCCGGGACACCGCCCTGGCCGAGTTCCTCCACACCAAGGACGCCAGCATCAACACCCCGGAAGATGTGAAGCGGCTCATCGAGTGCTACCTCATTCAGGTGTTTGGCGCCGACTGGCTGGACCGGCGTCTCCCGGGCGGCAGCCAGGGCGCTCGCGAAGCCGATATGGCCGCCTTCGCCGTGTGCGCGAACATGGGCGATGTCTCCGACCGCTGGATCGAGGAACTGTTTGCCCACGCGTTCAACAGCGGCCTGAACAAAGGCGGGGTCGACGACGAGAACCTCGTCAACATGCTCAGCCGCGATGGGATCACCTTGGTCAATGGCTTCGGCTACGCCAATGTCTACCTCCGGACCAAGTCGAACCTGGCCGAGTGGCTGTCGGGAGTGAAGACCGGACCTTGGGCGGCCCGTGCTGGACCCATCCGATGGGTGCGACGGGGCACACCGTGCACCACAACACGGGCATGGTGGACCGCGCTACGCAGTACAAAGGCTCGACATCCCGCGGTTGCCTGGAGATGTTCTCCGGCACGCCGGAAGCGGGCTTTGCCGAACTTTCCGCGACACCCGACACCTGCCCGGCCCGCGTCTACCGCCGCGCCGTGTGTCTGGCCGACGCCCCCGGCGGCCAAGTCTACCTGCTCGACATTCTGCGCCTGGCCGGCAATGTGCTGACCTTGGAACAGAAGCTGCCCGCCGACGGCGCACTGCCGGGCAAGATGCTCTACCTGCGCGCCGGTACGCACCGTACGGCGTACCGGATCCTCGAGGTACTCCCGCCCGGCAATGCGGTCCGGCTCGAACATAGCGGCCTGCTCTTCCGCTCGAAGATCCTCAACTTCAGCGGCGACCGCATGAGCCTGACGACCGAGCTGCCGCCCCCGATCGAGACCGGCAAGGGCTTCAAGCCTGGCTACTACGACGGGGCCCTGGTCACCGGCGAGGATCTGCGCGCGCAGTATCGGGTCAGGAAGGTGGACGGCGATAGAGTGGTTCTCGACCGTCCGGCCCCTGACACCGACTTCCCGGATAGCGATGGTGACGGCCGGCGCATGGTCCTCGTGTTCGAGCACGGCCCGGGCGACGATGTTGTCCTGCCGCACTCCGTATTCGTCCGAGTTGTGGACGGCAAGGCCGAGCAGCAGGGCGCCGGGGGATTGACTGGGTTCTGAGCCGGTAATGCCTCAGAAGGTGTGACAAAATCGGGGAGACCGCTTGCTCACGCGCGCGGCTCGGAGTGCGGACACGCGTATCCGAGCCACGACCGTGAGGGAGTGGACGCCTCTCAAGACCGATTTATTCACACCTTCTCAGCGCTTCCCGGATGGCAGACCGCCCGGTCAATGTCGGGTTGCTGCTCCGGCGTCTCCGTCAGAGTCCCGCCCTTCAGGCGGAAGTGGCAGCGACGCTTCAGCGAGCGGCGCGGGGCGCTGCCCTGCGGACAGTGTCGCTATGCCGTAGGGCCGGCGTGACGCGTCAGGTTGCGGACGATCTGGGTAGCCAGACCGCGGGTGATCTTCTGAGGTATCACGCCGTGGGAGGGAAACTCGGGCAACGGGGCGGCCTCGACGGTCAGCACCGTCGGTTGGGGCGCGTAGTTGAGTCCGATCCGGGCGAGCGTCCCCACGTTGATCTCGCCCAGCAACGCGAGCAGACGTTGCGGCGGCTTCTCGACGTGACGCCGGAGCAGTTCCCACTGGTCTTCGAGCGGCACTACCGCCAGGCGACTGACCGACGCGTCTCTGCCCTCGAACAGACTGGGCGATATCCGTTCGCCGTCGTATTTCTCGGTCGTCACGGCGCGAACAATGTTTTCCGCGTTCGGGACAGGCATTCCCCCGCGCCCCCTACGCGGCCAGACACGCGGCCAGCTTCCTCAGACTCTCCGGCTGGTACGCCGTTCGGTCTTCCACCTGCTGGCGTTCAAGGTAGTACTCGAGAGCCGTGGGCTTGAACACGAGTTGCACAGACTTGCCGTCCTGATCTTCCCATACCAGTTCAAGGAAACCTTCGTCGGTGAGGAACAGGCTGGGGTTCCGCACGAGGTCCGAGAAACAGTCGCCCGCCACTTCGAGGAAACGGCACAGGCCCTGAACGGAGCGCGGAGACATCGGCTTGCCTTGACCGCGATCCCCCCAAGTTTGCGAATAGAAACGACGGAAGTACTCGATGCGCCCCCAGACCTTTGCCCCCAGCCTGCCCAGCACCAGGTCGTCGCGCACACCAATCTCCGGCAAGGGCTGCGGGGCCGGCTCGGTCAAAGCCGTATCGCCAGGAAACAGGTCAATGTCGAAACCCCATGTCAGGGTCTGTTCGCACGTGAGCGTCATGACGCGTACTCCGGGTTCAGGGTCGCCAGGAACTCAGGTTTCAGCAGCCCGAAGAAAACCTGTTTCGAGATCTTGTGTGCGTCGGCAAACCGAGGGAGAAGGCTTTCCAAACTCATCTCGAAGTCCAGAGCGCGCAGGCCGACATCGACATCCAACACACTCCCGCGACGAACATCGGCCTCTCCAGACTTGATTGCCGCATTGTTTGCCGTGGTTAGCCGTACGTCGAACGGCTCCCACTGATCCAGAGTTGCCGAGATCTGCAACTCGGTCGCTCGAAGCCGGGCACTCCCGATACTGACACCCAGGCGAATCCCGTCGAAGAGATTGCCGCCGAAGAAGTCAATGTACCTGACACCGAGCCGCTCTGGTTCGTGGATAACTGCTGCGTCCACCACCTTCGACACGAGCCAACCCAGTTCGGTTTCAATGGCCCGCCAGCCGGGATATCCGTTCGGCTGGGTCGTGAGGGAGATCACACGTGGACCGCAGACCACGGCAAACGGGCCCGTACCCTCGAAGCGGATGAGGGGCTTCAGCGCCAGCCTCCGGTCGGACACCCGCAGAGGTTCCGGTATCTGAGCCAGCGGCAGGTCCAGCTTCCCAGGATACCTATCCCGAATGGCGGCGTACAGGAGTCCAGGCAGGGTGCTCCATGGTTCGGTTGTGACAAAACGCAACTCGAAGGTCGCCTCGACGATCGGGCACGGCGAGATACGCTCGGGCAGCCGGGCTGGTACCTCAATTGGGCTGGTTGGTTCGGTCATGTGTCTGAACGGCTCGTTTGGTTCACACCCTCCGACAACAAGAATATAGCGGCAAAAGCGGACGCTGCGAGCCCCCGCACGACCACCTCTCTGGACACGTCGTCGTGTCCGTGCGCTCGCTGAAGACTCGCGCCCACTTCCGCGTGAACGCGGGACTCAGGCACGGAACCAACCCCCAATCCCCGATCGCTCCCCGCGCCCAGCGGGCCTCACCGCGGCGGTTCGCGGAACAGGCCGAAGCGGCGGAGGGTGGGGTCGCCGCGGGATTTGCGGACGGAGAGGCGCACCTTAGTGGCGGTGGTGTCCGGAACCTTGAGCAGGCGCTTATAGCCGATCGTCGTGCCCGTGGCGATCTCCTTCCAGGCGGCGCCGTCCCAGGCTTCCACCGTGAACTCCTCGACGCGCTGCCCCAACGCAATCTGCTCCTGCAGCATGACGCGGTTGAACACGGACGCCGGGTCAGGCGCCACATCGAGCGTTAACTCGGTTGCGCCTGGCGCCGGGGTCCAGTACGTCGCGGGGTCGGTGTCAACGGCCTTCGCGGCGCCGTGGCCCGGCGCGGCACTGCTGGCCGTAGCGGGCTTGCCCTGGGCGAAGTCCGTCTGGTACGTCACGTCGATGACCTTGCGGAGTTCGCACAGTCGTTGGTGGTCGTTCTCATGGATCAGGCCGCGTTGGTCCGGCGGCAGGTTCAGCAGCAGCACCGAGTTGCGACCGATCGACTTGTAGTAGATGTCGAGCAGGTGCTCGAGCGACTTGACCTTGTCGTCCTGGTCGGTGTGGTAGAACCAGCCGGGGCGGATGCTGACATCGCACTCGGCGGGATGCCAGGCCCAACCCGCGCCGCGCTGCTGCACGCTCCACTCCGTCTCGCGCGCCATACCGTCCTCGTTCCCGACCCAGCGGATGTCCGGGCCGCAGATGGCCATCAGCGCGTTCGGCTGCAACTCGCGCACGATCTTGTAGTAAGCGGGAAAATCGTAGACCTGCTTCTTGCCGTTCGGGCCCTCGCCGCAAGCGCCGTCGAACCAGACCTCCGTGATCTCGCCGTACCCCGTCATCAACTCGCGAAGCTGGTTCTCGAAGTACTCGTTGTAGACCGGCGAATTCCCGTACTCGGGGTGGTTCCGGTCCCACGGCGACAGGTAGACGCCGAACTTGATGCCGCCCTCGCGGCACGCATCGGCGACCTCGCGCACCGCGTCGCCCTTGCCGTCCTTCCACGGGCTGTTCTTCACCGAGTGCTCGGTGTACTTGCTCGGCCACAGGCAGAACCCGTCGTGATGCTTGGCGGTGAAGATCAGCAGCTTCATCCCGGCGTCCTTGTAAACCTGCACCCACTGCCGCGCATCGAGCTGTGTCGGGTTGAACAGCTTCGGATCTTCGTTCCCCTCGCCCCACTCGCGGTTCGTGAACGTGTTCATCCCGAAGTGCACGAACCCGATGAACTCCAGTTCCTGCCAGGCCATCTGCTGCGGCGTCGGTACGGCGCTCATAGACTGCAACCTCGCTTTCTCCTGTTCCTTGACGTAACTCTCCGGCAGACTCCCGGGCGGGATCTCCTTCATCACGGTGATGCTCTTCGCAGCGGTCGCCGCCAGATCGGCCAGGTCAGCCACCACCTTGTCGCCATCGACTACGCACGGTTCGCCCCAGGTCGCGTAGTGCTCGCCCAGCGTGTCGACCGCCAGCTCGAGTTTCACCTTCCGCCCCGCGTACGTCCTGAGATCGACGCGGACCCGCGCGGACCACACGCCGTCCTTCCAGAACTCGCGCCACAGTTCCTTGCCGTCCACGAACACGCGAAAGACCACGCCCTTGTCCGAGCCGTGCCCGTCCTGGATGCCGGTGCAGAAGGTCAATTCGGGCGCCGCCGCCGCCGTGAGGTCGATGTCAAACTCACCCGATACCCGGCCCTTGACGCCGCTCTCGCACGGCGGATGCGCGAAGATTCCCTTCTTCGCCACGCCACTGCACACGCACGCCGGCTCGCGCTTCACGAACTGCGCGCCACGCCCGAGCGGTTCGCGCGGTCCGACCCCGCCGTCCGCCGCCGCCACGGTTGACGCAACTGCCGTTGCCGCCAGCACTGCCCAAAGCCATTCGCGCATCCGTTGTCCTCCTTGCACTGCTACTGATATTACGACGCGAGAATGCACTGACCTGTGCGGGAAAGTCCGGCATCGCGAGAAGACGCCCTCGTGGGGCACCCGTTCCGGCCCGCTCGTAGTGGTGTCGCAGTCCCGGCGGTCTCCCGCCGGGCAAGACACCATCCCCGCACCGCGCCGCCGCAACACGCCCGGCTTCGTTCAAAAACTTTGCCACGGCACGCCAGATGGGCTCTTGGCGCTCCACTTCGTTCCGCGCACTGCGAGCCCACTACGAACGGGCGCACCCTGGTGACCGGCGCAGCGGGGCCCAGCCCCCGCACATATCGCGACGTTGCTGGCATTGGCCACGGGCCGCCCTCCGTCACTTCCGGCGCGTGATCTTCGCGGCCGTGTCGGTCGCCAGTTCGCCGGGCAGGAGCGCGAGCCGGTTCGCTTCGGTCCGCACCGTCTCGGTCCGCAGCGGTTTGCCGAGCCACGTGTCCCACCACTCGACCTGGTACTCGCCCGCCTCGAACCCGTCGAGCGTCACGCGCGCCGGCGGCACCACCGCGACGGTGCCCGCCTTGTGGTTGAACCAGCAGCTCTCCTCGTTCTGCAGCCAGACGATGGCCACCTCCGGCGCGCGAATGGCCGCCGTCAACAGCAACGGCCGGTCGATCACCTGGCACCCCGTAAACACGTACCGTTTCACCCGGATCCAGTCCTTGCCGTCGTTGTCCAGCCGAATGCGGTGCTGGCCCGCCGGCACATCGACGGCCACCTTCTCGTCGTACACCGACTCCCACAACGTCCACTCCGGCCGGTACACCCACTCCTTGCCGATCTTCTCGCCACACGGGAACTCGCGCTCGAGAACCTGCGTCTCGTCGACCCAGATGCGAAGCAGGCCGGAATTGGAGACGCGACCGACGGAAACGATGAACTTGCCCGGCACCGGGAAATCGACGACGAATGTCGGCGGACTCTTGATGTCCGCGTGGCCCTGCCCCTGCAGGATGCCGTTGACGCTGTCCGGGTTGTTCACTGTCCCGTCCGGCTGCACGCGGAACTCGGTGACCGTCGTCTTCCCCCACCCGGCGCTCGGTACCACGACCAAGTCGCGCACGATGGGGGCGGCAGGCGGCGTGACATACTCCGGCCGCGCCACACTGACCTGTTCCCACGTCGCGGTGCCGAACGGCAGACCTTTAACAAAGTTCGCGATCGCCTGGAAATGAAAGTACAGGTTCAGCGGTTCGATGTAATTCTCGTGCCACCACGGCACGGCAATTCCGCAACCACCGCTGCACATGTTGGCCCAGTACGCGTTGTGCAGCCCCCAGCCCTTCGGGTCCTTGTCCTCCGTACTCTCGTGACTGCGAATGCCGAACTCGCCGAAAATGTGCGGCTTGGTGAACCCGTTCCACTGCGTCAGGCAGTAGTTCCGGACCTGCGCCCCCACGTTGGCGTCGTTGTTGGTGTAGCAGTGCGTCTGTACGATGTCCATGGCGGGGATCTGCCAGCACGCCTCCGGGCCCGTCTTGCTCCACCAGCTCGTCGTGACCAGATGCCGGTACGGATCCAGGTCCGCGAGGTACGGCGCCATCTCCGCGTGCCACTGGATCTTGACCGCCTCGTCGGTCTTGTCCCATCCCTCCATTTCGTTGCCGAACTCCCAGCACAGGACGTTCGGTGACCACGCCCAGCGCGCCACAGTGTAACGCAAGCGTTTGCGGTAGAACTGCTTCGCGCTATCGTTCGTGAACCAGTCCTTGACCTCCGCGCACGGGCCGCCGTTGACCTGGTTGAACGGGTTCGCCTTCCAGCCGCCCTGGCGGAAGTCCTGGTGCGTGTCCATGCAGAGCATGTAGTAGAAGTCCAGTTCTTCGGCGAGCGCGAGCAGGTTGTCGAGTCGCGCCGATTCCGCCTGGCGGTACCAGCCGAGTTTGTCTTCCCACTCAATGCCCAGACTGGCGGCGGACATCCACCAGCGGTTGTAGTTCTCGCCGTTCGCGGCCATTTTCCGGATCGCCTCGTCGCCGCGTTGCCCGGATGCATGGTAGATCGGAAGGTTGTGCCCGATCGGGAAGAATCCCTCGCCGTTATCGAACCGCAGGTAGTGCGGATCGACCGGGCTGCGCCGCAGGAACCCGTGCAATGTGCTTGGCGTCACGGTGAACGGCCCGACGTCACGGCTGACCGAACCGGTCCGGTCCTTGGCCGTGAGTTTCACCTGCAGCGGGCCTTCCTCGACAGCGGCCAGGCGCACGCACCAACGCCCGTGTCCATTCGGCGTCATCACCTCCACGCCGTCGCGGACGTCGCAGGTCTGTTCGACCATGAAGAAGCCCGGTTGCGAGTAGGTGCGACCGGATGCGGTCGTGACCGCAGCGTCCAGCCGGATGTCATCCGGATCGTACGGGTTGTCCCAGGTCGCGCGCAAGTCGACCGTCAGTTCCAGTTTGCCGTACTTGGGGACGGTCGCCGTTTCCGGGGTCACGGCCGCCAAGGCCAGCGCCTCGCGTTGCGGCTTGACCTCGCCCGGGAACTCCTCCGGCATGGTGTCAAACCCGACATTCAGCACCGTCGCGGCCTTTTCGCCGACCGCGAAGTCCTTGGGCAACAGGTTCATCTCGACGACCTGGGACGTCTCGTTGCCGCGCGTGCGCGCCTCGCGGAAACCGTCGCCCGCCAGCACCAAGGCCGGGCCGCGTGCCAGTTCGACGAGCACCGCGTCGCAGACACCCTCGAACGCCCGGGTCAACGCACCGTGCGCCAGGGGCCGGGCGTAGATGCGCTGTCCGGCGCTGAACGCTTTGCGGTCCATACTGTGCACACACCAGATGCCGCGCATGAGTTTGAGTTCGCCGGTCTTCTCCAGTTCGAGACGCACGACAACGCCACCGGCGGCTGGCTCCAAGGCGAGGCTGTACTTCAGCGCCGGCGCCGCGCCGCGGGTCCCCCACAGCCCGGCCTGACGCAAGACCCCGTCCGCCCCGATTTCAGGGCCGCTCTGGACCTTTCCGCCATCGAGCCGCTCGTAGATCCACGCGTCGTGCCAAAGGAAGAAGGCGGTGCTGACCTGCGGCCCGCCGGCACGACCGCTCCTCAGCGTGCCTGGGGTGCGGAACTCGACCTGGTTCTCGCCGCGCCGCAGGACGAACGAGTCCCCGTCCTTCTCCCAGCCCTGCGCGGTACCGCGCAGGGGGAACGCCAACGAAACGGCGACAGACAGCGTCAACACCGGAACAGTCAGTGACATGCGCACGATTCAACCCTCCTGTGTGGAAGCCGGCCACCCACACCAAGGTGGGCGCCGGGCCTCCTGACCCGGTGCGATGGAATGAAGCGGCCGAACCAGACCAAGCCGGGAGACCTGGCCTCCACCTGGAAGCCTTACTCCGCTTTCCGCCTGTTCCTGACGCATTACGATTACGCCGCGAAACGCCTTTAACAAGCGCCACCGCTGTGCTACGTTTCATTCACGTTTCACAGCACGCGGCCGCGACACAGGAAGAGGACAGGAGGGAGCAGACCATGCGTATCACAACGTTGCTGACGGGCACGATGGCCGGGGTTCTCTCGTGTTGCACCTGCACCGTGGCCCAGGACCCGACTCCGGAACCGCAACCGGGCCTGATCCTGTACGTCGCTCCGGCGGGCAACGACGCCTGGAGCGGCAAGCTCGAGGCGCCCAACGAAGCCAAGACCGACGGCCCGTTCGCCACGCTGACCGGGGCACGCGATGCAATCCGCGCCATGAAGAAGGCCACCCCCCTGCCCCAGGGCGGCGTGGCGGTCCATGTGCGGGAAGGCGCCTACGAGTTCTCGGCCACATTCAAGCTGACCGCCGAAGACGCCGGCACGGAGGCCGCGCCGCTCGTGTACCGCGCTCAACCCGGCGAGAAGGTCATCCTGACCGGAGGCAAGAGCATCACCGGGTTCGTGCCGTACCAGGGCGACATCCTCAAGGCCGACGTGGGCGCGCAGGGACTCAAGGGCGTCCGCTTCCGGCAACTCCTGTTCAACGGCAAGCGCCAGATTCTGGCCCGGTACCCGAACTTCGACGCGTCGAACCCGCACGGCGGCGGTTTCGCATACGTCGACGGCGAACCAACCCCCATGTACAAGAAGCTGCCGGACGGCGAGAACGTGCGCGTGATCCAGTGCAAGCCGCGCGATGTCCGCAAGTGGGCGCACCCGGAGACGGGCGAGGTCATCATCTTCCCGCGCTACAACTGGAACAACGTGAGCGCGGCCATTGCGGCAGCCGACCCGGAGAAGGGCACGATCACGCTGGCCAAGGACATCGCCGATCCCAACCATCCCGAGAGCCGGAGCATTCGCCCGCTGGACCGCTTCTACGTCCGCAACCTGTTCGAGGAACTCGACGCACCGGGCGAGTGGTTCCTGGACACCGCGACCTGGACGCTGTACTTCTGGCCGCCCGGCCCGATGGCAGACGCGACCGTCCGCGCACCGGTCATCGAAACGATCGTCGAGATCGGGCCGAAGGCGGACTGGATCACGCTGCGCGGGTTCAACATCGAAGGCTGCGACAGCGCGGCCGTCGTGCTGCGCGACGCCTCGCACTGCCTGGTCGCCGGCAACACGATCCACGACACCGGCGGGAAAATGGACTGGTCGGCAGGTGTGTCCGTCCAGGGCGGCCGTGACTGCGGCGTGGTCGGCAATGACATCTATGAGATCTGCAACCACGGCATCAAGCTGGACAGCGACAACGCGGCGCGCGAGACGCTCACGGCGACCGGGCATTATGCCGACAACAACTACATCCACCACATCGGCGTGCTCAACGGCCACGGCGTCGGCGTCTACGTGTCCGGTGTCGGGTTGCGCGTTTCGCACAATCTCATCCACGACACCACACGCACCGGCGTCTTCGGCGGCGGCCCGGACTGCGTGGTCGAGTACAACCACATCCGGCACGTGAACCTGGAGACGGAGGACACGGGCGGTTACTACAACGGCGGCAACTGGCATATTCGCGGCCAGGTCATCCGCTACAACTATGTCCACGACGTGCTCGGGTACGGCCGCACCAACGACATCTGGAGCAGCCCGCACTTCGCCTGGGCCATCTACCTCGACGACGACCAGAGCGATACTCACGTCTACGGCAACATCGTGGCGCGGACCGTGCTGGGCGGGTTCCACATCCATGCAGGCCGCAACAATGTCCTGGAGAACAACATCATCATCGAACACACCAACCAGCAGATGCAGTACTCCGGGCACACCCGCGACTCCTGGGTCGTTGTGGACCACCTCAAGCGCTTCCAGGAGGCGATGACCAAGCCCGCCTACCGCGAGAAGTACCCCGATCTGGTCAATGCCGACCTGAACACCATCTGGCACATGGCCGGGAACAAGTTCCGCCGCAACATCATCTACTACAAGAATCCCAAGGCCAAGCTCTACCAGTGCTCCTACCGCGACGGCAATGTGCCCGAACAAAACGAGTCGGACAACAACCTGGTCTGGCACGACGGTCTGCCCATCACCATCGGGCAGTGGGGCATGAAAGACGTGCCCGCGCAACTCTCCTGGGAGGATTGGCAGAAGCGCGGATTCGACACGCACTCTGTCGTCGCCGACCCGCTCTTTGTCGATCCGGACAAGGACGATTACCGGCTCAAGCCCGACTCGCCGGCCTTCAAGCTCGGGTTCGAGCCTATCCCGGTCGAGAAGATCGGCCCGTACGCGAGCCCATTACGCGCCTCATGGCCGATCGTCGAGGCTCCCGGTGTGCGCGAGACGCCGCCGGTCGAAGTCAAGATCGAACTGCCGCCCAAGCCGGTCCGGCAGCGCCCGCAGGCGAACGCCCCGAAGGTTGCCGCGGCGCCGATCGCCGACGGCGAGGTCAAACCCGGCGAGTGGCCCGAAGCGAAGCTGCTGGTGAGGGAGCAGACCGACGGTACTGCACTGAAGACCGCGCCGTGCGAACTCCGCATCTGCCACGACGGCGCCAGCCTGTACGTGGCGGTGACCATCCCCGTGAAAGACGCGGCCAAGCTGAAGCTCGGCACCGCCTGGGGCGACAACGACGCGGCGGAAGTCTGCTTCCAGGATGCGTCCGGCACCGCGCCCGGGCCGGTGTTCGTCGTGCACGGGTTCGCCGCGAGCACGCACGAGAGTGTGCTGGAGGCCGGTGCCCCGGCCGCTGCGGCAGAGAAGTTGGGCGCGGCAGTGCGCTTTGCAGCCAAGGCTGCCGCCGGGCAATGGACCGGCGAGTGGACTCTCCCGCTCGACGCCGCCGGCATCGCGTACAAACCCGGGCTCAAACTGGGCTTCAACGTCGGCGTGCGGCGCACGGAAGCCGGTGAGTGGATCCAGTGGTTCGGCTCCGGCTCGACCTGGAACCTGCCGCAGGCCGGCTCGATCGTCTTGGAGTGACGGGCTGGCTTCCGCCGGCCGAGCCGGGCGCGTGCGTACTCGCACGTCGGCAACAGCGCCCTCGTTCGGGTTCATTTCCCCTCGTGCGCACCGATGAACTCGTCGGGCGTTATCCCCGCCTGACGAATCGCGCTGCGCAGGGTTCCGATGGCAAGTGACTTGTGCAGAGGCACTACGCAACCAACGCCTCCCCGGCGCAGCACCACACGGCTGCCACGTTGGCGTGCCCGCACGAACCCCATACGCTCGAAGACCTGCACGGCCTTCCTTCCCGAGATGCGCGGCAACTCAGGCATGAACCGGCACCTCGAATGTGGCAAGAATGGGATGGCTCGAGACCTTCGCCGGGAACTCCTCCAGGTACAGGTCCGTCGCTTCGCGAAGGTTCTCGATCGCCTCTTCGACGGTCTTGCCCTGGCTGACCGTCCCGACCTCAGGACACTCGGCCACAAACCATTCCTCTTCGCGGTGGATCACAGCAGTGTACAGCATGGTCCGCTTCCTCTTGGGACGCTTTCAGTTGCACTGTCCTTACGATACACCATGCAGACGTCCCTGTCACAGTCCATCGTTGATTGCTGGTAATGCGTCAGTTGCGGGTGGAGATAAGGTCGAAGTTTGACCTGGGCTGACGCCTAAAGTGGTCGGAGCGGCTC
>MHBL01000034.1:20684-35217 GCA_001803235.1 Lentisphaerae bacterium RIFOXYA12_64_32
ACACCCGCGGGAGCGAGCCGCTCCCGCCACTTTGGCCATCTACCGCCCAACCGTCCACCCGCGACTGACGCATTACGATTGCTGCCCGAACGCCTGCGCTTTGCCGCGTGCGTACTCGCGCATCGGCAACAGCGCCTCGTTCGGGTTCCCGATCATCCGTTTCGCCCGGTGCGACCCGAGTCGGTATTGGAATCGGCCCCGGGCGGGCAACCGTTTACCACCGGTCGACACGTGAACCCAGGGTGACGGGTGGGGGTGGGAGGGCGATTCCATCGCATTTCGACATGGAACGTGACCTGATGCCGCCTCTTTCCATCACCGGGTTCCGCCTCGGCATGTGCCGTGGGTGCGGCGGCCCCTGCCGCGGTTCTCCGTCGGCAAGAGGCATCCGGCCAGGCTCCCCGTCTCGTTGTCCCCGGCAATCGCGGTCACGATCGCGATGGGGGCGGCGGCACTCGTGCAAGTTCCCGCCGCATCAGGACCACGGCGCGGCCGTCGGGGATCGTCTTGCGTTCCAGGGCAATGAATCCCAGTGCGGCGTAGAATCCGGGCAAGGCGCCCGCATTGTCGACACAGTCGAGGTAGATGCGTTCGTAGCCGGCGTCGTGCGCGTGAGCACAGGCAGCCAGGACACATTCGCGCCCGACCCGTCCGCCTTTGCGCTGCACGCTGCTTGCCAGGGTGGCCAGGAACAGGTACCGGCCCTCGAACGCGGTCGTCCATCCGGCCGTGCCCTGCGCCAGCAGCGACACCACGGCGCACAGCTCGCCCTCGACCCAGTACCCAAAGAGCCGGCCGTCCTGTTGCCGGCGCCGGATCACGTCCTCCGGGATCACCGAGTTCCACTGGCTGACGCCCTTCTGCTGCAGCCAGTGCGTCCGCTCGACAATGATCCGGTACGCGTCGTCAAACTGGTGGATTTCGATCTTCCTGAAGACGTTGTCCATGGGGTATGCCCGCGTGTACCTTCCCGGTCCGCCCGTAAGGCGTCCGACCGTCTGGCGTCTCACCGACCGTTCCCGTCGACTGCGATCGGTCGCAATCGACCGCGATCGACTGCGGTCGGCTTCGGAACTGACGCCGTGTGTCTTCGCCCGCAAGAACGCCGCCGTGTCTCCAGGGCTGGGATGACAGCGGAACGGCAGTGACGTGGTCTGGCCATTGGAGTCAGGGAGCGGACGGGGCTGGGCATTCGTATCCCCGCCTGAGAAGGGAGGACGACGCGCTCACCACTCCACGCCCATCATGGTGCAGTTGATGCCGCTGCCGATGCCGAGCAGGGCCAGGATGTCGCCCTTCTTCAGCCGGCCGGCTTCGGCCGCCATGGCCGTAGTTACGGGCAGCGACGCGGAGCCGCAGTTGCCGAGAAACTCGAACGTCGAGAAGTCTTTGTCCATATCGAGATGTAGCCGCTCGTACAGCAGTTGCCGGTGTGCGCGCCCGACCTGATGGCAGCAGACGGTCGTCGGCGTGTCGTTGTTCCAGCCCAGTTCCTTCTTGGCGTCTTCCCAGGTCTGCTCCGCCACGTCAATGCCGCGCTGCAGCAGTTCCTGGGCATCCGTCTGCATGTGCGGACGGCTGGCGTCCGTCATGCCAGCGTCATCGCTACCCTGGCAGAGATGATTGAACTGGGTATTCGAGCAATGCGCTCCGCCCAGAAGACGGTGTCCCGTCTTGCTGCGCGAACGGTGCGTCATCACCACCGCCGCGGCGGCCGACCCAATGGTAAGAGAAGCGAAATACGGCTTGATGTCCTGCCTGCTCAGGTTCGCATCCTTGATCAGCCGCTCGATGGTGCCGTCGATCAGCGGCCCGGAGTTCTCGCCGGAGACAACAATGCCTGCCTGGACCTGCCCGAGCTGAATCATGTTGGCCATCAGGAACATGCCCGAAAGCACGCCGAGGCACGCGTTGGAGACATCGAAGTTCAGCGCCCGTGGCGGCAGGTTCAACTCGCGGTGCACCGCAGTCGAGGTGGCGGGTTCGACAAAATCGCGCGACACGGAACAGTGCAGCAGGCAGTCCACTTCCCGGATTGCCAACCCCGCCAAGTCAATGGCGAGTCGCGCCGCTTTGGCACTGGCCTCGCTCGGTTTCGTGCCCGGCTTCCAGAACCGACGCTCGCGGATGCCGGTCATCAGCTCCAACCGCCCTTCGGGCAGGTTGAGGCGATCGTACAGCGGCTTCATCCACTTTTCGAGCATTGCCGACGTCACTACCTGCGGCGGCAGCACGTAGCTGATGGCTTCGAGGCAGACATCCGTGTAGCGCATGCGAACTCCGGCGTTCCTGTTCCCGTTCTCACTCGCCCGACCGATCCCGCGCGTATTCGAGAAGGGGGCCATAGCAGCCCAGACTCCACTGCGGCCGATCAATATACCGCCGTGAACCTTGACCGCAAGGTGGTGCGTCAGCGAAAGGTAATGCGTCAGTGGCGGGTGCGGATAGGGTCGAAGGTTGACCGGGGCTGGCGTCTAGAGTAGTCGGAGCGGTTCGCTCCGACACCCGCGGGACCGAGCCGGACAAACAGTGAGTAACACCCACACATGCTCAGGCGCATCCGCCCGGGGGGCGCTGACGCTCCGCCCCTTTTTGCGGGCATTGCACTTCCCCGCGGGCCCGCATGGGCTATATTACTGGTTCGTTTTTCGCGTGCAATGGTCACTGAGGTCGTCGGGGTTTGGAAACGCCTTATGGGCAGTTACAACAACGAACGCATTGTGATCACGGGCGTCGGGGTCGCGTCCCCGAACGGTGATAACCTCCAGCAGTTCCGTGCCAACCTGCTGGGGGGCGTGTCCGGGGTCGAGAAGTACAACATCCGCTACTTCGGCGACACCCTGGCCGGAGTGTGCCACTTTGACCCCGTCAAGTACCAGACCCGCAAAGCGGTCCGTATCGGCACCCGGGCCGGATCCATTGCCATCTACTGTGCCAACGAGGCGATCCGTGACGCCGCGCTGCCATGGGAGACACTGGACCGCTCGCGCGTCGGGGTCTACCTGGGCATCACCGAACACGGCAACGTCGAGACGGAGATGGAGATCCACCAACTCCGCAGCTACAACTATGATATCCGTTACTGGTCGCACTACCACAATCCGCGTACGGTAGCGAACAATCCTGCCGGGGAAGTCACGATCAACATGGGCATCACCGGCCCGCACTACACCATTGGCGCCGCCTGTGCCGCCGGCAATGCCGGCAGCATTCAGGGCTTCCAGCAACTTGTTCTCGGCGAGGTCGACGTCGCCCTGTCCGGTGGTGTCTCGGAAAGCATCCACACCTTTGGCATTTTCGCCAGTTTCAAGAGCCAGAATGCTCTGGCGGAACACACCGACCCGACCAAAGCCAGCCGCCCGTTCGACAAGGCACGCAACGGCATCGTGGTCTCCGAAGGTGGGGCGGTCTATGTCTTGGAGCGGTTGGCGTCGGCCCAGGCGCGCGGCGCGAAGATCTACGGCGAAATCATCGGCTTCCACCAGAACTCGGACGCCGAGGACATGGTTCTCCCCAACCCGAAACGCCAGGCCGAGTGCATGACCAGGGCCATCGCACGCGCCGGACTGGAACCGAAAGACATCCAACTGGTCAACACGCACGCCACCGGCACTCCGGCCGGCGACGCGCGCGAGTGCGCCGCCATCCGCGAGGTGTTCGGGACCGCCTGTCCCCAGACCTATTTCAACAATACGAAAAGCTTTATCGGGCACGCCATGGGTGCGGCCGGAGCCCTTGAACTGGCCGGCAACCTGCCCGCGTTCCAGGACAAGATCGTGCACCCAACCATCAACGTCGATGACCTCGACCCCGAATGCGCTCTGCCCAACCTCGTCATCGGCAAGCCACAGACTGTCGAAAAGCTGGACACCCTCTTGAATAATTCGTTTGGGATGTTAGGAATTAACTCCGTTCTCATTGTGAAACGCTACGCGCCTTAGGCATGCCGCACGGCCCTGCCGTTCCGGAACGAAATTAGGATCGGGAGACTAGGTATTCATGACCAGAGACCAGATAGGCCAGGCCGTTATCACCATCATCACGGACATCGTGCCGGATGAGGATTGCTCCGATCTTGACCCGGTCAAGCCTCTGCGCGAGCAACTTGAGCTTGATTCCATGGATTTCCTGGACATCGTCATGGAACTGCGCAAACGCTACGGCGTCGAAGTGCCCGAGGCCGACTACCCGAAGCTGGCAACGCTGAACAGTTGCATCGACTACCTCGAGCCCAAGCTCGCAAGCAAGTAGCCTGTCGACGGCTGGTCACTGGCGGGCCCTGCCGCAGCCGAGGATGTCAGGCTGCGCCGTGACTCGCCGGCAAGGGGGATCCGGCACCATGTCAACCGTCAGGAATGTCAATGCCCCGCCGCCCGAACACGTCATGGTCCTGGACGGCCAGGGCTGGGTCGGGCTGGTCAACCACATGGGCGACGAGACCACGGCGGTCAACGCTGCCCGCGTCTCCTTCGGCAAGATGCAAGACCAAATGGGCGAGCGGGACGTCGGCCTGCTCAGGTACTTGATCGAGCACCACCACACTAGCCCCCTCGAACACGTCGTCTTCACCTTCCTCGTGCACTGCCCGCTGTTCGTTCGTTCGCAGTGGCACCGCCACCGCATGTGGTCCTACAATGAGATCTCGCGCCGCTACACCGAGGTCGACATCACCTTCTACGTCCCGCCCGTCGTGCGCGAACAGGCCGAGGACAATCGCCAGGCCTCCGTGGACAGTGGCAATCTGGACCAGGACGAACTGCGCCGGCTCATCACGGAGAACAACGAGCGCTGCATGCAGGTATACCAGACGCTGCTGGATCGTGGTGCGTGCCGCGAACAGGCACGCGGCGTGCTGCCTCAGAACATGATGACCACCTTCTGGGGCACGGTCGACCTGCACAATCTGCTCAGCTTCATCCAACTCCGTGACAGCGACCACGCCCAGTGGGAAATCCGCCAGTACGCCGTGGCCATCAAGCAGCTCGTCCGGCCGTACCTGCCGAATATCGCCAAGATCATGAAATGGTAACCCCGGGAAAATGCAGCGGGACCAGTGATCAGCGATCCGGAGACGGGGGGGCATTGCGGGCGTTCGGGGCCCGAACAACGGTGGAATAGAAGCCTCCCCGCTATCCGACTCAACACCGTGATGCATCCGCCCCTCGACACCCGACACCCGACACCCGACACCCGACACCCGACACCCGAACACTCTCCCACGCATGCCCTACCCGCCCCCAAACGCAACTGAGCCATGGCGGACCCTCTACCCGTTCGCCTCGCACTGGCTTGACCTGGAGCCCGGCGTGCGCCTGCACTACTTGGACGAGGGCCAGGGCCCCGGGCCGGTGGTCGTCATGCTGCACGGCAACCCGTCCTGGTCCTTTTACTACCGCAACTTGGTGTGCGGACTGCGCGCCGGCCACCGTGTCATCGTGCCCGACCACATCGGTTGCGGCCTGTCCGACAAGCCCGGCACGTACCCGTACGTCCTCAGCCGGCACATCGAGAACGTCGAACGGCTCCTGGCGGAGAAGCTCCAGGGCGCACCGGTTATCCTTGTGGTCCACGACTGGGGCGGCGCCATCGGCATGGGCTATGCCGTACGGCACCCCGACCAGGTCGCTGGCTTGGTCATCCTCAACACGGCGGCGTTTCTGCTCACCGAATGCCCTTGGCGCATCCGCGTCTGCAAGCTGCCAGGGGTCGGCGCCCTGGCGATTCGCGGGTTCAACGCGTTCGCCGGTGCCGCCGTGCGCATGGCCGTCTGCCATCACGACCGCATGACACCCGCCGTGCGCGCCGGTTTTCTGGCCCCGTACTCGTCATGGGCCGCCCGCATCGCGAATCTCCGGTTCGTGCAGGACATCCCGCTGTCGCCGGCGCACCCGACATGGAAGACCGTCCAGGACATACAGGACCGGTTGCCCCTGCTCAAGGACAAACCCATGCTGATCTGCTGGGGCGACCGTGACTTCTGCTTCACGCCGCGGTTCCTGGACCGGTGGACACAATACTTCCCCCAGGCCGACGTCCACCGCTTCGCCGATGCCGGCCACTACGTCCTGGAAGACGCGCACGAACGCATCCTGCCGCTGATTCAGGCGTTTCTCCGGTAACCGCGATGCCGACCCCGCCCGCCCCCCCTACGGTCTCCAGACTTCACCGTATCGAGCAACCTAAACGCCCACACCTGCCGCCGTCTGAACCGCGCATAAGACGCCGGGAAGGAGAGCGGCGGCAAGTCCGCCACGGGCGGCGCGACACCGCTTTGGCTGAGACGTGTTACCCGCGCGACGCACCACAGCCAAAGCGGCGTCGCCGTCCCGCCCCCTGGGCTGGACTCTGCCGCCGCACTCCACATGGCGTGACACGGATGCCGGGCGCGGGAGTTCAAGTTGTCAGGGCTGCGAGCTTGCCGCGGTGTGAGGTCTGGATCTCACGCCACGGGCGGGACAAGGTCGTACCGCTGTACGCGCCCGGGTCTCTCGTGCCGGCGTGAGGGGAGCGTGGGATTGCAGCGCCGTGTTCAGCGCCGCAGGTCGTAGCAGACCACGGCGTCCGGCAGTCTGAGGTAAATCCTGCCGTCTGCGATAGCGGGCGAGGTCGCTGTGACCGCGGGAATGGGCGCCGTGCCCAGCAGCGTGTACTTCTCCGGTGTCGCACGCAGACAGTACAGGGACGTGTGCCCCGACATCCCGAACACATGCCAGATCTTCCCGTCCGCAACGACCGGGGACGAGATCTCCGTCTCGGCGGGAGTCTTCACCTCCCATGCGACCTTGCCGCTCTCGAGTTCCACGCACACCGCGTGCGGCTTCTGCCAGCCACCCATGATGTAGACGAACCCCTCGTGGATCACCGGGCTGGCGCCGCGGTCCGTGTACGGCAACTTCCAGAGTTGCTGCGGGGCGGTCTCCGAAAGCCGGTAGGCGGCCAAGCCGGTCTTGGCGTTCGGCGTGTAGAGCACGAATACGTCACCGCAGAGCACCGGGGTCGAAGGGCCGCCCCCGGGCACCTTCCACAGCACGGTCCCCGTCTGCGGATCGACACAGACCGCGTCCATCGAACCGTTGCAGATCAGGTAGGTGCGGTCCCCGCGACGCCATCGCGCCGGCGAGGCGTGCAGCCCCTTCACGGCGTCCTGCGTCCACAGCACGCGCCCGGACGCCGCATCGAACCCCATGAGCGACCCGCCGAGCAGGACCGCCACCCCGTCCTGCACCACAAACGACCCGCCGACCTGCTGCTTCGGCCCAGCTTTCGATTTACCCTTCCAGACCTCCGCACCCGTGACCGCGTCCAGACAGTACAGACTGCCCGCTGACCCACCCACGTAACAGCGCCCCTCTGCCAGGCACGGAGTGCTGGAACACTGGTACGGGTAAGTCTGCCCCGGGTAGCGCTGCGTCCACAGCAGTTTGCCGGTCTCGGCATCGACGCAGAAGATGTCGTCGAACCCGGTCTCCAGAACCACCGCCGCCTTCTGGATCACGGTTGCGTGCCAGTTGGCGGGAATCGCTTCGGCCGTGAACCAATCGCGCAGTTCGGGTTCACCGGCGAACTTCTTGTCTCGCACCGCGGCCAGGGCACGGAGAACGGGCAGAGGCATGGCGCTCTGGCCCTGTTTCAGCCGTTCGGTGAGCTTCGCCTCATACGTCTTGGTGTCCGCCGAGAGGTGGCCCGCCAACCAGTCCTTCACCCAAGGTTCGACCTTGTCGGCGGCCAACCCTACGCGCTCCGGGGACACGCGCGCCTCGTCCACGGCCGTCCACAGCGCCTCGGGCAGGTCCGGGATCCAGCCCATGGCCTCGAGCGCAGCCTTGGTCAGCACCTTCTCGGGCTGGGGCGTGCGGACCCGGGTGTTCGCGTACACGTAGACCCGCCCCGCGGCCACACTGACGCTGCCGTACCCACCGAGGTCGTGGCCGGGGATGTCCTTACACCGCCAGACCTCACGCGGACCGCCGTCCGGAAACGCGTCCATCAACGGTGGACTATCGCGTACGACCCCGTCGCGGCCCGGCCCGCGCCACTCGGGCCAGTCGGCGCCGAAACAGAGACCGGCCATGGCGGCCACAAAGAAGCCGTTGCATACAGCGTGGCGGAAGCTCATCTCGGGTTGCCTGTTCATGGGTTGATCCGATCCTTCCCGACTCTGCGCTGCGCGCGACTGGGGGTTCCGAACAATGGACCATGGACGATGGACTTTTTCAAGTGGTGCTGCCGCCAAAGGGTAATGCGTCAGTGTCCCCCGGCCGGCGGACCGGCCGATCATAGGTTGGTGTTAGTCGTGCCGGTTCGCGCCGCCGCGGGTCTTGCGCCCGCGGGGCGACGAGCCGGGCGGCGGCGCAGAGTGACACGCGAGTAACATGGGAGCGTCCCCCGGGCGCAGACGGCCCGGTCATCCCGAGGTGAAACCGGCCACGACGCTTCCGGAGCCCGCGAGGACGCGGGCGCTCCAAAGTCAGGCCCCCGTGCCAGTTCCTGGAGCGCCCGCGTCCTCGCGGGCTCCCGGGCCCCTTCAGTTTCATGGGCGAGCCCCTAACCTCCGGAAGCCGTTTGCGTTACGTTCTGATGCAGTTATCTTTGCCTTGCGCCGCGGATGCAGGGATCTGACCGCCGCACACAATGAAAAGAAGGACGTTTCCATGAGCAAAGAGAAGACCGGCGATACCAAGCAATGGGCCGATGACTCGGACGGCAGCAGCCTGCCGCCGCAGTTGCGGTTCGCGTCCCCGGCGGCGCGGCGGCAGCGTGTGGGACGGTTTGTGGCGGGCGGGACACTCGGCGCGATCGTCTTCCTCCTCCTCGCGACCGGCCTGCCGGTGTGGTTCTGGTACTGGTGGCGCATTGAGCCGCCGACCGGCCAGGTCGCTATCCTGATCAGCAAGACCGGCGCCGACCTGCCGGCCAACCAGCTCCTGGCACTGCAACCCGACCAGAAAGGCATTCAGCTCGACGTGCTGCCGGAGGGTCGCTACTGGCGCAACCCGTACGTCTGGGACTGGCTCATGGTGCCGATCACCGACATCCCCGCCGGCCAGCTTGGGGTTCAGATCCGGCTCTATGGCGACGATCCGCCAGCTGGCCAAATCATCGCGGGCGAGAACCAGAAAGGCATTCTCGCCGACGTGCTGCGGCCGGGCAAGTATCGCATCAACCCGTATGCGTTCGAAGTCCGCATACTGGACGCGGTGAGCATCCGGCCGGGCAGCGTCGGCGTCGTCACCTCGCTGGTCGGCAAGGACGTGCTGGCCGGCGACGTGCCGCAGGACCAGCGCAACGACTTCCTGATCGGGGAAGGCAACAAGGGCGTGCTGCCGAGTGTCTTGGACCCGGGCACCTACTACCTGAACCCGTACCTGGTCAACGTCGTGGAGGTCAACCTGCAGAGCCAACGGTTCGGGATGAGCGGCGACGACGCGATCACCTTCCTCACGCAGGACGGGTTCACCGTCCGGGTCGAGGGCACCCTCGAGTTCAACCTCATGCGCGAGGAAGCGGCGAAGCTCACCCACCGTGTGGGCGACATCGACGATATCCTGCAGAAGATCATTCTGCCGCGGGCGCGCGGATTCAGTCGCATCGAGGGCAGCAAGAAACCGGCGGTAGACTTCATTGTCGGCGAGACCCGTCAGGCGTTCCAGAACAATCTGCAGAAGCACCTCACCGAGACGTGCAAGCCCTGGGGGATTTCGATCAACTCGGTCTTGATCCGCAACATTATTCCGCCCGACGTGATCGCCATGGTCATCCGTGACCGTGAGATCGCAGTCCAGGAAGCGCGCAAGTTCGAGCAGCAGCTCGCCCAGGCCAAGTCCAAGGCCGAACTCGTCAAGCAGGAGATGCTCGCGGAACAGAACAAGGCCAAGGTTGAGGCGGAGACCGTGAAACTGCGCGCGGTCATCGAAGCGAAGCAGCGCATGGCGGTCGACCTGGTGGGGGCCGAGAAGGACCTCGATGTGGCCAAGATCGACGCCCAGACCGCCGAAGCCAAAGCCGCGGCGCAGGTTCTCGAAGCCGAAGGTCAGCGCGACGTCATCCGCCTGGCCAACGAGGCGGAAGCCAAGGTCCTCGGCGACAAGGCCAAAGCCTTCACGACCGGCGAGAACTACGCCGCCTATATTCTGAAGGTAAAGCTTGCGCCTCGCATCCAATCCATCCTGGCCAACGACAAGCCGGAAGGGCTGGGCGCCCTCCTCATTCCCTCCCTGTCCAACGGTGGGAAGGAGGTGAGCCAATGAGTACTCGAGCTGGCATTGGCATCACGGCGGCGGTTCTGCTGCTCATCGTCATCTTCGGCGGCGGTTGGCTCGTCTGGGAATGGGGCTTCTGCCGCTTCTATGTCCCGCCCGACCACATGGCGGTCATCGTGGCCAAGGAAGGGCAGGACCTGCCGCCCGGCCAGATCCTCGCCGAGGCGGGGCAAAAAGGCGTGCGCGCCGAACCGCTCGGCGAAGGCCGCCACTTCCGCAACCCGATCATGTACGAGTGGCAGATCGTTCCCGCGGTCATCATCCCCGCCGGCAAGTGCGGCGTGGTCACCTCGAAGATCGGAACCGACCTGCCCCAGGGAGAGTTTCTGGCCGAGCCCGGGCAGAAAGGCATCTGGCGCCGCGTGCTCGGCCCCGGCAAGTACCGGCTCAACCCGGTCGGGTACGACGTGAACACCATCGACGCGATCAGCGTCCCGATCGGCTATGTCGGCGTCGCCACATCGTTGTCCGGGACCCAGGCACCCGAGGGCGCTTTTGCGGGCCCGGGCCAGAAGGGCGTACGCGAGGACGTGCTGCAACCGGGGCTGTACTACGTCAACCCGCACGAGTTCAAGATCGACGTGCTCGAGATCGGCCTGAACCAGGTGTCGCTGACCGGCAAGGAAGGCGGCCAGGTCCTGACCAAGAGCCAACTCAACATGCAGAACGTCGCCATGCAGGAACTGGCCGACAACGTGCTCCGTGACCAGAAACAGAAACGCCAGGACTACATCGACCGGGAAATGCAGCAGCAGGCGGCGCCCGCCAAGCAGGCGCCTCAGTCAACGGCCGAGAAGAAGGCCAAACGCCCGGACGCCACACCCCAGCAGGCGCCGACGCGACCGTTCGTCGGCAATGATTCCATGGCCACGCTGAGCCTGGCGCAGTTCGTCGAGTTCCCGTCGCGCGACGGGTTCGAGATCCGGCTCGACATGACTGTGGAGTTCGAACTGCTGCCCAAGAACATCTCCGAGATCTTCCGCCGCTACGGCGACCTCCCCGCCGTGGTCGACAAGATCATCATGCCGCAGATCCTGTCCGTGTCACGCCTCAAGGGCTCGAATTACGGCGCCAAGGACTTCATCGTGGGCGAAGGCCGCGAGAAGTTCCAGAACGACCTCAAGGATACACTGCTTGCCATTCTGGCCGACAAGGACATCGTGATCCACAACGCCCTGATCCGCCACGTCACCGTGCCGCAGGAAATTCTCGATCCCATCCAGCAGGCGGCCCTGGCCGTCGAGCAGGACCGCACCAACCTCGAGCGCCAGAACACGGCCAAGAAACAGGCCGACCTGAACACGCAGGAGGCCCTGATCGACCAGCGCCGCCAGGAGGTCATGCAGGAAACCCAGAAACTCGTTGCGGAAACCAAGGCGGACCAGGAACGCGAGGTGGCGCAATTTCGGGCCGACACGGAACGCCAGGTGGCCGAGGTGCAGAAGCAGACCGCAGGGGTGAAAGCCCAGATCGCGCGGTGCCTGGGCGAAGCGACCGCCAAAGTCACCAGCCTGGTCGAAGGCGAGAAGGCGCACGGCTTCGAGCTCAAGGTCCAGGCGCTCGGCAAGTCGGACGCCTACACCACGGTCGAGTTCGCCGAGAAACTCAATCCGAACCTGACCATCAACATCCTGCACGCCGGCCCGGGCACGCTCTGGACAGACCTGAAGAACCCGCGCATGAGCGACCTCACCAGTCCCAAAAAGGAGTGAACCTCTGGGCCTCATCGCGCCACGCCGGGTTCAGGACTGCGCGATGGCCATGGCCCGCTCGTAGGCGCGCCGCGTCGAATCAAAGAGTTCGTCTTCGGAGAAGAAGATGTTCTCCTGGCCAATCCTCTCGGCCAGGCGTGTATTGGTCAGGATGGTGCGCATGTCCTGCTGCACGCCGCAGAGAAGCACTGTCCCCCCCCCCTGCCTGGTGCGGCGGATGAACGCGTCGAGGACTTCCAGCGACGTGATGTCGATGGCCGTCACGCGTCGCAACCTGAGGATATAGACCTTCGCCTTACCCGGCAGTCCCCCCAGCTTCTTCGCCAGGTCATCCGCCACTCCGAAGTACAGATGACCGGTAATGTGGACGGTCAAGATCTGGCAACTGTCCGGGACGCAGGCCAGTTCTTTCTCCTGGAAGCCGGCCGCACCCACCACCGGCACCAGCAGGCGAACCGTGGCACTGTTGGTGTCGCGCAGATACAGGACGACCGAAATGAAGACCCCCATGTAGATCGCCCAGTCCAAATCCGGCATGAGGATAGTGGCGCCGAACGTCAGCCATAGCGGGATCGAGTCGGACCGGCCAGCCGCCATGACTTTGCGGATCTCCGCCAGGTTAACCATACTTACTCCAATCAGGATGATGACCGCGGCCAAGGCCGCCGTCGGAATGTACTTCCCGCAGGGGGCAAGGAAGAGCAGGACCAGCGCCAGGAACAACCCGGAGAAGACTCCCGCCAACCGGGTGATGGCGCCGCAGCGGAAGTTGATCGCCGAACGCGTAAACGAACCCGACCCCGGGTAGCACTGGAAGAACGCCGAGACCATGTTGGACACCCCCTGCCCGATGAACTCCTGGTTCGCATCCACCTTCTGGCCCGACATGCTGGCAATGGACTTGGAGATCGAAATGGCTTCCACAAGCCCGATGATCGCGATCGGGATGGCCGGTCCGATCAGCATGCGTACGGACTCGTAGTCCATCAGGAACAACTCCGGCCCGGGCAGAGAACTCGGGACGTTTCCGGTGAGTTTCACGCCGTGGCGGTCCAACCCCAGGTACTTCGCGGCTACGATCGACGCCGCCAGCGCAATCAGTGGACCGGGTAGACTCTTGTTGACTCGCTTCAGAACCAGCACCACGCCGACCACCGACACCGACACCGCCGCCGTCCATGGGCTGACGGCGTTGAGGTTCTGGAGCAGGCGCCACACCTTCATCGCCACGGCCTCATAGCCAGAGGCGCTGGGAATGCCGAGCGCGGCGTTCAACTGCCCCAGGGCAATGATCACCCCGGCCCCGCAGGTGAAGCCGACGATCACCGAATGCGAAACGAAGCTGACCACTCTCCCCAGCTTCATCACACCACACAGGGCCTTCAGCACCCCCACAATGAACGTCAGAAGGAAGATCATCTCGAGGAAATCGGCCCGCCCCAGGTACCGCTGCATGCCACTGGCGACCAGCAGGGAGGTAGCGTTGGTCGGACCGGTGATCAGGTGATTCGAGCTGCCCATCAGGGAGCCGATAATGGCGGAAATGATGGCGGTGTAGATGCCGTAGACCGGGTCGATTCCGGCGATAATCGCATACGCCATGGACTGGGGCAGGGCCACCACGGCGACCGTCAACCCCGCGACGACGTCCTTGCGACACTTCTCGAACGTGTAGCCCTTCAGCGTCTCAAGAAACGGCAGCATTGCATTGGTGGCGTTGGCCATGCTCGAACCGTTCCGTCCCATACTTCAGGCTTGGAGGGTGCAACAGCTCAGACCGGCTGCAGGTGGGCGGAGCCTCTTGCAGAACCCCGCCTTGCGGGATGAGAGTCCAGGTGTGTCGTCGCGCGCTTCCTCAATGAAACAAAGCCCCGGTTCACCGTCGCGCTGAGCCACCGGAACCTGGGGCTCGCGCGCACCGCCGGAATGCCCCTGCAGCGGACACTGCACCCGTCACAGGCGGCGTAGGGACCCGGCAGAGTGCGGGTCAGCGCGACGCCTCGCCCCGGTGGTCCGACTCGCCCATAGGCCTGACCGCTTCGCCGCAGGCAAGGGATTCTCGCACGATGCGGATGCGCGCGTCCATACTCCGGTATCTCAAGGCGCCGAAGACCCCAACCGCGAACCCAAATGGAACGCAGAAGATCCCGATATAGAGAAGCATGCCTTTGTCGAAGAAATGCAGAAACGTCACCCCGGCGATGACCAGGGTCAGCGCTCCGCGAAGATACGCCAGGACCGTGCGCTCGTTCGCCAGGAGGGTGCGGTCAATCGCGAGTTCATCGCGCAGGATGAGTTCCTCACACTGAAATCGCTGATAGGGATTATCTGTCATGCTTGTTCCTTTCTGCGACGAACGTACGAGGAAATGCCGGTCGCTCCGCCGGTCTTGCAGTAAGCCGGGTTGGCGGCCTTGGTGACTTGCGCTGGAAGCTCCTGACGCGTACATTCTACTTTAGGGGTGGCGGCACCCGAAAGCAAACGCCCGCAGGGC
Organism: Lentisphaerae bacterium RIFOXYA12_64_32; assembly: GCA_001803235.1. Classification (GTDB taxonomy): domain Bacteria; phylum Verrucomicrobiota; class Lentisphaeria; order Oligosphaerales; family YB12-FULL-65-16; genus YB12-FULL-65-16. Next base: position 35,150 of record MHBL01000034.1, read on the forward strand.
CTCGACAGGGCTGTTTCAAGATTCGTGACCGTCGCGTGCAGCGAGTACCCCCGGCGTGTCCCCACGCC
>MHBL01000034.1:35302-86551 GCA_001803235.1 Lentisphaerae bacterium RIFOXYA12_64_32
CGTGTCCCCACGCCGGGGGGGGGCGGCCTGAGGACAGGCCGCCCCTACCGGGTGTGCGCGGAGGCGTGGCCTTCCGAGACGTGGTGCCAGATCTTGAAACAGCCCTGGGGCCTCGATGCAATGCGTCAGCGGCTCCCGGGCGGCAGACCGCCCGATCAGGTGAGGGCGTTACTCACTGTTTGTCCGGGTCGTTCTGGCAAAGTTGCGGGACCGGCTCGGTCCCGCAACCGTCGGCGCGACGTGTCCCGACGAAGTGGTTGCACGAAGCCGGCGCCGCTCCGGCCACTCTGCGGTGACACGCGAGTTTCACGGGAGCGGCGCCCGAACGCCGCTGACACCTGGCACTTGAACACTCAACATCGCAACCCAACACCGTTCAACCCCGGCGCCCGTCGCGACACGCGCGCGGACGGCCTGCACGCATGATCGAGTTCGGAACCATCATCAACGGCTATCGTATCGAGCGTGAGTTGGGTCACGGCTCCATGGCCGTTGTGTACCTGGCCAACCAGATCAACCTCCAGCGTCTGGTCGCCTTCAAGGTCCTGTCCGCCACGCTGGCCCAGAACCCCGAGTTCGTCGAGCGCTTCCTCAACGAAGCCAGGTCCGCCGCCGCACTGAGTCACCAGAATCTGGTCCTCGCCTACGACGCCGGTGTCGCCGGCGACACCTACTATTTCGTCATGGAGTATGTCGAGGGCGAAAATCTCGACTTCCGCATCCGCCGCGACGGCGCCCTGCCGCACGGCGTGGCCCTGAGCATGGCCACCGCCATTGCCGCGGCGCTCGATTACGGCTGGCGCAAGAAGAAGCTGACCCATGGCGACATCAAGCCCGAAAACATCATGGTCGACAAGGCCGGCACGCCGAAGGTTGCCGACTTCGGCCTGGCCAAAGTGACCGGCCACGAGACCGAGGGCCGACGCGCCAGCGGCATCCTGCTCACCCCCGCCTATGCCGCCCCGGAGGTCATCCGCGGCCGCCGCGTCGCCAACGACTGCCGCGCCGATATCTACTCGTTCGGCGCCACCCTGTATCACATGCTGGTCGGGTACCCGCCGTTCCCGGGGACCGATGCCGACGTGGTCATGAAACAGCACCTGACCGACCCGATTATCCCGCCCCTGGATCGCAACCCGGCCGTGCCCTTGATCACGTCGGATTTCGTCTGTTGGTTGCTCGAGAAGGAGCCTGAACGCCGGCCGCAATCCTGGGAGGAGGTCACGCGACACCTCAAGAAGGTGAGGAGCGGCAAACGCGTCCTCCGTGCCGGCGGCAGGCCGTTTCGGCACGACCGGCCAGGCGGTGCAACGTCGGGCACGGCGAGCGGCACCGCCCGCCGGCCGCGGGCGAGCTTTGTGTCGCGATTGCTCACACTGCTGCTGGTCCTGGTCGCGCTGACCGCCGGACTGCTGTTCCTGCAACTGAAGTGGCGCCAGATGCATGCGCTGCCGCCGCCCGAAACACCGGCACCGCAGCCGGAAACGACGCCGGCGCCGGAACCGTCCACGCAGCCCCGGGCAGCCCAGACGGAAGCCGACACTGAATGGGCCGCCTTGCAGCCCAAGCTCAAGGCGGCGGAGTCGGCGCGGGAGCGCATGGAACTGCTCGAGGCCTTCCGCAGAAACCACGAGAGAAACCTGCCGCCCGAGTTTCGCGAGACCATGGCGCAATCCCTCCGGGAGACGGACAAGGAACAGCCCGAACCGGCCAAGCCGCCAGAACCCGAAGCGCCCGAGGAAACACAGCCCACACCCGAAGTGGGCCCACCCGTGTCTCAGCCGCCGCCGAACCCGTTCCCGCCTGAACCCGAGGGCCGCGCACGGGAAAAAACGGTCGAGAAAGGCCCCGCCCAAGGGCCACGGAAGCACGCCCCGAAATGACGCCGATGCAGTCCACATGCCAAACCGCCAGACCGCCACGGTTCCTGCACTTGGAACGGTGTCGGACAGTATTGGCGGCCGGCCGAATGCCCCCCAACTTGGAACGGGCCCGAGATTGGCAACGAACGTCAAACGCTGAAGCAGGCCCGCAGGGTGGACTCCTCCGTCACGCATCACTTGATTTGGCCCGGTCTTGCTTCGACGTTCAGAGTTCGGCGTTCGACGTTCGACGTTCCCTGAGTTGGGTTGCAGGGGCGGTGGGCCTGCTCCTCCTGGCGCTGCCCTCCCAAGCCCCGGCCCAGGGCAACGCCCGCCCCGTCGCCCCGCGGTACGAACGCACCGTGACCATTCAGGGCGCGCAGGTCGCCGGCCCGCTCAAGGATTTCCCCGTGCTCGTCACGGTGTCAGACCCAACCCTGAGCCGGCACTGCCGGAACGACGCCGCAGACGTCGCCTTCCGACGCGCGGGCGACGACACGGCGCTGCCCCGTGAGATCGAGGCGTTCGACCCGAGCCGCGGCGAACTCCGCGCCTGGGTCAGGATCCCCGCCCTCGAGCCGCAACAGGACGCCGAACTGCTCATGTCCTACGGCGCACCCGAACCGGCGCCGGGCCCGAGTCCGCGCGAAGTCTGGGACGCACAACACCTGCTGGTGCTGCACTTGAACGAAGACTCCGGGGCGTTCCGCGATGCCACGGGGCGCCAGAACGACGCCACCCCCGCCGGAAGCATCAAGCCCGGGGACAAGGGGAAAGTCGGCCTGGCCCTCGGCTTGGACGGGAACGGCGGTCACGTGGTGGTGAAGTCCGCCGCCAGCCTGATGCTCACCGAGGCCTACACGATCAGCGGCTGGTTCCGGTTGAACGGCAAGACCGAGTCCGGCGAAAACCCGTTCTTCGGCTGTGACAAGGCTCTGGCAGCCCGTTGCGTCGGCACCACCTGCGATTTCGACTTCCGGCAGTGGCCGGCCGGCGGCGCGGCGTGGGAGTTCCCTGCCCAGAAGAGTTTCATGACCTGGTTCTCCTGGTACCACATTGCGATCACGTTTCAGAGACCCAGACTGACACTCTACCGCAACGGCGAGATCGTCGCTTCGGCCGACGGCCCCGACACGATCGCGACCGCCGGGCGCGACCTGTGGCTCGGTGCCCTGGAGGGGAGCGGCGGTGGACTGAACGGCGCGATCGACGAGTTCACGGTCTCGGATACTGCCCGCAGCCTGGCCTGGATCCGGACCTCGTACAACAACCAGAACGCACCGGCGACGTTTGCCGCCGTCGGACCGGAACGCGACCCTGCGGCCAAGCGTGCGACCGACTCGCAGAAAGGCCGCGGCCCGAGCCTGGGCAAGCCGTGGGACGTGCCCGAGCTCAATCTGCACCTGATCTGGATCCCGGCCGGGGCATTCCCCATGGGCAGCACCCAGAGAGAACGCGACTGGGCGGTCAGCCTGCAGGGCAAGGCCAACCCGGAACTGCTCAAGGACGAAGGCGAAAAGCCGCGCCTGACTCCAGTCAATACCGGCTTCTGGCTCGGTCAGACCGAGGTCACCGTACTGCAGTGGCGCTATTTCATCGACGCCACCCGCTACAAGACGGACGCCGAGACGCGGGGCAATGCACGCTGTCACCGCCCCATCAGGGCCGTCTGGGAGTGGATCCCCGACAAGAACTGGCGCGACCCGCACTTCCAGGACACGCAACGCGAGGACTTCCCCGTCTCCTGCATCAGTTGGAACGACGCCAACGCTTTCTGCGACTGGCTCACCCAGCGCGAACGCGCCGCCGGATGCCTTCCGAACAAGGGCCAGTACCGGCTCCCTACCGAAGTCGAGTGGGAATTCGCCTGCCGCGGCGGCGCGAAAAAAGGCAGCCTGTTCTGGTGGGGCGATTCGTGGGCCGACGCACAGGGCCGCGCCAACGTCGCGGACCAGCATCCGTTTAAACCGGACACCCGTATCCGCTGGGCCGACGCTCAACCGTGGGACGACGGTTGGTTCTACGTCGCGCCCGTCGACAGTTACGGCCCAAAGGGTCGGAACGGCTTCGGCCTCTCCGACATGCTCGGCAACGCCTGGGAGTGGTGCTACGATGTGTACACGCCGCCACCCGGTGCGGCGGAAGAAGGCGCAGACACCACGCTGACACGCCGCGCGCTGCGCGGCGGCTCGTTCTGCTCCGACCCCGGTTACCTGCGCTGCGCCGACCGCGGCTGGCTCTTCGAGGCCTCGGCCACATGTTACACCGGCTTCCGGCTCTGCCTCGGCGTAACCATCAACAACCCGTGAGAAAAGGTGTCAGGTTGCAGTGTTCAGGTTTCAGAGAGGATAGGATCCAATAGATCGAATGCCGTGACCGCCCCGACACCCGACACCTCTGACAAAGGCCCCACCAACCATGTGCGTTCTGGCAGCTTACCTCGGTGACCGACCGGCAGCCCCGATTCTGCTCGAGATGCTCGAGAAACAGGAGGGCCTGGCCGGCGGCTACTACGCCGGCCTGGCCACCGTCCACGACGGCAAGCTCCTGTTCCGCAAAGTGGTCGGCGATGTCGCCGCACTGCGCCGGCAGACGGACGCCGCGGCCCTGCCGGGCACCGTCGGCATCGCCCACAGCCGGACACCCAGCGGCGGCAACGTCGAGTGGGGCCACCCGTTCGTCGACTGCCGCCAGCAGATGGCCTACGTCGCCCAGGGCGCGCCGGGATTCTTCACGACTCGGACCGACATGCCCACGTTTGGCAACGCACTGCTCGCCAAGGGACACACCTTCCGCTCGACCTGCGCCGAGAAGGTCGGCAACTACCCCGGACTGAACAACGGCAAGTTCGTGCACCTGAGCGACGTCATGTGCCACCTCATCGAGGACGAGCAGCAGGCGGGACTGAGCCTGCTCGAAGCGATGCGGACTGCATTCACCCGTATGCCCGGGGAAATCTGCGGCATCTGCCTGCACTGCGAAACGCCGGACCGACTCGTCGTCGCCGCCATCAACCAGTCGATCGTCATCGGCCGCGACGACGCCAGCGTCTACCTCTGCAGCACCGGACTGGCCCTGCCCGAGTCCGTCACCTGGCGCCTGCAAATGCCGCCCAACACCGCCGCCGCCGTGACGCGCTCGGACCTGACACTGCGGCCATTCGATCCCAGCGCGGTGCCCGTTGTGTCCGCACACCCGAGCCTCGACGCCGACGCGTTCGCTCTGGAGAGTCTTCGGAACACGCCGGGGCAGACGTGGGGTGCGCTTTTCGGCAAACTCCGAGAGAAGCTCTGGCCAGGTGGCGGCCTGACCGTGACAGCGCCCGCCGTGAATATCATCGAGAACCTGGTCCGCACCAGCCGTATCCGCCTTGAAACGCATCAGGTCCCCGGCATGTTCAACCGCGGCACCACCCCGCAAGTGCGAGTGTTCGCCAGCGAGTAGCCACTCGGCGGCACGATGCGCCTCACACCCCCGTTGGTACAGCTTTCAAGAGGAGCCTGCCCATGACCTTCAAAGCCGGTGCTGCAACCACGAACATCACCCCGCCGCTGGGGGTCCGTTTGTCAGGCGGATTCCTGCCTCGCCCCGCGGAAGAGGTCCTGGACGAACTCCACGCCAAGGCGATTGCCGTGTCGGACGGCGTCACGTCGCTGGCCATCGTCGCCTGCGACCTGATCGCCATGACGCGGGACCGCGCCGACGCGGTGAAGCGCCGCGTCGAAACGCTCTGCGGTATCCCCGCCGCCAACATCCTGGTCGCCTGCACGCACACGCACACCGGCCCAGCGCCCTGCTGGGTCCTGGCCGTGGAGCCGGAGAACGCCTATATGGACTGGGCGTGCCTGAAGATCGCCGACGCCGTCGCCCTGGCCGCCCGGCGCATGCGCGACGCACGCGCCGGTGCTGCCGCCGGCACCATTCCCGGGCAGGTCTTCAACCGCCGCTGGTGGTTGAAGGACGGCAGTGTGAAAATGAACCCGGGACACCAGAATCCGAACCTGGTCCGGCCGGCCGGGCCCACAGACCCGCAGTTCTCGATCCTTGCCCTCGAGGGGGTGGACGGCACGCCCATCGCGCTGCTCGCCAACTATGCCCTGCATTACGTCGGGGGCCAGGGCGGCACGGTAGTCAGCGCCGACTACTTCGGCGCCTTCGGCCAAGCCGTCCCCCGCATGCTCGGCCAGAACATGCTTGCCATCATGTCGAACGGTTGCTCGGGTGATATCAACAACGTCGATTACTCGCGACCACCGCATCCGCTATCCGGAACGAGAGGCGCGAAGATGCACCAGGTCGCGGATGTCTGCGCCGCGGAGGCGGTGCGGCTCTGGCGGGAGCGGGTTGAGTTCAAGACGGATATCCGCCTCGGGACAGCGCAACGGGAGGTGTCGGTCCGGAAACGCCCAATTCCCGCCGCAGAACTGGCCGAGGCCAGACGCGCGGTGGCCGCGGGCGGAGACCTGAAGGACCCAACCTACTTCTGGAAGTGGCAGCAAGTCCGTGTCAGCGAACTGCCCGATGAATTCCCCACCCTCCTGCAGGCGCTGCGCATCGGCGACGTCGGCATGGTGGGACTGCCGGGAGAGATCTTCGTCGAGATCGGGCTGCAGGTCAAAGCCTGCTCTCCCTTCCCGGTGACGATGCCCATCGAACTGGCCAACGGGTACCTGGGCTACACCTGCACGGACAAGGCGCTGGTCGAGGGCAGCTACGAGACCCAGACCTGCTACTCAAGCCTGCCCGCGGCCGGCACGGAGCCGTTGTACGTGGACACGACAGCGGCTCTGTTCCAGGAACTCAAACCACCCCGGCATTGACCCCGCCAGTTGATGCAGGCGCGAAACGTGTGTAGAGTAACTTGGTCTGATGGTGAAACGTGTATCCCGCCAACGAGGCGGCAAAAGGGAGCAACCGTTGAGTTCGGACCAGGAAAAGTCTACGGGCGAACCGTGCCCGGCATGCCCGTCGCTCGGCGCCATCGGCCTGGCACTGGCGGTGATCTGGATCGTCGCCCTGCTCCTTCTCTACTACACGGCGGCACCCAGACCCTCGCAGCCCAAGCTGGACGCCGCAGCAGAAGCCGTCCCCGCCGCAACCGAACTGCCGTCGCTTTGTGGCAAGTTGTTCGGCGACCCCGAAGCGCGCGTCGCGGTGGTCGCGCTCCTCCCGGTCAGCAGCGGCTGCCAGGATGCGCTGGGGGCGTTCCTGGTCACCGTGGCTCAAGCCATCCCCGACAAGGTCTCGGTCCGCATCCACGACATGAAAAGCGCGGACGCCGCCGCCATCATGAAGGCACAAGATATCCGCTGTGCCTGTGTCATCGTCAACGGCCGCACACGGTTCGACCTGGGCCCGGAAAACGGCAAGCGCTTGCTGGAAGGTCCCATGGATCCGGAAGACATCCGCGACGTGCTGATCTCCGAACTGAAGACGATCTACGGCGAGCCGGGGCCGGAGCTGCCCGCCGCCCCGGTCGTCAACCTCCCGAAACGCCCCCCGCATCCGACCGGCCCCGATTTTCCGCACTGACCGCCGCCGCACGCTGAACGCTCAGACATTTCTTGCTCCCCACTCCCCGCTCACAGCAAGTTGGCGGCCGTTTCCGCCAGTTGACTGCGCTCACCCTTGACCAGGCAGATGTGCGCCGCCAGTTCGCTGAAACGGAACCGCTCGACCAGGAATGCGAGGCCATTGGAGAGGGAGTCGACGTAGGGGTTGTCGATCTGGTGCGGATCGCCGGTGAGAATGATCTTGGTTCCCTGCCCGACGCGCGTGATGATCGTTTTGACCTCGAGCGGCGTCAGATTCTGGGCTTCGTCGATGATGATGTACTGGTGCGGAATGCTGCGACCGCGAATGTAGGTCAGCGGTTCGATGCTGATTTCGTCGCAGTCCAGCACATCGGGCGGAAGGGCGCGGCTGGGGCTGCGCTTGTCCTGCTCGCGCAGCAGTTCGAGCGCGTCGTAGACCGGCTGCATCCATGGCTGCATCTTATCCTTGATGTCGCCGGGAAGGTAACCGATATCGCGGGTAAACGGCATCGTCGGCCGGAACACCAGCAGTCGGTGGAAGCGGTCCTCGGCGAAGACCTTATGCAGTCCGGCGGCCACAGCCAGCAAAGTCTTGCCGGTGCCGGCCTTCCCAGTCAGAGTGATGAGCTGGATGTTGTCGTCGAGCAGCGCATCCATGGCAAAAGTCTGCTCGAGGTTCAGCGGTTTGATGCCGATGATGTACTCGTTATGCCGAGGCAGGGGCTGGATGTCCAGCCCATTGGCGGCGAAACGGCCGAACTGCGCCCCCTTCTTCGTTCCGGACTCCTGCAGAAACACGTACTCGTTCGGCGGCCCCTCAATCCCCTCGATGCGCACCTTCATGCCATCGCGAACCTTCGCCATGACCATCGCGTCAACTTCCAGAGTGCGCCAGCCCGGATACCGGTCCGCGTCCGGGTAACGGTCGACGGTGTAGTCCTGCGCCGGAATGCCCAGCGCGTCCGCCTTCAGGCGCAGGTTGACGTTCTTGGTGATGAGGACCGTTTCCTCATTCGGGTGCTGATTGCGCAGGAACATGGCCAGCGCGAGGATATGGCGGGCCGCACGGTCCCTCTCACGGCCTGCGCCGGGAAGTGTGTCCCCCCCGTGCCCCGAAACGACCCGAAGCATGCCGCCGTTGCTGAGCCGAACACCCTCGCCCAAGCGCCCCTTGGCGCGCAATTCGTCCAGCAGATGCGCGACCTGACGCGCATTCCGGCCGAGTTCCGAAGAGTCGTGCTTGAACCCGTCCAGTTCTTCGAGCACTTCAATCGGGATGATGACGTTGTTGTCGCCCAGGTGGAAGATAGCCTGCGGGTCGTGAAGCAGGACGTTGGTGTCAACGATGAAATTCTTCGACATTCATTGATCTCCGGCGGCACACACACATATTGCCCGGCATTGGCCCCGGCTAATGATCGGCCGCGGAATAAGATGCCACCCAAAGCCGCAAAACACAACGCTGACCGGGGAAGGCGGACCTGATCATGCTGAAAGAACTGCCGTTCGAATTCCGCGGCACCCGCTGGATGCTGGGGCGCCGCCCGCTCGTCATGGGCATTCTCAACGTCACGCCGGACTCGTTTTCCGATGGCGGCCAATTCTTCGACCCGACAAAGGCCGTCGAACAGGGCTTGCGCATGGTCGCCGACGGCGCCGACCTGATCGACATCGGCGGCGAGTCAACGCGACCGGGCGCCGCGGTAGTCGGGGCCGACGAGGAAACACAACGCGTCGTCCCGGTCATTGCGGAACTGAGCCGTCGCGTCACGGTCGCGTTGAGCATCGACACCTGGAAAGCGGACGTGGCGCGCGCGGCCATCACTGCGGGCGCCGCCATCGTCAATGACGTCAGCGGACTGCACCGGGACCCGAAGATGCTCGGCGTGGTCCGGGAGACGGGGGTCGGCTGCGTGCTCATGCACATGCGCGGCGAGCCGGCGACCATGCAGAAACTCACCACTTACGCCGATCTGATCGGTGATATCCGCGACTATTTCCGTGAAACGCTGGCACGCGCGGCAACCGCCGGGGTCCCGGCCGAACGGTTCATCCTCGACCCGGGCATCGGCTTTGCCAAGACGGCGGAGCAGAACCTGGTTCTGATCAACCGGCTGGCCGAGTTCCGGGAACTGGACCGGCCGGTGCTCGCCGGACCGTCACGGAAGTCGTTTATCGGCGCCCTGCTGCCAGGCGTGACACCGCCGCAGCGCGGCTGGGGCACCGCAGCCAGCGTCGCCTGCTGCGTGCTGCGCGGCGCCGACATCATCCGCGTCCATGACGTGAAAGAGATGCGGGAAGTCGCAACCGTAACCGCCGCCATTCGAGACGCGGACAATCACGTACACGCTCTTGTCCCTGCCCCTCTACCTGGCCGCTGAACTGGATCGGCTTCTGCGCGAGTATACCGGTCAGGCCAACTCCACGGCGCGGCCCGACTTGGCCGAGCCGTAGATGGCGTCGGTGAGTTTCTGCATGGTCAGGGCTCGCGAGAGGTCAGTGCGCGGTGCGCGGTTGCCGCGAATCGCCTGCGCAAAGTCCTCCAGAGCACGGCGGTTCATGGCGTGCTCCTCGTCGCCCGTCCACAGCGTCCGCGACACCGCACCCTTGGCTGCATCCGTCTCATCGACGGTAATGACCTTGTCCTTGCCCGGGATCATACGGACGCGCAGCGACGCGTCCGTACCGATGACGACCCACTGCTCGTCATCGACCGTGGCACAGAACTCCGCGCGCTCAAAGCTCAGCACAATGCCGTCGTCGCACCGGACCGTGGCCAGGAAATGCGAGTCGGCGTCCGACCCCGGCGCCACACGCGCCTTGAGCTTCTCCGCGATCGGCCACCACTGCGCCAGCACGACGCGGGGACGCAGCTTCCATCCGGTCATGTACATCAGGAAGTCCAAGTCGTAGCAGCCCCAGTTGACCAGAATGCCGCCCCCGTTCTGGCGCATGCTCTGGCGCCACGGCGGCGGCGGCTTGGTCGGCGCATCCTTGGCGCTTATCATGGCCCGAACCCGGACGACCCGGAGATTACCCAAGTTGCCGGCCGCAATGTAGTCCGCCGCCCGCTGTGCCGAGTCGGTGAACGTGTAACGGCAGGAGAGGCAGCCCACCACGCGGTCGCCCGCGGCGGCCATGATCTGCTGCACGTCGGGAACGCTCGTCGCGATCGGTTTCTCGATCAACACGTGCTTGCCGTGCCGCAGCGCACTCAGCACCACAGGCGTGCGCACCCCCGTCGGCAACGCCAGAATCACCGCCTCAATGCCCGGATTCGAGAACAATTCGTCCGCTGTGCCGTATGCGTTGGGAACCGAAAACTGCGCCGCCACCGACTTGGCTCGCGCCACGTCCACGTCCGCCACCGCTTCCACCTTGAACGACGCCGACTTGGTCGCATCCGGAAGATGCGCCGCCGTCGCAATGACACCACAGCCGACAATGCCCAGACGTACCGGTTCCATGAGAACCTCCTGCGGATCAAAGTGTTCAGTGTTCAGTGTTCAGTGTTCAGTGTTCAGTGGAGGCCGGGAACCTGCTGGAGCGGATTCAGCGCCGAGGGTTCCGGACAACCGGCCGCAACCTGTTGCGCACTCGTCTTCCACCCGCCGGACAATTTCGCCGTACCGGATCCGTCGCGCCTGGTCTTACAAGGGAGGTACTATCACGTAACCGACAAGAGTGTCAAGACGCCTCACCCACCGATTGGTGGCTCCCTGCTCCCCCTGTCAATTTCCTGCTGCCTGACCGTCCAGTGCTATTGACACTGACCACGCCGACGCGCATAGTAGGGTTTGGCGTTCTGTGCGCTGTACCGACGACGCAGAGGAGAAGCTCCAGAACCGATGAATTCTACCGGTCCAACGCGAGTGGTGGTCATTGGCGCCCGTGGCATCGGCAAGCACCACGCCAAGTGGTGGGCGATCGAGGGTGCCGAGGTCTGCGCCATTGTCGGCACGTCAGCCGCGTCTGTGGCCGAGACTGCCGACGCGCTCCGCGCCCTGTTCCCGTTCCGCGGCAAACTCTACACCGACGTCGACACCATGCTCAAGGCGGAGAAACCCGATATCGTCGATGTTTGCTCGCCGCCGGATCGTCACTACGAGCATGCGAAGTCCGCACTGGAAGCGGGCTGCGCCGTGCTCTGCGAGAAACCGCTCTTGTTCAAGCCCGGTACGCCAGCAGAAGCCCTCATCGCCCAGGCCCGCGAACTTGCGGACATCGCGGGCCGTCGCCAACTGCGATTCGGACTGTGCGCGCAATACCACGTGGCCGGGACCAGTTGCCGGAGGCTCCACGAAACCCACTGCCCGGGCCAGCCCATCACGTCGGTGATGGCACACCTGGCATCGCCGGCACGCGGTCGACCGGCGGACCCGATGGCCATCTGGGTCGATCTGGCGCCGCACATGGTTGCGGTGCTCCGTGCCCTGTTCCCGGCGGGTTGCGTCGGCGACGCCAGCATCCGAACCGAGTTCGCCGAGTACGACGCCAAAGCCCAGTTCACCCTCGCACTGCCCGATGGGCAGAAGATCGACTGTCGTTTGCGTGCCGGCCGGACCCAGGACGGCCCGTCACACATCCGCTCGCTGCAGATCAACGAGACGGTCTACCACATCGAAGGCGACCGCGAGCCGGACGGCAGCTTCTGCGCCCGTATCGACTGCCCGCACGGGGCCTTTCGCGAACTGGACATGATGCGGGCACTGATCCGCCGCTTCCTTGCCGGGGAATGCCTGATCGACGCCCCCGCAGCCGTCGCCAACCTCGAGTGCGTCCTCCGCATCCTGAGCGCGGCTAGCCGCACGGCGTGAGTTCTCGCCCGCCACCCAACCGGCCCGTCCACCCGAGTTCAATCCGCTGCAAATTCCATGAGCGCCGCGAAGGCGGAGAAGCCGGCCCCGAACGCGAGGAGCATCCCTTTCTGGCCGGGTTGGGGCCGACCGCGGTCCAGGATCTCCCGCAAGACAAACAGAACCGAGGGTGACGACATGTTGCCGTAGTTCTCGAAGACGTGGTAGGAAAAGCGCAGGGCATCATCGGGAAGTTCCAGTTCCTTGGCGACTTGGGCCAGTACGACGGTGCCGCCCGGATGGACCGCCCACCAGGCAATGTCATTCCGGGACAGGCCGTGTCGGGCCAAGAGCCGAGACGCCACCTCCGTCGCGGTGTGCGCGCCGATCACCGGCACCCGCTTGCTCAGGTGGTTCCGCAGGCGGCCGCCGTCCGTCCGGTACCCTAGATCTTCGCGGTACTGGGGGAACAGGCCGGTCGCGAAGTCCACCAGGCGCGCCAGGCCGCCCGGGTGGTCGTCCGGCGCCAGGTCGAGCACGGCGGCGGCGGCACCATCGCCAAAAATGGAATTGCTCACGATGAGTTCCGGTTCATGACTGGGGAAGATGGTGGCCGTGCAGATCTCCACGGCCAGACTGAGAACCGGGCCCTCCCCGCTGCGGGCCAGCATGCCGGCGGCGGCTTCCAGATTCGGCACCGCGGCACCGCACCCCATCCCCACCAAGTCCTGGTAACGAATCGACGTCCTGAGCCCCAGGTCTGCCGCGACATACGAGGACAGTCCCGGACAGAGGTAGCCGGTGCAGGTGTTGACGACCAAACCGACTATCTCGGCGGTTTCCACGCCCGCCTCCGCCAGCGCGCGGCGTGCGGCGACGACCGCGGTGGCACGACCGAACTTGAGAAAGCGCGCCAGCAGCCGGTCCGGGTCGGTTTCAAGGGCATCCGTCGTGGCATCCATCCCCAGGTAACGGCCTTTGATCTTGCCGTCCAGCAGAATACGGCGATACAGATCCTGTTCGGCCGGTGCCAGGGTGAAGTGCGAGGTGAAGAATGCGTACGCCTCCTCCTGCGTGGCATAGAGTGGAGGGGTGGCGGTGCCCAAACCTCTGAGGATGGTTTTCACGAATTCTCCCCTCGTCTGAACCGAATGACGGCGGCGATCCGAAACCACCAGGCCGGTTCCACGGACACCGTGACGCTGTCGAGTTGCCGCAACAAGGAGCTCAGTTCACTGATTGTGAAGCCGCGCCGGATGGAGAGCAGGGCGTCATGCCGAACCCCTGCCGGCATACCGACCACCAGCAGTCTTGCCGCCATTGCCGCCGACATCGAGCGCCGTAGGTCGTTGATCAGAAAGCTGTTGCGTACGACACCGCGGAGCCTCTGCAACAGCTCGAGGATCCTCGCATCGCTGAAATGATGGAAACACATGGACGCCACGGCGCAATCATACGGTTCGGCGGGTTGGTGGGTGAAGGCGTCCTCCTGAAGCAGTTGCACCGCCGGGTCTCCCGCTCGGGCAAGCCGTCCGCGCGCAATGCCAGCGGCGTGGTCGGCCATCTCCAGGCAGGTGAAATGCAGGGGGATGCCGCCCGCGCGCGCCCACCGGCTTACCGCCAGGGGAATATCGCAGCTCCCCGAGCCAATGTCGAGGATGCGCAGGGGCGCACCGGCATCGCGCCCCGCCGTTTCGGCGGTCAGAAAGCGCCGGACCACCCGGATGCCGCCGAAACGACGGTTGACCGTCCCCATGAACCGGTAGCTGGCCGCGGCCAGCGCCGGATCGCAGTCAGGCCGGTCCAGGAATTCCGTTGCCATGGCGCGCGAGTCAAACACCCCAGAGCCCTCCCGTTGCCATGGCATCGTCCATTTCCACGTACTTCTTCAACACCTCGGTGCGGTACTCGGGCGCGATCGAAACGGCCTGAGCGGCAATCCGCTCGCAATAACCGCAAGCCTGGCAGTCCGTGGAAGCGCAGTCACGGTCGCGGAAACCATCCAGGAAGTTCTCCGGGATCTGCCGCGTGTCCACCCGGATCGGACACTCCGGCAGCGGCGAGAGCATGCCTTGCAGGCGCGCCAGGTCAAGCAGCGGTTTCATTCGCAGCGGATTCACCTGCCGCGGCTTCCAGAAGTGACGCAGAGCCCAGAGCGATTCCTTGCGGACCGGTTCCTTGAAGCCATACGACAGCAGCAGTTCGGCCAGATTGCCATCGAACCGCCGCTCGCTGTAGGCTTTGACGCGCCGCAGCAGTTCCGCCGACGGAATCCCGCGCTCCAGAAGCTTGAATGTCGTATACCCCATCGCTTCATAGGCGGCGAGATCCTCCGGCCGGATCCAGGCCGCCTTGATGAACTGCGACGGGTCCGTCAAGCGCAACCGCGAACAGCGCAGGAAGCAGTAGTCGATGAACAGTGTGCTGCTGTCGTCGGACGCATGTGCGAAACCGTTCTGATGATAGCTCTGCAGCGGACAGTTCAGGAGGCAGACGTGATTCGCGATCAGTTGCAGGCCACAACGGACCGACTGACGGATCGCCGCCAGGCGACGGAAGTCCCGGTTGATCGAGAAGCTCTCCAGCGTAATGGCATCCGCCCCAAGATCTTCCCAAAAGCGGGCGCGCCTGGGCGTGTCCACCTGGGCATAGATCCCGACTCTTACCTTGAACTCGGGGAAACGGCGCTTGACCAGTTCCAGAAGAAAAGGGGTGGATACGGTGACCCGGCGCACGCCCAACTCGCCCAGCTTGCTCAGCAGGGTCGTCACCCGTTTCTGCCAGGGACGCGTCCATTCGCGGTTGCCGAAACAGGCGCCGTTCAGGAGGTAATTGAACGCAATGCCATGACGGTCGAGCAGGTGGATGTAACGTTGCAGATCCGCTTCCGAGAGCGGTGTCGCCAGGTAGCGGGGACGACCGCCGCTGACACCGTCGTTCGGCAGCTTGCCGTAAACTTCATCGACCGGGTACGCGGCGAGCGCCGGAACCAGGTCCGGATCGTAGTTTGCCGCCACCGAGAATCTGGCCGGGCCGGAGGCTGCACGGATGGAACCGGTCGGCTCAGTAGACATACGGCTCAGTTCCCCATCTTCCAGGCTGAGTCACCGCCGACAACTCCAAGACCGGTCGCGCTTGGGGCAACCGGCCCCCCACGTCACGCACCAGCGTCTGGCACTACCCGAGATTGCTGGCCGCAAAACTCCAATTGATCAGTTTGTCGAGAACGGCGGCAACGTAGTCCGCGCGGCGGTTCTGATAGTCCGGGTAGTAGGCGTGTTCCCACACGTCGATGGTCAACAGCGGTTTGATGCCCTTGGTCAACGGTTAATCCGCATTGCCGGTCTTGACCACCGAACCACATCATTTCAGTTGCGACGCCGCGAAGTCCCAGTTCGCCAGATGGTCAAGGAAGGCCTGCACAAAGTCTTTGCGGCGGTTCTGGTAGTCGAGATAGTAAGCGTGTTCCCATACATCGCACGTCAGGAGTGCGGTCTGCCCGTGCGCCAGTGGCGTATCCGCGTTGGACGTCTTGACGATCTTCACGGTGTCACCCTCCTGGACCAACCAGACCCACCCGCTGCCGAATTGCGCCACCCCCGCGGTCAGGAAAGCCTTCTTGAACTCATCGAAGCTGCCGAAGGACTTCCCCATCAGGTCCATCAGCCGACCCGACGGCAAGCCGCCGCCGCCCGGCTTCATGCACTTCCAGTAGAAGGCATGGTTCCAGGCCTGCGCCGCATTGTTGAAAACGGCGCTTTTGTCCGCCTGACCGGCGCTCTCCACGACCACTTTCTCCAACGGCTGGCCTGTTGCCCACGGCGTGCCGGCAACCAACTTGTTCAGGTTGTCGATATAGGCCTGGTGATGCTTCCCGTAATGGAGACTCATGGTCTTGGCGGAGATGTCGGGCGCCAGGGCATCCTGGGCATAGGGCAGTGCCGGCAGCGTAAACGCGGCTGAACCGCCGGCCGCCACCGGAGCGGTGGCGGGCTCCTCGGCCATCCCTGCCGCCGTCAGGCCCACCAAAGTCACCAGAACCCGGAGCAGGAACCCACTTTCACGGACAGAGGAATTCATCTTCGTTATCCTTTCTGGAACTCTTGATGGTAGTGGGGTCACCATGATTTACTGGGTTACGCTACACGATAGGCCGGTTCTCAGCTATGGGGTGTAACCCTACCGTGGCGGTCACGATGCCCGGCGCCCCGGTTCACCCACGACCTTCCGCCCGGATGCTCTGCGGAGGAGCCTTGTTCATTGCCGCTCGAAGAACTCGATGGCCATGGTGTGGCTCCCGCCACCGAACAAAAAGTTCGACGGGGTGGCGTCGCCGTGGACTAGCCTGGGTTATTCACGAACGGCGTAGCGAAACCGCGTAGCTTGGCTCAGATCAAGGCGTTGTGGATGGGCGGTGGCCGATGGCGTATCGAGATACGTTGAGGTCGCCGCACGGCCGCAACACCTTGAGGTGAGGCGAGATACGCGGTTGCAGTAGTCGGCTCGTGAATAATCCAGGCTAGCACGGCCCGGTCCTCCCACATGCAGCTTCGGGTCCGCCACTGGTCGCGCAGATAATGACAATTGGAAAGGATTTCATGGATCAGTTCTTCTTCCGGCCGGACCCGCTCTTTCTGCCGCCGCCGGTGAGTTTGTTGACGGTGGCCCAAGCCCGGGCTGCCGCGGTTTTCGTGCTGAATCCCTTCTTCTCGTAGCCGGCTTCGATGTGTGCCGCCTGACGCTTCTGTTTGTCCGTGTAGCTGGATTTGTCGCCTTGAGGCATTTGTACTACCAGGCTTACCTGCACAGGTCGTTCTGCTCTGCGGCCTCACGAGTTTCCAATACCTCGCGCACCTTGCGAGCAAGGTCGTCGCGATTGAAGGGCTTCCCGATGAAGGCCGTGCTTTGCTCCAGCACGCCGCGTTCGGCGATCACGTCGGCCGTGTAGCCGGACATGAACAACACCTTGACCCCCGGCTTGACCGCGCTGATGCGTTGCGCCAGTTGCCGGCCGTCCATCCCGGGCATGACTACGTCCGTCAGCAACAAATGGATGTCACCCGGATGCTGGGCGACCATCTTCAGGGCTTCCTTCGGGGTCTCCGCCAGCAGGACTTTGTAGTCGAGGGCCTCCAGGAAGATGCCGCACGTCACGCGCAGTGATTTCTCGTCCTCCACCACCAGGATGGTCTCCCCCCGTCCTTTGGGCGCTGCCGCCTTGCGGGTGACCGTTGCCGCCTCCGCCTCTGCCGCGACCTGGGGCAGGTAGATCTTGAACGTCGTTCCCTGGCCCGGTTCGCTGTAGACGTGGATGAAACCGTTGTTCTGCTTGACGATGCCGTACACGGTGGCCAAGCCCAGGCCCGTGCCCTTGCCCACGCCCTTGGTGGTGAAGAACGGCTCGAATACCTGCGCCAGCGTCGCCTGGTCCATGCCGCAGCCGTCGTCGCTGACCGCCAGGACCACGTACGCGCCGGGGATGACGTCCGTGTGCCTGGCGCAGTAGTCTGCGTCGAGGGTGGTGTTTCCGGTTTCCACGGTAATTTTGCCGGCGCTGGCGATGGCGTCCCGCGCATTGACACACAGATTGGCGAGGACCTGGTCAACCTGCGACGGGTCGAGCTTGACCGGCCGCAGGTTCGCGCCGGGCAGCCAGGCCAGGTTGATGTCCTCACCGATCAGGCGCCGCAGCAGTTTGAGCATGCTCTCCACCGCGTCGTTCAAGTCTATCACCTTGGGCGCGATGGTCTGCTTGCTGGCGAACGCCAGTAACTGACGCGTGATGGCGGCCGACCGCTCGGCATCGCGCGTGATCTCGTCGAGCCACCCCCGGATCGGATGGCCGGGCTCGATCCGACCCCGGCACAGCTCGGCGTAACCCATGATCCCCATAAGCAGGTTGTTGAAGTCGTGCGCCACGCCCCCCGCCAGGCGGCCCACCGCTTCCATCTTCTGGGCCTGCCGGAACTGGCTTTCGAGCAGGACCTCTTGGGTGACATCGCGCTTGACGGCGACATAGTTGATGATCTTGCCTTCGACGTCGCGCACGGGCGAGATGGACGCTTCTTCCTCGTAAAGCCTGCCGTCTTTGCGTTTGTTGATCATGCGGCCGCTCCAGACCTGACCGGCGGTCAGCGCCGCCCACAGTCGGCGGTAGAACTCCGCGTCCTGCTTGTCGCTCTTGAGGAACCGCGGGTTTTGGCCGATGGCTTCTTCGCAGGTGTATCCGCTTGTCTTCCCGAAGGCCGGATTGACGTAGAGGATGATGCCGTCGGGGTCGGTGACCATAATCGTCTCGGCGGACTGATTGACCGCCGTCGCCAGCCGGGCATGCGATTCATCCACCCGCTTGCGCTCGGTGATGTCGCGGATGTTGCACTGGATCACCTTGTGGTGGTTGACCCAATAGACGTTGCTGACGAACTCAACCTCGACCCGCCGCCCGTCAGCGGCTTCCAGCGCCTTGTCTTCGTAGCGGATGTATCCCTTCTGCTGCAATTCCGCGAAGTTGGCCTCGTTGGCGACGATGTCTTTGAGGAATCCCAGTTCCCAGACCTTCTTCCCGAGGAATGCCTCGTGCGAGTAACCCAACAACTCGATCAGGAACGGATTCACATCAACGACCACCCCGGTCTCGGCATCGAGGATCAAAATGCCGTCTTTGGCCGCCTCGAAGAGCCGGCGGTACCGGACCTCCGACGCGCGCATCGCGTCGTCCGCCGAGCCCCGAACTGCAGCGGCATCCGCCAACTCCGCGTTGAGGTCGTTCGGTATTGGGTTCTTGGTCACGCCAATCTCCGGACTCGCACCTCGCGACTCGTCGATTACACGGCCGCGGTTGCGGTGCGACCCGCCCGAACCGCACTCCCGCTTCCCCCCTCAGCCTTCACCCCTCGGCCCTGCCCGCGAGGTCGGAGGGATGAGGGATGAACGCTGAGGGTCGGAGTCCGGAATCGAGAGCCGTTGCCCTGCATTCACTTCAGGTTTCAGCTTTCATCCCTCAGCCCTCGCCCCACCTTTCACCGCGCATCTTGGTTGCGCGGCCGGGGCGCCGCGCGGGCTCACGCGCCCTGGCCCGTCAAGCGCTTGGCGACGGTCGCGACGTGCTGCCCCTGAAACCGGGCAATGGCCAGCTCGTTGGCCGTGGGCTGTACGGGCGAAGGCGGATCCCGGGCCGAGGGCCTCGGGCCGGGACGGCCCCGAGCACCCTGCTGCGGTCCCGGAGGTCCCGCGCCACTGCTGGTCTGCGCACTGTGCGCCGTGGCGAAACACCACAACCGGGCGTATCCTGGCGCCCACCCATGGCGCCGCCTTCTCTCTCTGTGGGCCGGGCATCGTCAGGCATGGGCCAGAGGTCCTCGGTAATGTGCCCAGCCTCGTCATGCTCGTCGCTGTCGGCCACGACCAGGTCCTCGCTCACACCGGGAATCCGCCGGGGAGAAACACCCGATTGGGTCAGGGCATAGCGTTGATACGGCGCCGCCACCGGTTCCTGGGCAGGGAGCGAGAGAGCGACATCGGCGTCCAGCCTGAAAGGCAGAACGTCGCGGTACGAATCCGCAAGAAACTGGTCGGTGTCGGCGAGGTTTCCGCGAAACCAGTAGCAGGCGTCGCGAAGCACGAGGTGGGGATCGATAGCCGCATTCACCGCGCACCCTTTCCGGATTTCTGCTCCGTCGTGGCCCCGCTCTTCTTCTCGCCCTGCTCGGGAGCACTCTCAGCGATCTTCGCCCTTATTCCGCTGATCAGGTCGTCGTAGGACGGATGATCGAGGCTGACGCCCATCTGACTGCGACAGTTGTTTGCCATGCTCTTCCCCCCAATGATGACGTCATAGACCAGCCACTCCGTGCCCTTCTTCAGGACTCGATAACTGACCGGGACCTCCGCGCCTCGGACGGTGACGACGACCACCACCACCCCGCGCTTTCCATCCACCCTGTCGCCTTTGTACAGAATCTTCTCCCCGGAATAGCTCTCCACCTTTGAGATGTAGTCCCTCGCGATCAGTTCGCTGAACAGGCCGGAGAGCTCTGTGCGTTGTGCGTCAGACAGCTCACGCCATTGTCTCCCGATGACGCCGCGGGCCATGGCGGCCCAGTCGAAACGCTCGTCAACCGCCTGCTTCATCCGTTTCTGCCGCTCTGCGTCGTTGCCGGGGCCTTTCAGGTTGGGGGCTTGCACGATGGCGAGGACCGTCTCGGTCGTCTGCCGGACCTGGTCCGTGGGTTCCCCCTTCTGCGCGAGCGGGGGGATGCCGAGGACCAGGAGAAGCAGAGCAAACATCGGTTGTCCGCAGGACTCAATCATGGTCGCTCCCCTTTCACCCGCAATCGCTTCTCGCAATCCTCGTCGCCGTCGTTTCTCGATGACGGCCACCTTGCGAGCTCCGGATCGAAAAGCGATGGCGAAGACGATTGCGACAGCGATGGACCGTTCATCCGTCCTCTCTCACGCCGATTCTGGCACTACCGAATGGGGGCTACAGCTTGCCGAACGCATACTTGCCGGTGAGCGAGTCGATATCCACCGCCAACCTCGCCCGCCCGGTCACCCGCAGCGCGGTCAGACCTGAAGCACACTGTTCAGGCCACCGTACGGGTTCGGAGCCCATCGGGACCGGAGCGGCCACGGCACTGGCGACTCCGGAACGACGCGCTGATTGCGTCTCCATCCTACGGGCGAGCGCTCTTCTGGAAGTGTCGCCTGACTTTCGCCGCAATCTGACGATCGGTCAGTTTGTCAACCGTTTCGGATTCCTCGATGCGGCCGCGGATTCCGGCCTTCATGATCCGCTTGCGAAACTCGCCCTTTGCCTCACCGGGGCCAAAGATCAGGATCGTCTCCGCATTCCGAACACAGGCGATCACCGCATCGTAGAAGATGTCGAGCTGCCCCGTAAACCGTCTCTGGCGGCTGTCATCTGCCGCAACCTTTTGCGACTCATAGGTCGTCGTCGAGCGTTTGCCATCCAAACGCCCGGGCTGCCGTTCAAGCTTCGACATGATGATCAGCGTTGTTTCCTCGCCGCTGTCCGCCATGGCGACGACAACCGCCTTCCGGTGGTCAATCCACAGACCGATGCGCGTTTTCATGAGTTTTTCCCTGCTTTGGAACATTCCGGGAACTGAGGGGAGAACTGGACGACGTTCACGCCAATCCAGTCGCGTCGTGCCCTGCGCGGCGTTGCTTTGCCGGTGACCTTCCGCCTGCCACTTGAAAACTACTATAGGCCGCGGCGAGGCCGCTTGTTATGGGGTAAAACCCTACCCTGCATGGGGTGAAACCCTACCGCGCACTCGGCGGAACACGCCAGGCAGCCGGGGTCGATGGCGCTGGATATCCACAGGCTTCGAGAAGTCGCTGGTCTACTCCAGTGCAAAGGCTCACTCGCGCCGCTGCGGGTGGTTCACATCAAAGGGCATCCTTGATTGCCTGCTGCCAGGCTCATGTTTCGGAATTGCTACACATCTCGTTGCGGTGCAAAGGCCATGGACAATGAACCATGGTCCCCGGTTGCGCGTGGCGCTAAGTTCTCCATCACCAGCGGGACCTTGTCGCCGGTCTGCGGCAGGCGGTCGATGGTGGCCCGCACGCGGCGGAAGCGGTTCAGATCGTTCGGCACCGTCATGTCGAACGGCGTCGTGATGGTGCCCTCTTCCTGGTAGCCGTGTACATGGAGGTCAATGTGATCGTTGACGCGGCGCGACCAGCGCCTCAAAGCCGGAGATTACGTCGAACAGCTCCTCGTCGATGCTACTCTGACGCAAACGGCGGAATGTGCCGTTGAGATCCTCCAGCAGTTCGTCGATGTTTCGGTCGGCGCGCTCCATCGCCGCCAGGCGGCTCGCGTTCTCGCTGGCAAGGGATTCAGCGCACGCCCGGAAGAGCGAGACGAAAAGATACTCGCGGATGAGCGCCCGCAAGGCCACGGTGCCGCCCCCCATTACCTCAGGCAAGTTCTTCGTCGGCCAGGGAAGTTCGACGCGCTCGCGTCGCCACGTTTCGTCCAGAGGCAGCAGCCGCTGATTCACGGGCGCATAGACCGCGCCGGATGTGGGGCGGTTGTAGAAGAGGTGAAGTGCGACGAATTCGCCCTGACTGCGGCGCGCCTCACTTTCCACCAGGACCTGGCCGACGAGCGGGGTGATGGCCTTGACGGAATTCGGCACCGTGAACAGTCCCAGCAGCGCCAACCCCGCGTCCGCCAGGCGCGCCTGAACACGCTCACCGACCGCCCAAACCTGGGGGGTGCCGGGCAGAGTTGCGAGAGTCCTAACCGCATAGTCGGCGACGGCATCGTTGAACTGCCCCACGAGTCCCTGGTCGGATCCGAACACGACCGCGCCGATCACACCCGCATCGGTTTGCCCTCTCCGTTCCACCGTTGTGCCCGCCGCCTCGCCGTCACGAAAGCACGCGCCCAGCCCCAACTCCACGGTCCGATAGTAGTCGGCCAACGCGCGCACCGATCTCTCGTATTGTCCAATGCTCGACGCGGCCAAAGCCTTCATCGTGCGGACAACGGATTGGAGTTCACCGGCGCTGCTGATCTTCCGGTGCAGGCTCGCGGTGGTCTCGCTCATGACTTCTCCGCCGCTACCGCCTTGGACTTCAGGTCGGTCCCCGGTTTGGCCTTCGGTTTGACGTCCGTTGGGGCGCCCTGCTTGGACCCACCGGCAGGCTTGGGCTTCGGCTCGGACTCCGGTTTGCCCGCCGACTTAGACTCGCCGTCGCCTCTTGCCCCGGCGCTGGCTTTGGCGACGGGCGCGGATTCCGGCTTGGGTTGGAAACCTGCGAGCGATTTGCGGGCGAGTTCGATGATCGTTCTGCGATCCTGATCGCTCAACTTGTCGGCGGTTTCGAATCGCGCACACACCTCCGCCGGGATGCTTGCCGCCGCCGCGTGCACGGCGTGCTCGGCGTCCGTCATCTGCTCAATCGGCACCGGGTCGAAGAGTTCCGCGATCAAAGCCAGGAGCACGGCGATTTGTGCGGGCACGGACACCGGGGCGAATTCCGACTGCTTCAGACAGGCGCGGATGCGCCGGCCATGCTCGATGATCTTGCGCGTGTCTTCATCCAGGCGGGCGCCGAACCGGGCAAACGTCTCGAGTTCCTCGAACTGCGCGTAGGCGAGTTTGAGGTCGCCTGCCACCGCGCGGTAGGCCGCCCGTTGCGCCTTGCCGCCGACGCGCGAGACGGATTTCCCAACATCGACCGCGGGCAGCACACCCAATTCGAACAGTGACGGCGAGAGGTAGATCTGCCCGTCCGTGATGGAAATCAGGTTGGTCGGTATGTACGCAGAAATGTTCTGCGCCTCGGTCTCGATGATCGGCAGGGCCGTGAGGGAACCGCCCCCGCGTTCTTGGGTCAGATGGGTGGCGCGTTCGAGCAGTCGCGAATGGATGTAGAAGATGTCACCCGGGAAGGCTTCGCGTCCGGGTGGTCGCCGGAGCAGGAGGGAGAGCTCGCGATAGGCGCGGGCGTGATGGGTGAGATCGTCGTAAACGATCAGCACGTCGTGCCCCGTTTCCATAAAATGCTCCGCGATGCTGGTCGCGGCGTACGGAGCGATGTAGGCAAGACCTGGCGGGTCGTTGCCCTCGGTCACGACCACGACGGTGTAATCCATCGCGCCCTTTTCGCGGAGGTTCGCGACGGCTTTCGCGACGGCGGACGCGCGCTGGCCAATGGCGCAGTAGACGCACACGACATTCTGGCCGCGCTGGTTGAGGATGGTGTCGATCGCAATGGCCGTCTTGCCCGTCTGCCGGTCGCCCAGAATCAACTCGCGCTGGCCACGCCCGATGGGAATGAGCGCATCGACGACCTTCAGACCGGTCTGGAGCGGCACGGTCACCGGCGCGCGCTCCATGATGGGCGCGGCGGGGCGTTCGATGGGCAGGCCATCGCGGGC
This sequence comes from Lentisphaerae bacterium RIFOXYA12_64_32, assembly GCA_001803235.1. Lineage (GTDB taxonomy): Bacteria > Verrucomicrobiota > Lentisphaeria > Oligosphaerales > YB12-FULL-65-16 > YB12-FULL-65-16. Next base: position 59,418 of record MHBL01000034.1, read on the forward strand.
GACCACTGCCCCGCTGCCATCGAGCGGCCGACCGAGCGGGTCAATGACGCGTCCCAGCAATCCGTCGCCCACGGCCACGTCCATGACCCGGCCCGTGCGTTCGACTTCGTCCCCCGCGTGCAGGTCTTGATACTCGCCGAGGAGCACGACGCCGATTTCGTCCTCATCCACGTTGAACGCGATGCCGAACACGCCGCCGGGAAACTCGAGAAGCTCCTCAAAGCCGACGCCGGGCAGGCCGGAGACCCTGGCTATGCCAGTGGAAACGCTTGTGATCGTGCCTACCTCGTGCGGGGTCAGTTGCGGCGTGAACGTTCCCCGCACCTGGCCGATCCCAGTGAACGCGCGGTCAAAGACACTCTGCAAGCTCTCAGGGCCAGGGTTCATTTGCTCTCTGTTTCCGGCGTGGGTTCTTCAGGTTCAGGCTCGGCCTTGGTTTCAGGCTTTGACTCGGGTTCGACTGAGACTGGGGGGGGCTTAGGCTCCGCCTTGTTTTCAGGCTCAGGTTCGGCTTTGGCCTCAGGCGTAGGCGTGGTCTTGGCTTCAGGTTTGTCCTTCTCTTTCAGAAGTTCGCCGACGCCTTTTTCCAGCGACGTGAGGTAATCCGCGATGCTCCAAGCCACCTTTTGTCCATTCGCCGTGAGTTCGATCCCGCTGACCAAGTCCGGCGCGGTCTCGAACCGGACGTGGATTTCAGCCGAAAAGGTTTCGTTGAGCGCGTTTTGGATCGCCGCGCGTTGCTCCGCAGGCAAGTCAAACGCGCTACGCACGAGCGCGGGATCAGATGCTGTCTTAAGGGCCTCGGCGAGGCCTTCCCTTGCCTTTCCGTCCATCTCCCGCAAGCGGCGCGTGAACACCTCGCCCAAGCGTTCTTCCAGACTCGTCGTGGCGAGATCCGTAAGCGCCTTTCGCGCGATGGCAAACACTTCCTGCTGGGTCCGGCGACTGATGGCTTGATTCAGGCTATGGGCCTCGCTTCTCAGCGTTTCCTGGCGCTTGGCACTCAAGGCATCGGCCGCCTGCCGCGCTTCGTCGAGGAGCCGCTGACGTTCGGCTTTCGCCTCGTCCGTCGCTTTGCTCAAGAGTGCGGCGCGCTGCCGATCGAACTCCTCATTCTTGTGCTGGAATTCGTCGCGCTCCTTTTGGGCTTCGGCCCTTTTCGCGTCGGCGTCCGCGAGTTCGGCGGCGATCCGCTTCTCCCGCGCGTCGATGGCGTCGATGATGGGCTTGTAAAGAAAGCGCTTCATCAACCATACCAGGATGAGGAAGTTGAGCGTTTGCGCGCCGACGGTGAACCAGTCGATGAGCATGGGCTATTTCCCCGCGGTTTGGGCAATGACGTGGTTCCAGAACGGGTTGGCGAAGATGAGAATCATCGAGACCACGAAGCAGTAGATGGCCGTGGACTCGATCATCGCCAGACCGACAAACAGGGTCCGGGTGATGGTGGCCGAGGCGTCTGGCTGCTGCGCCAGTGCAGTCAGCGCCGTCGCGACCGACCGCCCTTCGCCCAGCGCAGGCGCCAGGCAGCCCACGCCGGTCGTGAAGCCGGCGGTGGCGATTGAGGCAACTGCGATGAGGGTCATGCTGTCCATGGTCTGTCTCCTTCGATTGCGTCGTCGTTGCGTCAGGTTTTGGGCGCTGGCTCAGGTTCGGGCCTGCGAGTGCGCGTGGCGGCCGCGATGTACACTGCGGCCAGAATGCTGAAGATGTAAGCCTGCACCATGCCCGTAAGCAGCCCGAGCACCGTCATGACGATCGGGAAAATAAAGGGCGTGATGGTCAGCAGAATGGCGATGATCATCGCGCCGCTCATCATGTTACCGAACAGGCGGACGGCCAGGGCCAGCGTGCGAGAAACTTCACTGATGATGTTGAACGGCAGCATGATGAATGTCGGCTCGACGTAGGACTTGAAGTAGCCGCCCATGCCCTGGTCCGCGATGCCGAAAAGCGGCACGGCCACAAACACGCACAACGCGAGTGCGGCGGTCGTCGAAAGCGAGCCGGTCGGCGGTTCGTAACCGGGAATGACGGTGCAGAGGCTGGCCGTGGCGACGAACAGGAAGAGCGTGCCCAGGAAACCGAGATACTTCTTCGGGTCGCGGAGGCCGACGTCTTCGATCTGTTTCTCAATCGCGGTCACGACAATTTCCAGAAGGTTCTGCCAACGGGAACGTTCAAGCCCCGTGGAAAGTTTGCGCGTGATGAGCTTTGAACCGACAGCCAGCGCGAACATCAGTCCCCACGTGAACACGATGGTGGCGTTGAGCTTCAGGAAACCGTGTTGCCAGAAGACCATTTCATCGGGAGTAAGGCGCATGGGGCACCTCCTGCGCATGGGGGGGAGCGTTTTCCACCGGTGGTCGGGTCAGCCACGTCACGATCAGGCGCACCACGACAAATCCGATGAGGCAGGCCAGCAGCCGCTCCCAATGCCCCCCCGAGACCACGTAACATCCAGCCAAGACAATGCTCATCCGCAGCAACAGGCTACCGAAGAACCAAAGCGCCGGCCGTTCGGACGAAAGGCCCTTGCGAACCGTCCACCAAAGGCCGCCGAAGAAAACCGCACCGAGCAACCCGCCCGCCACCCACGCCAGCACCCATGTCAGCGGTTCATTCATCACTATCCTCCTGTTCCTCCCGCATTGCCCTGTCTTCCTTGTCGACCCAGTGCCACGCATTCAGACAGCCGATCGCGAGCCCGGCAACCAACAGCGCCAGCGTCCAGGAACGCCCCCCCGGATAGCGCTCGTCCAGCCAAAGACCAAGCGCCGCACCGAGCAACGTCGGAACAACAACCGACCAGCCGATCAGTCCCATCATGCCCAAGCCGAACCAGACGCCCGGCGTGGAGTTACGCCGCGCCTTGAGCTTGCGCGCCACCTTCGCGCCGACCTGCCGGCCGAAGGTCGGCTCGTTCTTTGAACTTCTGTTTGATTCGTCATTCATGTTGAAACGTCGCGAAACGCCGCAGAAATCCCGTTTCCAACTTGGCCATAACCGCGCGCACACTCTGCTCGCGCTCGTCCTGGGCCAGGAAGTCCACCTCCACCGCATCACGCAACTGACCTAGGTCTGCCCCGCCCAGCGCCCGGCGCACGGAAACCAGCACGTCAAGACCAGCCTTGACCAGTACCCCCTCGTCCACCGCCACATAGGCCTCGCCCTCCGCGTCGGTTTCGTAGATCAGGATTCCCGGCGTAAGCGCCGCCACACAGTCGAGTCGGTGTGGGAGGAGACCGAACGAGCCCTCGCGCGTTTCCGCGACGACGCGCGACACGCCCGCGATCTCGGCAAAGATCCCGAACGGCAGGAGAACCTTAAGATTCATGAGTGGCGGCATGCTCGGCTTTCGGTTCAGGGCTCCCGCCGGCCTTCGGACCTGGTTCGGGCCTGCCTTTGGCCCGGAACCCGGCACCAGACGTCGCCGCGGTCTTCGGTTTGGGTTTCGAACCGGACTTAGACCCCGCCTCGGCATCCGCCGCGACGTCATGATTGGCCGCAGGCCTGGTCTCATCGGCCGCCTCCGGCTCGGCCTCGGATTTGGGTGCTGACTCTGGTTTCACTGAGGCGGCAGGCGAACCCGGTTTCGCGGTCCTCTTTGCTTCGTCAATCGTCCCGATCATGTACAGACCGCCTTCCGGGCACTCTCTGAACTCATCGCCCAGGATTCGCTCACAGCCGTCCAACGCGTCCTTGAGACTGACAAGCTTTCCTTTGTGGCCGGTAAACTGCTCCGTCGTGAAAAACGGCTGCGTGAGGAAGCGCTCCAACCGGCGGGCGCGGGCGACGACGTTGCGGTCCTCCGGCGAGAGCTGCTCCAGGCCGAGCATGGCAATGATGTCCTTGAGTTCCGCGTACTGTGCGAGCGTCCGCCGAATTTCCTGTGCCAAGCCATAATGACGCACGCCGACGATGCCCGGAGTGGCCATCTTGGAACTGGATTGCAGCGGGTCGATGGCCGGGTAAAGGCCCTCGCTTGCCCGCTTGCGCGAGAGCACGATCGACGCGGAGAGATGCGAGAACGTATGCACCGCCGCCGGGTCGGTGAAATCGTCCGCCGGTACATACACCGCCTGGATTGACGTGATGGCGCCGGTATCGGTGTTGGCAATGCGCTCCTCCAGGCCCGATAGCTCGGTACCCATCGTGGGCTGATAGCCCAGACGCGACGGCATCTGCCCCATCAAGCCGGACACTTCCGAGCCGGCTTGAATGAACCGGAAGATATTGTCGATGAGCAGCAACACATCGCGGTGCTCGTCGTCCCGGAAATACTCGGCCATGGTCAACGCGGCGTGGCCGACGCGGAACCGGCTCCCCGGCGGCTCGTTCATCTGGCCGAAGATCATCACCATGTTCGGCAACACGCCGGCCTCTTTCATCTCCCGGTAAAGCTCCTCGCCTTCCCGACAACGTTCGCCGATGCCGCAGAAAATGCTGACGCCTTCCTGGTGCCCGATCATGTTGTGGATCATTTCGGTGAGCAACACTGTCTTGCCGACCCCTGCCCCGCCGAAAAGTCCCGCCTTCCCGCCGCGCTCCAGCGGCACAAGCACATCGATGACCTTGATGCCCGTTTCGAAAATCTCAGACTTGGTGGAACGCCGTGCCAACGGCGGTGGCGCCCGATGCACAGAACGCCATTGGACATCGGACAACGCTGCTCCGCGGTCGATGGTGTTGCCAAACACGTCGAACATCCGCGAGAGAACCCCTTTGCCCACCGGCGCCTTCAACGGCCCGCCCGTGTCCTCCACCGCCATGCCGCGAGCAAGACCTTGCGTGGGCGTCAGCGCAATCCCGCGCACGCGGCGCGCGTCCAGTTGCGCCCACACCTCAATCAGTATTCGACCCTCCTCGCCTACGCGCAGCAACGAGTAGATGGGCGGCAAATGCTCATTAAACCGCATATCCACGACGCTGCCGCGCACCGAGACGACGATGCCGAGATTCAAAGGAATGGCCGTATTCTTCAGGGTTCGTTCTCCTTCGGTCAGCCAGTTCCTCCCCCGGTTTGGGCGCAGGCTGCGTTCAGCGCCTCGCCCAATTTGCGTTTCGAGAACGCTCTGCAGCAGAGCCTCTCGCAAGACCTCGTCTTGCGGAATGAGTGTTCAGGTCTCAGGTGCCATGGAGCAACACTCTGATCATGAATAGGGTGCGCATTCCTGAAACCTGAACACTGAAACCTGGCTCTTGCAGTACTTCTGCAAGGGCCTCAACAACCTACTGAGCCAGAACTTTGACCGTAAATACGGTCGAGGTCGGATCCCCAGTCATCGGCATCCCTTTGACAGATACGCGATACTCACCGATGGCAGCGTCCCTGGCGGCCGCAATCTGGAAATGCACCTCAGGTTTGTCGCTGGCCTTTACCAACGCGTAGCTCGGGGTTACGCTGATACCCTCTGTGTTGATGTACAGTTGCACATCCTGTTTGAAGTATGCGCCTCTGTTCACCGAGATGGTAATGTTCTTATGCGCGCCCTGTTTGAGTGTGTTGGACGCCGGGACCGTGATACTGAATTCTTCGTTGATGGGAACGATCCCGCCTTGACGACTCTCTTTCGTACTGAAACACCCTGCTGCAACCGCCAAAACCAGCATCATACAGATCGAGCTTACAGTCTTCATGTCTCTCTTCTCTCCCGTGAAGTGCGTGGGTACTTGTCATCGGTACTCTTCTGACTGCTTACGCCATCTACATCGTGAGTTCCCTCCATCGGTGGGTTGGTTTCGCAGTGGAGTGCGTCTCCGTTGCCTGGTGCTGCCTCCTTTCCTGTCGTCATCCATGTGTTGTCACGAGAGGAAACGTAGGCCGCGACATTGATGAAACCAGGTTCCTGGTGGCCGCTCATCCAGAGTCCTCACATGCCCCGGCTGACTCAGGACACCGCAAACCCTCTCGGCCATCATAAATTCTTCGTCCGTGCGAATGACACGGACCGCAACAGCCGCCCGCACGTCCTGCGTTTCGGGATTGAGCAACGCCGGCAGGTCTCCTGCTTGCTTCAACCGGAACGCTTCTTGGCAACCGGTTCATCGACCCAATAGCCCCTCCGATTGTAATGTCGATGCAGTCCGGTCTCATAGTCCCGAGTTGGCAGGGACTCGGCCGTGTACTCCGGGGACTCCCTGATGGTCTCGCGGGGAAGATTGACAAAGACTTTCGACTCCTCCCAACTGACGCGCTCGATCCATTTCGGTGCAACCAGGACCTTCTTTCCCGGCCACCAGTTCCGTGTATCGATGATGAGATAACGGATCGCCCATGTCTCGTCATCGATGATGAAATCCTCGATGTGACCAATCTCGCCGTCCGCGGCTTGGACGTGATGGCCACTCACGTCGTGAGTGCTGCGCAAGTGGGGATCCCACGCCTCCTCACGCGGGGTGCTCGTCCATACTCCGCGGTCACGCTCGATGTACGGGTAGGCCCCCCACATGTACGGACCGGTCCAATACATCGGGTATCCATAGTAGCCGTAGAAGACCTCCTCGAATTGCCGCGACACGGGCTTGTCACTGTCCAAGGAAGGACTGTCCCGAATCTGCTCCTTCGTCAGATCGATGGCGATGTGTTGCGTCTCTCCATTCACGGCGAGCAATGCATACGGGGAAATCAGCACCTGCCGGCCCGTCAGCCAGTTGCCCGTATCGGCCACCAGATAGCGAACCGCCCAGTGCTGGTCATCGAAGTAGAATTGCTTGACCTTCCCCATTTCCCCGTCGAGCCCCTGCAATCTGTAACCCTTCAGTGCGTTGGCTCTGTGAAACATGATAGTAGTCCTTTCAGTTTTTGACTTTCGTTCCGGGAGAGAACCACCCGCCCTAAAGACCCTCTCGGAGAGAGGTATCCCTCCTTGTCGGTGTCGAAGGTCAGATGTTCCCGAACCTCCGTCTCGGCCAACTCCAGTATGCAGTTCATCCTCGCCCGTTTGTGGGCATTCTGATCCGATCCGTTGGCGCGCAGTGCCCGCCGATACCGGTGACCTAACATTTGACCATGTTGAGTCACTATAGGCCGTAGCCAAACCGCTTGTTATGGGGTGAAACCCTACTCTGCATGGGGTGAAACCCTACTGCGTACTCGGCGGGACACGCCCGGCAACCGGGGTCGATGGCGCTGGATATCCACACGCTTCGAGAAGTCGCCGGTCTGCTCCAGCGCAAAAGGCTCACTCGCGCCGCTGCGGGCGGTCGACTGCACCGATCCGCTGCCAGTGGCCATGTATCCGATCATCGAGGCGTTGCAGTTGCTTACGCGCAACCGCGTCCAGAACTCGATGTAGGCGCGCAGGTCCACGTTCGGGGAGTACGGCGGGGCCTCGCGGATCGACAGCCCGCCATAGGCCAGGTGCCAGGTGCCGTCCGTCACGCGGGCATCGTGCGCACGATAGTCCGTGATGGAGCGTGACAGCGAAACCCGTGAAAGGCGTGAGAAACCACAATCGTGGTCTTTTCGTAAGTTCAGTTCCGTTCCTGTTTGTTGATGCGTAGCTCTGCAACCAGGGGCAAATGATCGGAGGCGACGCGTGCCAGTTCCGAACCGGGGACCTCGATGCTGGTCACCTCAACCCCCGGGCTGATAAAAATGTGGTCAATTCGCAAGGTCGGGAAGCGGCCGGAAAAGGTGCTCTTGGGACGGTGGTCTTGTGCCTGGGTCTGGACGTCTCTGAGTCCATGGCAGAGCCGGCGGCACACCGGCGATGAAGGCCGTGCGTTGAAGTCGCCGCACAGGATCACAGGTTCGCGGCATTGTTCGTGTCCCAACCAGTCGCTCCCGAGCAATGCTTCCACCTGTGCCATGCGTTCACGCCGGGACAGGCCTAGATGGGTGTTGATGATCTGGACCTCTTTGCCGTGCAGGTCAACGGCAACCCAAAGAGCCCCCCGCGATTCCAGGTGCGGTTTGCCGGCGAGTCCCGGCAGCGGACCGGCCTTGACAAGGCGCTGCGGCAGATGTGTCAGAATGGCATCACCATAGCGTTCCTCCTCAACGCATATGGCCGCATGAAAATGGAAGTCCATCACCAAATGACCTGCGATCAACTGAGCCTGGTCCATTCCGTGGCTGCGTGCGCGGCCTGCGTCCAATTCCTGCAGTGCCACCACATCCGGCTTGGCGCGGGCAATCAGGCGAGCAATGCGTTCGGCATCGCGTTTACCGTCCATCCCTTTGCAACTGTGCACGTTATAGGTCATGACACGAAGGGTGTCCGTCTGTGTGGCAACCGCCCGGATTCGGGCTTCAAAGGTTCGGTGAGTCGGGCGCCCCAAATAGTGCAGCGCCGCATCGCGCAGGTCGCCAGGACGCAGATACGTATGTTCGCGTTCAGGCAGTGTGGCGTCCGCGGGAAGCAATGCGAAGCCGTTGGTCTCTTCCGGCGATGCGCCGGCGTGAGCGCCATTCTCCTCGGCAAAGCTCAGCGCGGGCATGCCGTCGCGCCATCCCAGCAGAACGAGGTCGCCGGCGTCCGGGTGTTCGCAGAGACGCACCAGGTCTTCGCCGACCGAATCGAGGAACGGATGTTGCGAACCGAACACCGCGGCACGGTCTTGCGGCAAACGGAATTCCCCGACTTCGGTCCGGGCGCATAGCACGCCCGGGGCCTCCACGTTGAGCACGATCGGAACCTTGTGTCGATGCACCAATTCACGAGAAACGGACTCTCGCTCGTCGCCATTCAGTTGCCACGGCCAATAGACATGGGCCACAGGCCCAGGGGCGACGACGACGGGTTGCTGTTCGTCGGTGTCCGCGCCATTGATACTGGGCACCGGAAACAGACGCTGGATGTTCCTGCCGCCGAGAAGACGAACCCGCTCGGTCTGGATACCGCCCAGGCCTTTCCTGCAAGCTGCTGGAGGATTGGCATTCGGGCGTTCGACTACCGCTGTCACAGCCTCTTCCAGTGCATAGCCCTGAACCCGATGGTAGGACCGGACCGAGGCTTGCCCATGGTCGGAATAGACCCAGACTTCGTAGTGTCGCCAGGCGGAATGGTTGGCGGTGCGCCACAGTCGGGCGATCGCGTCGTCGATTCCCTTCAGGGTCCAGTGGGCAAACAGCGAGTGTGGGCCGCGGCGGTGTGACTGTTCGTCATAACCGAGGAAGTTGATGTGAATGATGGGCAAGCCGCGACTGAGATCGATCTTGCCGCCGATCACACAGAGTTCGCGCAGCAGGATGGTGATGGCGACCCGTGTCGGAACAAATTTCAGTTCCTTCACGAAGTCTTGCCCTCCAACGAGGCCGCGCACAAACCCCACCAGCGCCAGGCCCGATTCCATCAACAACAGGACCGCGATGCGCAGGAAGCTGTAAAGATTGCTGAGGATAAACGCCAGCAACACCAGCGGATTGGCGCCGCGCAGCGCCGGCCCCCAGCCCATGGATGACGGACAGAAATGCGGTTCCGCCGCACCACCGGTGTAGTTGTCCGAGTAAGCACTGCCACCTCTGAGCAGCGCCTCGTTGTCCTTGCTTGTGTTCAGCGCCTCGACGCGCGCCGCCGCGCCGGGTTCATACATGCGAACGATCTGACGCGATTCATGGTCCCTGAAGGAGAATGCCGGGACAGCGCCCTTGACACCATAGAAGAGTTCGCCCTGGACAGCGGGGGTCGTCGAAGGCAAGCCCGAATAGTGGGCCTGAAGCCGATAGTGTTCCCGCGTGATCAGCCGCCGCAGGAACGGCAGTTCGTTGCGCGCCAGAGCGTGCTCAAACTGCGACTGCGAGAGCCCGTCGATCTGGATCATCAGCAGTCCCGGCCGGGTCGGCGATCCCTCCGACACCGGCAGACGCAGCAGACGCGTCAGCCAGACACTGCGACTGAGCCGGCGGCGCAGGTGTCGGAAGAATGTCTCGATTCGGCCGATCATAGGTTAGCCTGTCGGTGGTGACGATCCGGTCCGGAGATGCGAGTGATGCATTTTCATTCCTTTTCAGAAGAGAGACTGGCGCTCATGGCTGCGCCGCATGCTCCGGCGAAGCCTTTCAGGATCTCCCACTCCGTTTCCACCCAGGAAAAGACATCTTCCCAGTCTCTCGCGTCCTCGCTGGCGCCGGCGGGTGGTCTTGCCTTGATTGACGCATAACCGGCCAGCGCCTTGTCCGTCGTACGGGAAATGGAAAAGGCCTCGGCGGTGTCGAGTGCGGCCTTTCTCAGGTCGCGCATTGGGCCCGGTGCCAGTTCAGCCATCCACTGCAGTGCGGCGCTGAATGCTGCGGGGGTTGGATCTTGCAGCAGTCGACCGTTCTTACCGTCCTTGACCACCTCCCGTACACCGGGCGCGTCCAGGGCGACGACCGGCAGGCCCGCCGCCATGGCTTCCGTCAACACCATTCCCTGGGTCTCGCTCTTGGACGCGAAGGCGAATACATCCATCGCATGCAGAGCGTCGGCCAGTGGTTGGTCCCGCAGGATGCCGGCATTGTGCAATTGCGCTTCGGCACCGGCGTCCGCGAATGTCTGCCGCATGGCGTCTTCGGAGGGGCCGGCGCCGATCACCAGGAAATGCGCATGAGGTCGCGCGTGCACGAAATCGGCGACCGCCTGTGCCAGGAATTCCAGATTCTTTTCCGGGGCCAGGCGTCCCAGATGGCCGATTACGAAAGCATCTTCGGGAATCTCCATCTGCCTGCGCCATGCGCGGCCGTCGCCCGCCGCAAAGTTTTCTAGGAGGACGCCGGTGGGCACCACGGCAATCGGCGTAGTTACGCCACGCTTCTCCAGCAGATCCCGGATGCTTTCGCTGGGTGCAAAGAGCTGATCGGTGAGGTTTGCGTAGCGGGTGGCAAGTTCAATCGCAAACCGTTCCAAGGCGGCTGAGTCGCCGGGAACATAGCGGGTGTAGTGTTCGTACAGGGTGTGATGGGTGAAGACCAACGGCAGTTCCCGATAACGCGCCAGCCGCAGCGCGGTCATACCAAGAAGGAAAGGGTGCTGGGAGTGCACGATGTCCGGCTGGAAAGCATCGACCGTTTCGGTGAGGCGTGAATGCAGCGGCAGCGCTACCGAGAAGTCGCTGGCGTTGAAATTCTGGATCGCTTCAATCCGCATCACGTCGACTTCATTCTGCGGCATATCGAGGAATTCGGGGGCCACGACCAGCACCCGGTGCCCGCGCTTGCGGTATTCGGTGGTGAACGCCTCCACCGACCGAGCGACGCCGCCGACATGTGGGGTAAAGGTGTTCGTGAAGATGAGAATATTCATGAGGAAGCTCCCGAGTTGTCCAATCCTGATTCGTCTCCAATATGCGCTTTCAGTCTTCTGCGAAGCACAAGAATCAACACGACTGCGGCACAGACAATGAGCAGGAGCACTGCAATATTCTGTGGCGACGGATCGTCAAAGAGGTTTTTCAGCTGTTTGCCGAATAGGGCCAGGCACAATGTTCCGGGAAGATGTCCGATAAAGGTTCCGACAATGAAATCCCGGTAACTGATGTCAAATGTTCCGATGATGGAATTCACGACGCCGTAGGGCGCACTGGGTACGGCGTGGACGGCCACCACCGCGGCAATGCCCCCTTTTGCCAGGAACTTTCTGATTTTGGGGATCCCCGCATATTTCGAGGCATTCAATCTCTCCACGCCCAAGAAATGACCTGCGAAAAAAAAGACCGTTGCGGCAGATAAGCTGCCGCATATCGCATACACCCAACCGATGAAACCACCAACGCCCAGAATCACTGCGATATTCAATATGCTATTGGGAAACATCACAAGGTTGGCAACTATATAGACCGCAATTACGCAAAGAACAGTCCACCATTGTTTCGTCCACTGTGCACGCATAATTTCTTGCATTTCTTCCGGACTTACGATTTCGCGCAAGGGGCTGAAACGCCATAGTGCTGCGGCAATTAGAATTGCAATCACCGGAACTATGACAATGAGAGGCGAGGTGAGCCTCTTCCCAGATATGGTATGGCCATGGCTCATAGGTTATGGCTTGACCTTAGTAAGGGTGATCGAGCCATCAGCGGCGGCGACTCTGGCTGGGGGGACCCCAGGCAGCCTTATTTCAAGCGGAGGGGCATCGCGATGCCAAGTTCCCCGCCAGTCGATGCGTATGGACTGATCGGCCGCGGGGGTGATGGTCAGTTCCAGCGTGCCAAACGCGGTTGGTGCGGGCCCGAAGCAGATGGGAGAGTCTGTGGTCAACCAGCGGGCTGGGACGCCGGAACAGAGAATGAGGCATCCGTCTTCCTCGCGCACAAAACAGTTGCGTATGATCAGCACCCATTCGGCGGCGGCCCAGGCATGGTGACCATCGCCCATACAGCCGCCGCCGGTACGCGGATGGACGGCCTCCGGCCACTGACCTGTCGGCGATGCCAGGGCCGCAACCGCATCCATTAGATCGAGGTGGCGCGGATCGCCGGCGCGCAGCAGTACCTGCGCAACGTGCAGAGTCAGGTAGGCGTTGAGGCCGGAATGGATCATGTCCTGGTAGAACGCACCGTTCACAAAACAACGGCCGAGCAGGAACTCGACGCTGTCGAGCAGGCGGGGATCGTCCGGTGCGCAGAGTTGTGCCGGATAGCCGAGCGCCAGTGAACCGATGGCGCCGGCGTCCAGACGGCGATAGGGCGACGCCGGCATGGCCGGACGGCCGAGCCGCTGCGCACATCCTGCCAAACTGCGATCTGCCGCCGCGCTGAGATCTTCCGCGGCCCGCGCAAAATCGTCCCTGTCGCCCGTATCCCGGTCAGCGATCATGGCCGCTGCCGCGCGCAGACCGGCGATGCTCCAGAAATCATCCCAGTAGTAATAGTCGTTGGGCCCCAGGTGTTCGGCGCTGAAACCGGCCGGCAGCAGTCCGGCGTGGGGCGCATCCAAATCATCTCTGAGTCGTTTGCGCATGATCCAACGTGCACCGCGCCGGATAGGGCCGTCCCAATCCGAGGATGGCAGTTGTCCGGTCAGGGCGAAGAAACGCTGCAGGATCCACAGCACTTCACCGTTGCTGTCCCATTCACCGTCTTGGGAACGGAAGTAACCCAGTGACGTCTGCCGCCCCGGGAAGCGTGCCAGCGCACGTTCGGCGCGGTCCGTCAGGCCCACGCACAGCAGGGCATGGATGATGAAGGCGGCATCGCGGAACCAAAAGCGTTTGTAGGTGAAGGGGCCGGCATAGATGTCACCCGGCGAATGCAGAATCAAGGAGGTCACCGCGGCGGCGTAGAGAAGCTGATAGTGCGGCTCCGGGCAGACCAGTTTACAGTGATCGCGATGCACGGTGTCCCAGGCATCGGCGTCAAACACCCCGGACCCGGCATCCGCCAGCGGGATGGTCGCGGTGATATCGGCAGTTTCGCCGGCCTTGACCGGGAACAGCGCCGCCGCCGTGACCATACCCACGTCACAACGGCCCTCAGTCTGATCATCCAGATCCTTGAGATGAATGTATACGTCACCGTGGCGATAATCGGAAACATGATGTCGCCGGGCGGCGGCACTGAATGCAACCCTTTGGGTGCCGTCGACAGTCCAGCCATTGCGCCCTTCGGACAGGCTGACCTGGTGGACAAAGCTGATGCCCTCGGGGTTTTGCGGGCGCAGCGCCAGCGCCAGCCAGGCGTTGATACTGGTCCGGGCCCGCAAATGCAGTTTGCACACCGGAACCCCCGATTCCAGTTGCACCGAGGCGGTGCTGGTCAGGGCCAGCCCAGGCATTTTTGTATCGGTGGTGACCCGGACACCCGGATCCATGTCCTGCCGTTGACGGCAATCGGCGGCTCGCGATGGCAGCAGGCAGCGTCCGTCCTCTGCCAGCAGCCAGGCGTCCAATGACCAGCCATCGAGAAAAGGCGTCAGCAGACCGCGGGGATCTACAATCGGCAGTTCCTGACAGTCCGGATAGCCGATCGCGGTCCAGTTGCGATGGGTGAGATTGATATGGGTAATGGAAAAGGCGCGAGGGATAAACGACTCGTCGTATGGGTCGAACTGGCGTTCGATCCAATAGGGCCAGACCCAGTCCAGGTTGTGTTGAATGACCCGGCTGTTGATCAGGCCGCGGGCGTGAAACACCGCGCCGGCCCGCAGCAGTTCCAGGGGTTCACCCACCTCGGAAGGCTGGGCAAAGCTGCGCAGCCGCGCCAGCAGGGCGATTGGATCCAGGAAACCCTGTTTGCGTGCAGCACGGCGTATGACAAAACGCCAAGGTAGCCATTTCATCCAACTCATCGCCGGTCCTCTTTGGGTCCTCTTTGAATGCCCACGAGACAGGCTTGTCGCTGTTCAGTGAAGGACTGTCGACAATCCAGACCAATACCGATGTTTTGCTCTTCTCTGTTCACGGCGAGTAGTGCATACGGGGAAATCAGCACCTGCCGGCCGGTCAGCCAGTTGCCCGTATCGGCCACCAGATAGCGAACCGCCCAGTGCTGGTCACCGAAGTAGAATTGCCTGACCTTCCCTATTTCCCCGTCGAGCCCCGCAAATGTCATACTTCCCAGCGATCCAGTCTCGTGCTTCGGCGGTCTTGGTGTGATCGAAGTAGCGGACTCTCGCCGTGGTAAACGGCTTGCAGAACACCGCCATCCCCTTTTCCCATTTGGTCTCGCCGATGATCGCCAGCCGTTCGATGTCATTGAAGTGCTTCACATCAAACTTGACGTCCTCCCACAGCGCCCCCGCCGTCCACCCGTGGAAGTCATGCATTTCCACAAGCAGGCGGAGTTTGCCGTGCTGTTTGATCAGCCGTTCAACGGCGGGCAAGAACGCCTCGTAGTCTTCCTTGACCAGTTTGCCGGTCAAATGGACTTCGAGCACCTTGCCATTGTCGAGTTCCTTCAGTTCCACTGCCATCGCGAGTCTCCTCCCTTGGTTGTCAGAAAAACCGCGCACAACGCGGCCACTACAGCGACGAACTCCGCCCAACCGCCGGTCAGACCTGGAGCACACTGTTCAGGCCACCGTACGGGTTCGGAGACCAATCCTGGCAATTCGGATCCATGCACCAGACGCCGTTCACCACGAACTTGTACTCGTGCTTGCCTCTCGGAAGACTGAGGGTCGCTTTGTAATGCCCGCTGTCCGGGTTGTCCTTCAACGGACTCGCAGTGGGATTCCAGTTGTTGAACGTGCCGGCAACAAACACCTGGCTCTTCGGGTCCGCGGACACCTCGAACCGCACGGTCTTCCCGGTCTCTTTCGGCAGCAGTTTCGTCATGCACTTCCCTTTCATGTCTCGGATCCTCCTGTTCTTGGCGTAGGCGACTTCGCTGGCGGCTTCCCCCGACCGCCTGACCTTCAGTCTGCTCCGTACATATTGACTATAGGCCATGGCGAGACCGCTTGTTATGGGGTGAAACCCTACTGTGCGTGGGGTGAAACCCTACCCTGCCGGGGCACTCGGCGGGACGACGGCCCGGCCATCTGGGCCGGCTGGGTTGCGCCAGGCCATAGGACCGCGGGCCGTAGGCCGGCGCGGCCTCGATGACTTGATGTGCCTGGCAGGGGCCGGCAGGCAGGTGGTCTACGTTTGCAGGGCCAAGGCCGGATTCTCGACAAATATCCGGCCTGAAAGCCGTTTACCGCTGACCGGGTCGCAGACCGTCCATCGGCTCATCGCGCCCAAAGGATTCGTGCATTCTCCAGTGGGATCGCAACGCCGTCGCAGTGCGGTACTACGCGCGGCGTATAGTCCGCTGGCGGGCGGGCCGCGGACACCGCCGCGCTGTACACGTACCCGCCCAGCACGCCGGCCAGTTGACGGACACGCTTCGCCGCATCATTGCTGTCCAGCAGGTACAGCTTCACTCTGCCGACCTGGACCTGCCAGGTGCGCAGCCAGACCGAGCAACCGGGCAGTGCTATCTCCACACGCAACAACTCCCCGTTCGCTTGGCGCAACGACGTGATCGGTAACTTTCCGGGGTCGTTATACGGGTAGAGAGCCTGTTGCGCTCCGTCCTTGTCGATCGCCTGGCGAAAATAGCCTTGCTGGTAGAGCAGCCCCACGCCGACCACCGGCACGCCCAGATCGCTGGCGGCTTTGAGCTGATCGTACATGGGGTGATGGACACGTCTTGGCTTGTTCATGGCTCTTTGCGACGGCGCCCTCAGAGATCAGACCCGCCAGTTGACGAAGATCATCGCGGCGGCGAGTTCCTCGGGCAGGTCCTTGAACCAGCTTGTGTTCGCGCGCATGATCTTGACCAGCCCGATCTGGACTCCGGCGTCGGCACCTGAGTCGCCAGCCTATTCATAGGGGCGCTGTTTCTACTTTCGACCACTGCCCTTGCCTTTGCTTTCCCCCTTGCCTTTGCTTTCCCCCTTGCCTTTGCCTTCCCCCTTGCCTTTGCCTTCCCCGCCGCCATTGCCTTCCCCTTCGTCTTTCACCTTGCCCTTGTCTCTACCATTGTCATCGCCACCCCCGTAAAGATCTTGGCCGCGTTTCAGGGCGTGGAACTCCTCTGATCCAGGCTTGATGCCCAGACTCTGCGCAAGTGCTCCCCAGCCTTTGCCCTTGTTGGCTTGGTATTTTTCGATGACGTACTCCGGGGACTGCCTTGACATTTCTCCGAGCCGGAGAAATACGTAGGCATCGGCTGGTCTCTCGGCACTCCTGAGCACAGCCTCGATTTGTACGTCACCCAGCTTGAACCGAGTTGCAAGCCTCGCTCTGAATCCTGATGGGTCCGCTTCAGCTTGAATATTCACAGAACTGATCCAGTCAAAGTCACCTGCTTTCGCGGCCGATGAAATGAAAGGAAGCGCCACCAAGACCACCAACACCATTTTGGGCAGTTTCATCATGTTCTCCCTCTTGCGTTCGTTAATGCCACAGTCCACGCTTGGCGGCTCGGGAGGCCCATCGCCGTCCGGTCTGCCGTTTGATTCACGATGGGTTGTGGCTGGACCGTTGGTTATGGGGTGAAACCCCACATCTCTCTCACTGCCGTGGTGACTTCTGCGCCAGAACCGTCATCAACGTGTCGAACGGCTTGTTGAATTTTGCAACGCCTTCGTCCTCAAGTTGCCGCGTCACCTGGTCAATGCTGATGCCCAGTTCCGACACTTGCTCCAACACCCAGCCGGCTTCCTTGACATCTTCTTCGAGGCGGGCCTTCGGCTCTCCATGGTCGCGATAGGCGTCAAGTGTTTCCGGCGGGGTCGTGTTCACTGTGTCGGGTCCGATGAGGGCCTCGATGTACTTGACATCACTGTAGTCCGGGGTCTTGGTGCCGGTGCTGGCCCAGAGCAGCCGCTGGGCAAGAGCGCCTTGAGCCGCCAGTTTCCCGAATCGGTCGCTGCCGAAAATCTCCTTGTAGATTTGATAGGCCATTTTCGCGCTGGCGATGGCAACTTGCCCGCGCACCCTTCGCGCCAGGTCCGCCTCCTTGCCGCCTTGCGCAATGAGTTCTTCCAGCAACGGATCCACCAACACGTCAATACGGCTTACAAAGAAGCTGGCCACTGAGGCCACTTGGTTTACGGCCTTGCCTTCGGCCACCCGCGCTTCGATCCCGGCGATGTATGCTTCCGCCGCCTGCCGGTAACGCGGCAACCCAAAGAGCAGCGTCACGTTGACATTGATTCCTTCGCTGACAAGTTGTCTAATGACGGGAAGCCCTTCGGCTGTGGCGGGAACCTTGATGAAGACGTTCGGTCGGTTCAGGGCGGCCCACAACCGGCGCGCTTCCAGTATCGTACCCTTGGTGTCGTTCGCCAGGTGGGGATTGACCTCCAGGCTGACATAGCCATCTTTCCCTTCCGTCCTTTCGTACAACCCCCGAAACTCGTCGGCGGCGCTTTGCACATCACGCTGGCTGAGGGCCTCGTAGATGTCCTTCGCGCCCTTCCCTCCAAGGGCCATGCCCCGGATGTCCGCGTCGTAGTCATGACTCTCCACAATCGCCTTCTCGAAGATGGCCGGATTCGAGGTCATTCCCCGCACGCCATCCTCCTCTATCAAACGCCGAAGTGCGCCGCTCGCGATCAGCTCACGCCGGATATAGTCCAGCCAGATGGCCTGCCCGAGTGTTCCCAATTCTCTCAGAGGATTGTTCTTCATCACCGAATCACTTTCCGCGCGGTTCTGTTGTTTCCCCCCCGGGAATCATCCGGGTTCGCACTGGTTGCGCTCTTCTACTGCGCCACCCTCGACGGTCCTTCGTCAGACTGCTTTGGGTTTCACCAACAGCAACACGATCCCGCCGACGAGCGCGAACGCCCCGACCACCGGCGAGATGAAGTGACTCACAGTGGTTTCGATGTGAATACCAAGGAAGTCGATCGGTTTTCCCGGAGTCGTGAACGTGATGCCCGAGTAAGCGAGCACCACGATGCCCAAAGTCACCAGAATGACCGCAACCATAGTCTTGCTATTCATGTGAGATCTCCAAATTTGTCTCGTTTGCCTAACCGTTTCCTACGCCGAGTGTTTGCGGCCGGAAATGAAGTTCACCAGTACCATGATCACTGCAATTACCAGCAGGACGTGAATGAACGAACCTATCGTGTGGCCGGTTACAAGCCCGAGCAGCCACAAGACGATCAACACCACCGCAAGCGTGTATAGCATGGATCCTTCCCTCCTTTCCGTTTCATTCTACCACCCCGCCTCTTCTGTTGTCGCGGGGGATTCCTTCAGATGATTGGCTACTCCTGCAATCGCATGCGCTTAGAGTCTCTTGACTGCGCCGGATCTGTTCTCCAGCATTGGCTTAGCCCTTGTAACCACTATAGGCCGTGGCAGGACTGCTTGTTATGGGGTGAATCCCTACTTCTCCATGGGGTGAAACCCTACCCGGGGCATGCCTATCAAGCTAACGATGCCGACGTCTGTGGTTGCCGTGGAGTCTGCCGCCGCTCTTGTCAAAGACAACGCATGAATGCGACCAGGTCTGCCTTCTCTTCAGGCGTCAACCGCAACTGTTGGATCAGGTTGAAATACTCCACGGTGTCTTCCAGCGTCAAACAGCGCCCGTCGTGCAGATAGGGCGGCGAGTCCTTGATGCCCCGCAAGAGGAACGTTTTGATGCTCCCGTCATGGGCCATCATCATCCCGTTGGCCATCTCCTGCTTGTAGAAGCGTTCGGCCTTCAGGTTGTGCATGCTGTTGTCAGTGTAATAGGGTGCCGGATGACACGCACTGCATCGCGCCTTGCCGTTGAAAAGCGCTTCGCCGTGCAACTCGCTCGGCCTGGCTTTGCCGGAATCAAGCGTGCCGTAGATGTTAAGCTTGGGCGCCGGCGGAAAGTCCAGCAGAGCCATAAATTCTGCCATAAAGTGGACCTGGGACCCCCGCTCAAGAACATTGACCCCCTTCTTCGCCGCCATGCAATGGTCGCCGTCAAAGTAGGCGCCGCGCTGTTCGAATTCGGTAAAGTCCTCCACCGTCTTGAGTGCGCGCTGCGAACCGAACAGCCGCTGGATATTGATCCCGCGCAACGATGGGGTCTCAATCCGATGCCTGAATTCCTGAGGTCGAATGTCGCCCACCAGATGGCTGGCACCGTTGGTATGGCCGTTGGCATGACAGTCGAAACACGTCACGCCGAGGCTGGGCCGGTCGGTCCGGCGATCTTCGGTCGCGTTGAATTGCTGTTGCGGGAACTGGGTTACCAGGAGGCGCAAACCCTCGAGTTGTTTTGGGTTCAACAGCCCGTTGAAAATCTCGTAGTAATTATCGATGGTGATCAGTCGTCCCTTGGCCACATCCCCGAGGTCAGGCCGGGTGGTGAGATATATGGCCGGGGCTGGGTCTGGCAGAAAATGCTCGGGCACGTCAAAATCCAAGTCAAAGCGAACCAGCCGCGGCAGGAGGTTGGTGATCATGGCCGGGAAAAGCATGCCCCCCTCCGCATGGTCAGCAAACGGCAGCGGCTTGTACGGGAAAAGTCCCTGCTCTTTGATCTGTTCCGGAGTCAGCCTATCGAACTGCTCCCTCGTTACGCCTTGAAGTCTGGCCGTCGGCCCCACCGGGATGGGTTTGCCGCCTGACATGAAAACCTCGCCGGGGATCTTTTTCGAGAGGTCATATCGGGAGTTCAACAGCTCCATGTGCTCCCGGGCGCGCCCGGCTTTCACGGCCGTACGCGCCGTTTTGATCTGGTCGAAGGTGACGTCCTGGTTTATCGGTCCATAGCTAGAAACAGCCTTTTCCGGCGGTGCAGAGATGGCCGGTGAGCCAGCCACCGCAACCAAGAAACTGCAAATCCCAATTAGGGCAAGACGGCCATCCTGTCGGGTTTCCATGAGCCACCTCACAGTTTGGTGTGCCGATCTGCGATCGAGGCTGCCAGTTGGTCGAGAGCTGCGAATGTCTCGGCTTGCGGTCGGCCGCGACACATCACGGGGGCCAGGATCTCGACCTTCAGGTTGGGAATCAGGCCGGCGATCTGCTCAATCGCCTTGCTGCTCCAGCCGTAGGAGCCAATGATCGAGGCATAACGCAGTTTGGGCCGTAGCGCATTGGCCAGGTGCGACGCATAGTACACCGACGGATGCGGCCCGATGTGAACGGTAGGCGTCCCGACCACCATGGTCGCCGCGTCTACCAGCGCGATTGCCAGTTTGCCGATATCCGTCACGGTGAGATCAAAAAGATGGACTTTCACGCCCCGCTCCGCGAGGGAACTGACGAGGTGGTCGACCATTTTCTGAGTGCTGCCATGCATGGAGATGTAGGGTAGCACGACCTCGTTCTTGACCGCGTCGGAGACCCAGTCCCTGTACGCGTCCAGGATAAAACTTGGTTGATCATAGACCGGGCCGTGACTGGGCGCGATCATCTGAATGTCATGCGCCTCGACTTTCGCCAGGTTCTTCAGGATGATCGACCGGAACGGCATCATGATTTCCGCGTAGTAGCGTTTCGCCGCTTCGTACACCACCACCTGGTTCGTCACATACAGGTCCGTGGTGGCCAGGTGCGAGCCGAAGAAATCGCAGGAGAAGAGAATTTTATCTTCCCGCAGATACGTGCACATGGTTTCCGGCCAATGCACCCAGGGTGTGTGCAGGAACTCCAGCGTCTTGTCGCCCAGTGGGAGCGTCTTCCCGTCTTCAACGGACACGACGCGTTCCGCGGGAATTCCCAGAAGATCGAGCAGCATCCCTTGGGCCTTTGGGGTCGAGACGACCCTGGCTGCCGGGTACTTGTCCAGCAGCAGCGGAATGCAGCCCGAGTGGTCTTGTTCCGCGTGCTGCGCCACGATGTAGTCGATCCGGTCAATGCCTTCGAGTTGGCTCAGCAGCACATCGCTCTTTGCCGGGTCCACGGCATCGATCAACGCGGTCTTCTCCGTGCCGCGCACCAGATACGCATTGTAGCTCGTGCCGTCCGGCAGGGGGACCAGCGAATCGAAGAGCCGCCGATTCCAGTCTACCGCTCCCATCCAAGACACGCTGTCGTTGATCTTGCGTCCCTTCATCTCATGCCTCCTTCGTGGCCATGGATGCTTCCCTCTTCACGCTCTTTGGGAAGAGGATGTTGTTCTCCAGATGGATATGCTCATGCAAATCGGCTTCCATAGCCTTTAGCCCATCATACAGCGCCGCGAAGCTCGGGCACGCATCCGCCGGAAGCTGGTAGTCGGCCGCGATCCGTCGCATTTCGACCAGCTTTTCGCCCGCCTGCGCGTGTTCGTATTCCATCTGCCGGATCGGATGGACAATGCTGCCGCACTGAACAACGGGCCGCGGCCCAGTTCCTGACATGAACGCATCAATACCTTTGATGGCGGGAAAGAGCATCTGCTCCTCCTTCATCAGATGGGCATCGAATTCAGCGTGCAGTGAATCGAAAACGCGGCGGATCTCGCCGAGCATGTCGCCATGCTTTGCGCCGTGGGCTTTCTGCACCCTCGCGAGCAAGACATCCAGTCGTGGCAACTGCTCTTTCATGAAGGCGTGGTGCTTCTCCAGGATATGATCGGTAAGCACGGTGAGTGGCGCGACGCTCCAGTCGGTTTCTGCCGTGTTCTGCCCACTGTGAAGCTCCGCCTGCAGCGCAGACACGACGGTGGTCCACACCAACCCGTTCTCCTGGACAGCCTCCATGAGCGGCTTCTTGCCGCCGCAACAGTAGTCGATGCCCAATTGCTCCAGGCGCAGCCTCAACCCTGGGTGCCGAATCACCAGGTCGCCAACGGTCTGGTCTTTTCGTATTTCAGTGTCAACGTCCTGCCGGTGGGAGGTTGCCGTTCGTTTCATCGTCGTTCCTTCCTTTCGAATTCTGTGCGGCGGTTCCGATCGTCGAGACAGCAGGCATGCTTTCAGCGCACGTCAGGAGCGCGGGTCGCCCGTGCACCATCGGCGTATGCGCGAAGCCTTCCGGTTGTGTTCGCTTACTGCCCGCGTGCTCCTCTCTTTGCCTGGCTGGCCAGATAGACCGCCTGGCGTAACCGGTTCATTCCCCCCATCGGCCGGTGCTCAGTCAGGGCATTCCAGGGAGAGAAGGCCATCCCCTCGCATTCCTCGGCCAATGCACGCCCCGCGGGCGAATCGAGGTCCTGCACCCCGATCGTGAGAGTGGCTACAGGAATCGGCGGTGAGACCTTTTCATCCCACTCGATCGACACGTCCTCCACCGGCATCGCCACAGGATCAACCTGGGGCTGAACCCGAAATTCGAAGACCGCTTCCCGTGTGCTCAAGTGGCGCTCCAAGGCCTGGCGCAGGCAATCGTCGGACCTGCGGTTTGGATCGCCCGGCGGCGTCCCTGCGGAACGGGGCACCAGGGAGTATTTCACGGCGCGGCCGCCGGTTGTTCCGGGCGGGCCGAGCCAGTACGGCGAGCCGCTCCAGTACGTCAGGTCCAGTGGGCTGGTGACGACTTTGCCCAGGATATCCTTGCCGATCTTCAGATGCCGGAGGTGGAAGAGAGCAAGCCAGACTACGGCCAGCGGATCGCCCACCAACGGCGTCTCGCGGATGGAGAACAACTTCACGTATTCAGCCGGCGTCGCGAACGGGAAGACAGGATGGTTGACAGTCAGGAAATCCTGGCAGCGACTAGCGGTGCCGGGAATGGCCGGAGTGCCATCCACATCCAGCAGTTTGATGGCCATCCCTCGCGCGGCGCCCTTCCTATCGGGGTCGATCGTCTCCGACGAATTGGAGAAGCGGACGATCGCCTGGAACGACTGATTGGGCTGCCGGAAGACACCGTGACGCAAGTCGTCCGGCACATCGGCTCGTACTGTGAACACCCCCCGTACACAACCGGTCGCCTTGGCATGCACGCCGCGGCGGATGCGCCCGTCCTGGGGCTTCATCCGTTCGACCGCAATCTTCACCATCTCCTCGATCAGTTTGGCCTCGTTCGGTTCGGGATACTCGCGGTGCATCTCAGGTTTCATGGATGGATCTTCCGGCCATTCGATAACTGACTTTACAGATGCGCAACCAGCGCCAACGCCGCTCAAGAACAGCATCACCGCCGCACCCGCAATCACCGCCATCTTCTCCATGCTTCGTTCTTCCCGTGTTCCGGCCAGGCACATCACTTCAGTTGCGCGGCCGCGAACTCCCAGTTCGCCAGATGATCCAGGAATGCCTGGACGAAGTCTTTGCGGCGGTTCTGGTAGTCGAGATAGTAGGCGTGCTCCCAGACGTCGCACGTCAGGAGCGCGGTTTGTCCGTGCGCCAGCGGCGTATCCGCGTTGGACGTGGTGACGATCGTCAGCGCGTCGCCCGCTCGGACAAGCCAGACCCACCCGCTGCCGAACTGCGCGACCGCCGCGCTCAGGAACGCAGTCTTGAACTCATCAAAGCCGCCGAAAGACTTCTTGATCAGGTCCATCAGCCGGCCGGTTGGCTGACCTCCTCCGCCCGGCTTCATGCTCCGCCAGAAGAAGGCATGGTTCCAGGCCTGCGCCGCATTGTTGAAAACGGCAACCTTTTCGGCCAAGACGACGCTCTCCAAGACAACCTTCTCCAACGGACTTCCTGCTGCCCACGGCGTGCCGACGACGAGCTTGTTCAGGTTGTCGACGTACGCCTGGTGATGTTTCCCGTAATGGAAGCTCATGGTCTTGGCGGACACGTGGGGCTCCAAGGCCTCCTGGGCGTAGGGCAGTGCCGGCAGCGTGAACGCGGGTGCTCCACCGGGCGCAGCCGGAGCGGTTGCAGACTTCTTGACATTCGGACTCATCTTCTTTCTCCTTACCGGTTGTGTGCGGTTACGGCCCCGCTGCCAGCAGCCAGACGGCGCCGGCAACGTGACCTCAGGTCTTAAGGAATCCCAGCAGGTCGGCGTTGAGCTGGTCTTTGTGCGTGTCCGCCAGGCCGTGGGGTGCGCCCGCGTAGATCTTCAGGGTCCCGTTCTTGATGAGTTTGGCCGAGGCGTACGCCGAGGCGCCGATCGGCACGATCTGGTCGGCGTCGCCATGGATGATCAGGGTTGGCACGTCGAACTTCTTGAGGTCCTCGGTGAAGTCCGTCTCGGAAAACGCCTTGATACAGTCAAGCTCGTTCTTCAGACCGCCCTGCATGCCCTGGAACCAGAACGCGTCGCGGACGCCTTGGCTGACCTTCACGCCCGGCCTGTTGGCGCCGTAGAACGGCGTCGTGAGGTCCTTGAAAAACTGCGAACGGTCGGCGGCGACGCCGGCGCGGATGCCGTCGAACACCTTGATCGGCAGGCCGCCGGGATTGGCGTCCGTCTTGAGCATCAAGGGCGTTACCGAGCCCATCAGCACGGCCTTGGCGACGCGCCTGGTGCCGTGGCGCCCGATGTAGCGGGCGACCTCTCCGCCGCCGGTCGAGTGGCCGATCAGGGTGGCGCCGTTCAGGTCCAGGGCTTCAATGAGTTCCGAGATGTCGTCGGCATAGGTGTCCATCTCGTTGCCGTTCCACGGCTGGCTTGAACGGCCGTGGCCGCGACGGTCAGGGGCGATGCAGCGACAGCCGTTGGACGCCAGGTAGACCATCTGGCTTTCCCAGGCATCCGCGTTGAGCGGCCAACCGTGGCTGAACACAACAGGCTGTCCCGTGCCCCAGTCCTTGTAGTAGATCAACGTCCCGTCTTTGGTGGTGATAGTGCTCATCGGTTGCCTCCGTTTCAGCTTTACTGGTGGTGCGCCTCACCGCGCACTTGGCGCGATCAGGATCTAGACTGCCCTCTCAGTGCGAGCGCCGGTGGCCTACGCGCCCAACGTCCTCGACAGCAGCGCTCCGAACACCATGCCGACGAGCGTGCTTATCCACGGGTTGGCCGTGATCGGACAGGCTCCCGTGGAGCAACCGATGAAACGGTACACTCCGTAACCGAGCAAGCCGCCGCCGACTGCACCGATGATCAACCGAACAATCATAACGCCAACTCCTCTCAATCTGGAACTCTTGATGGTAGTGGGGTCACCATGATTTACTGGGTTACGCTACACGATAGGCCGGTTCTCAGCTATGGGGTGTAACCCTACCGTGGCGGTCACGATGCCCGGCACCCCGGTTCACCCACGACCTTCCGCCCGGATGCTCTGCGGAGGAGCCTTGTTCATTGGCGCTCGAAGAATTCGATGGCCTGCCGCACCTCGAGAAATTGGTAGATGATGTAGTCCGGTTTCACGCCCTCCGCCTGTTTCCCTCCCTGGTTGGAGGAGAAGAACACGGTCTTGATGCCGTGCTGTTTGGCTGCGTACACGTCTCGGAACATGTCGTTGCCCACAAACAGGACGTTTTCAGGGACCACCCGCAACGCAGTCAGGGCGGCCGTGAAGAGCCTGGGGTCGGGCTTTCGATAGCCGAAATCCCCGGAAACGATGATGGGGTCGAAATACCCGTCGAGCCCCACCGCGCGCATCTCCGGCAGGCACCAGGCGCTCTGGGCATCGGAGATGGCCGCCAGTCTGTAGCGGGGACGCAGGTCGTTCAGGACGTCCAAAACCCCGGGATACCACCCGGCGTGCCGCCTGCAATCGAGCCAGAAACTGAGAGGGCACCAGTGGCCATACCTGGGAGAAATGGAGTGTTCCCACGCTCCGTCCTTCAGCGCACATCCGGGCTGCCGCCTCGTCAACGGCACCCTTCGTGGAGCCCCAGTTCACCAGCAGGAGATCTGGAGCGTCCCCGCCGTCGTATTCGGGAGCCACGACATTGGCGGTGAGGAGCGTCAGCTTGCGCAACCGTTTCTCCACCATCTTCGACCGCAACGTCAAGTCTTCGGTGATATGTCCCTCTTCGTCGTGTTCGTCGCTGTCGGCCACGACCAAGTCTTGGCTCACACCGGGAACCCGGCGGGGAGAAACACCCGAGGCGATGAAGGCATAACGCCGATAAGGCACTGGCGCCGGTTCCTGCGGAGCGAGCACGAGGGCGGCAGCGCCATCCAGATGGAAGGGCAGAACGTCGCGATACGAATCCGCCAGAAACTGGTCGGTGAGCAGGAACAC
This sequence comes from Lentisphaerae bacterium RIFOXYA12_64_32, assembly GCA_001803235.1. Classification (GTDB taxonomy): domain Bacteria; phylum Verrucomicrobiota; class Lentisphaeria; order Oligosphaerales; family YB12-FULL-65-16; genus YB12-FULL-65-16. The sequence continues at coordinate 85,788 of MHBL01000034.1, forward strand.
CGGCCCCTGGCTCGCCTCGGCCAGCGCAAAAGTGCGGCACATGAGCTCAAAACACGCGTTGATGGAACCGGGCGCGAAGACCGCACGCGGGAACTCGCCATGCCCCGCATGCAGCACAAATTCCAGGTCCGACTGCTCTGTCCGCGTCGGCAGTCCGGTCGCCGGTCCCGGGCGCTGAGCCACGACGATGACGACCGGCGTCTCGGTCATGGCGGCCAGGCTGATGCCTTCCGTCATCAGTGCGAAACCTCCCCCGGAAGTGGCCGTCATGCTCCGACTCCCGGCAAAAGACGCCCCGATGGCCATATTGATAGCCGCACGCAACGACCCGCGTCTGCGGCGGAAGAGTCGTCGAGGAGGACGACGCCACCGGCCCGTGACACCCCCTCCTAGTGCAACCGAACGGTGTCAGCGTCGAGTGCCACGAGAACGTCGATCGGCTCTTGCGGCGCACTCACCGGAGTAATACCCACACGGATGGAGAAGCTGTTGTGCCCGCCGCGAATGCGGGACATATAGCTCTGCGTCACAAGGACGTGGTATCCGCTCCTGACGAAACCCTTAGCCAGCAATTCACCGACGGTAACGAGCCCCTGCCCCGCCTCGCCCCCGATGACAACATGCAGCGTCTGTGGATCCATGCCCGAACCTGCTCTCTTCTACGGAACTAGTGCTCGTCCGCCACAAGTTCCCCCGCAATTCTGGACTATGGACAATGGACCATGGTCCATGCTCCAGCGCCTCACGTTGCGTCAGGTTGCGCT
>MHBL01000035.1 GCA_001803235.1 Lentisphaerae bacterium RIFOXYA12_64_32
TGGTACAAGGCGAAGCAGACGAGCACGCCACCGAAGTGACCGCCGTCAGCGGACGCCGATTCTGGCATCACCCCGCTGAGCAGCTTGCCTTCGCGGGTCAGCCACTGCTCGATTCGGTAGCGCACGACCTCTGTTCTGATGACCAGATCCTGCACATCGAAGTCCGCGTAGCCTTTGAACCGGCTACCCTCCGGCACCCCTTCGGCCTTGACCACGACCGTTCGGTCGATCGGGCGCTTTGCGCCACCGCCTCGCCTCTTGCGGCCTCGTCGCTTGTGCCGCTTCTTCCCAGTCAATCGCGACGGGCCTATCGACGGCTTGCTCTTCTGCCCCTTGAGTCTCGCCACTTCATCGCGCAGCGCCTGGTTCTCCTCTCGCAGCCGATGGTTCTCCTCTCGCAGTGCCACGACCTCTGCGGACAACGCTTCGAGCGAGCTGCGTAGAGACGCAACCTGCGCGAGCAGGTCTTCATATGTGGGCGAGGTAGCGATCTCGCCATTGAGATCCTCCAACGCCAGAAGTCAAGCCCGACAATAGTGAATGCACGGAACAGGAAATGAACATTGAGAAGTAGCTCAGATGCTCGCGGCTGCGCCGCTCGCCAGGACTTTTGGAGAAGTTACGCGGGATCTCCCTCGGCTAGAGCGCGAGCTGCGAAGACGTGCTACTGGCCAAAGGAGACCTCGGGCATGGTTACCACGCTGATGACGTTGTTCAAACAGGCATTCGACCGAGGCGCCACGATGGAGTTGGCGCGCGAGCTGGGCGCCGTGCAGCGCGTTCGATGCATCCACCCGCTCGACTTCTGCCTCGCCGTGGTCGGGTGGGCCATGGGCGACGAGGAACGCAGCATCGCGTCCGCCCGGCGCCTCTTCTAGCGCCTGGAGGGCTTCATGCCCGAGGAAAGCAGCGTCTACCATCGATTCACCGCCGGCATGCTGGCGGTGATGCAGCGGCTCTTCCAGTAGCAACTCGATGCGTGCTCCTCGGTGCAGCGCGCTGCCATTGCCGCGGCTCTCGGAGGCATTGGCATCGTCGACATGCTCGCCGTCGACGCTACGCAGGGCCTGTTTCCCGCCTCGGCCGCCGAGATACTGCCCTCTACCGATGACGGCCACGGCGGCTTCAAGTTGACGGCCGTCCTGAGCGTGCTGTTCCAGCGCCTCCACCAGCGGAGAAGTGCGCCACGTGCCCTCTGCGCCAACGCTGCACCGATGCCGACATCGAGCATGGCAGGACGGTGAGCATCAGTGAGAACGAACCGCTGCAGCACCGATTGCACCAAAGGGCGACAAACGGCTGCGGGTCGCGCGCAGCTGCGAGAGCGGGTACAAATCGAGCACAAGCTCGGGCACATCGGACAGCAGCAGGGCCGCCGCGCTCGCCATCGCGTCGTGAAGAAGAACACGTACGACTTGCGCCGCGCCGGATCCATCCTCTAGGAGCCTGGTGTTTTTCGCGAGCGAGCGCCTATGGAATTCACTATTCTCTGTTCACTATTCACTATTCACTACTGCCCTACGGTAACACGCCAGACAATAGGGGATAGGGAACCAGGAATAGTGAATAGTGAATGTCGTGCGGATCGTTTAACACCAGTCTCCTAGGAGCCTGTCGGGAAATTCGTCTTTGTCTGCCCGAGCCCGCTCCCGCTCCCGATTCCGCTCCCGGACTTGGGCGGAAACGCGAGAGAGTTTTTCGGGCGCGGGAACGGGAGCGGGAGGGGGAGCGGGA
>MHBL01000036.1 GCA_001803235.1 Lentisphaerae bacterium RIFOXYA12_64_32
GCGGGAGCGAGCCGCTCCCGCCACCTTGGCCATCTACCGCCCAACCGTGCACCCACGACTCCCATGTTACTGGCAGGGCGATTCCCGCCGCCGCCCGGCTCGTCCGGGCGGGGCGCCGATTGGGGGGGGGGAAAGGGGGGGCCGCGCCCCCTTCCCCCCCCCATCGATCGCCCCACGGCCGCAAGGGCAGTGGCGGCGCGAGCCGGCCAGTAACCCGATAGGTATGACCGGCCGGTCCGCCGGCCGGGACGGGCTGACGCATTACACGCACGGGCCGACTCTCTCTTGCCTTTTCCCGCTAACGGTGCTATAATAGCTTCATAAAGGGAAAGGCGAGGACGGTTGGCGTCGTGAGGAGTTCGGGAGGATACACCGCATGCCTGTCGGACATCGAGAACGTGCCGCACACCACCTGGGACACGGCTTCACACTGGTCGAGTTGCTCGTCGTCATTGCGATCATTGCGGTTCTCGCATCCATGCTGCTGCCCGCGCTCAGCAACGCCAAGGAGCGTGCCAAGCGCGCCGCCTGCATGGGCAACCTCCGCCAGCAGGGCCTTGCATTCTGCACCTATGCCGACGACAACGATGCCATGTACCCGCGTGCCGACACCTCCAACGGCACCCGGCCTTACGCCATTCCCTGGACTTTGGCTCAGTTCTTCACGCCCTATGGGCTCGCGCCCGAGGCACACCGCGACTCCGCCTGGTGCTGCCCCTCCGCCGTTCAGCCTCCGCGCGGCTACCGCGCCGCCGCCCCGCCCGTCCTGCCCGTTGACCTGTACCTGATCGACAAGTACGTGCTGCTGGCGGGCCTGAAGGGCAACTCCGTCTACACCGGCAGTGCCTCGCCGACGCGGACTCCCGACCCGGTCGGCCCGATCGGCGGCGACAACCTCTCGTGGTGCTACTCCATGGTCGCCACGTGGGGCTCGAACCACGCCAAGAGCGCCTATGTTCTCAACGACTACTCGCGGCTGCAGACCCCGCCGTACGGCTGGAACCAGCTCTACAGCGACGCCCGCGTCGAGTGGCACAACACCACCGAACTCGCCGCCGCGCCCGGCAGCGGCTGGCTCCTCGACTCCGTCGGCGTGCGCTACTACTGGGCCGAGCCGTAGCAGCCCCATCCGACTCGCACAGCAGGGAACGACACCGACGACGACAGTCGACCGCAATCGATCGCGCTCGACCGCCGGCGGCGCAGAGTGACACGCGAGTAACATGGGAGTCGCGG
>MHBL01000037.1 GCA_001803235.1 Lentisphaerae bacterium RIFOXYA12_64_32
CCAGTTTCAGCTTGGTATGACCGGGCGGGCCGGCGCCCGGGGGGCGCTGACGCATTACAGCCTTACAGGCTCCGCGCTGGCGTTTGCTCTGCCGGCGCGGTACGTTGTGTTGGTGAGCTTTCCGTCGCGATACGCGTGCCCGACTTGATTCAATCGGCTGGACCGATGCGTGTTCCGGACGCCCGGCGATGTGGGAGGAGGTGAGTGGCGAGGTTCCCGCCATCACGATTTGCCGGGCGACGGCTGTGCGAGAAATCGGCAAGGCGGGAGCCTTGCCCTACTTCCGTTTGCTATTGCACAGGTCGACAGGACTTCAAGAACGTGACGTGGTTGCTGCCTCAGCGACCTGCGTCTTGCTCTAACAGGGCGGATAGAGGCGACGCTTAGCGGCGCGTCGGATCCGCGGCGGTGGTCCCAAAACAGAGGGAGGTGCTCAAGGCCATAGATGATGGGATCTCGGTCTTGTGCGGAAGGCAACGAACCACACTGAAAGGAATCACCCCATGGGCGACAAGAAGAGCAAGAAGGACAAGGCTAAAGGGCAGAGGCAGAAGGACGCCAAGGATGTAAGATCCACCCAGGAGAGACTGAGCAAACAGCAACCCCGGGTCCCCCAAGCCTGAGACTAACTAAGTTGATGCGCACAAGCTGCCCAGTGGGGCGCGCCTACGCCCCACTGGGGGGTGCTACAATGTGCGTCGTTACGCCGGACAGATGAGGATGGCCATGACACGCGCCTCCGCCAAACCCTCGCGTGGATCACGGCGGGTTCGCCAGGTCGGTTCCCCGGTTTCCCATCCGTCAGATCCGGTTGATCCGCGGTTCAATCTTTGAATTCGGATTTCTTGACCGCGGATGGTGCGGATGAGCACGGATAAGACAGTTTCGCATCGCCTGCGGGTCTCGCAATCAGATCACCATCATCGTCACACCGAACCGTTCGGGACCCCGTGCGCCTCCGTTGTGCCGTTGCCGGTATGCGGACACCGATGATTTCGGCGACGGTTCTGCCTCGAACATTGCGCCGTAGACCTCGCCATTGCCCGTTTCCTACCGGGCAGCGCGCCAGCAGATGGCCCAGTCATGGTCGGTCGCGCCGAGGTCGAGCGTGCCGTTGCCGGGGACGGAGAAAGCGCGCTCCTCGCCGGTGTCGAGGTCCGTGGCGGTGATCGCGAGCTTGTCGCCGGGAAGGTTCAGTTGCACCTGCAGTGGTGCCGGGGCGCGTGAGCGCAGGAACATGTCGCAGCGGCTCATCCCGCCTTTGCCTTCCTCGCGCCACTGGCGGGTGCCGGCGAAGTTGCGGACGTAGGCGTAACCCTCGGCGTAGCCTTCGCGGGCATTGAAGCGGACCTGCCACCCTGAGCCGACTTTGATGCGTGCCTCGGCCTGGGGCGTTTCGAACGTCGCGAGCGTGGCCGTCTTGGCGTAGCCGGCGCTGTTGTCCATGGCGAAATCGAAATCCACGCCGGCGGAGAGGAAGTGCTGTGCGTAGCGGCCCATCATGGCGTAGTCCGCAAGGCCTTGCTTGGAGCGGTAGTACTTGTCTTCCGTCCAGTCGTGTGGGCACAGCACGGCCGCGTCGGGCCTCTGGCGCTTCCACTCGCGCCAGTCAAACCCGGCGGTGATGCGGTTGGCGAGCAGGAACTGTTCGACCTCAATGCCGCGCGCGTTCCAGAAGAAGCAGCCGGGGTTGCCGTTGGCGAGCGCGAACCAGATGAGGTCGCGCATGATGTAGCGCCGGTCGGCGTCCTGCGCCTTGGGGTAGTAGCCGAACTCGTCGCCGGCGGTTTCGCCGAACATGCAGACGCCGGCCATGCGGCCGTAGCAGGTCAGGACGTCGGCGGCGGCACCGAAGTCAGTGACTTCGGACGTAGAGCCGCGGTGCGGGTACAGGTGATAGGTATAGAAGTCGATGCCGGACCGCTTTGTCCACCACAGCGGGTCGGCGGTGTGCATGCCGCCGCCGCCGTGACTGGCGCAGATGGGCGTGACCGGGTCGGCGGCGCGCATGAGTTCAGCCATGTGCCGGGACCAGGACTCGGGGCAGTTCACCATTTCGTTCTCGAACTCCCAGGAGAAGAGCTGCGGGTTGTCCTTGAGCAGGCCGAACAGTTCGCGGGTGTACTGGTCCTGGCACGCCATGGCGTCCGGGTCGGTGTACTTGTCGGCAATGTTCTCGAGGAACTGCCGGTCGCGGACGAACCGGCGCTGGTACGGGGGCAGGGCGTCCAGGTTCTCGCCGGCGTAGTACGGGGCGCAGAATGTGTCGAAGGCCTGCTGGCTGAAGTAGGCGGGCTTGGTGTAGTCCTCGTGCACGGTCAGCATGAAGCGGATGTCGTGCTTGCGCGCCAGGTCGAGGTAGCGCAGGATCTTGGCGAACAGCGGCATGTTGACGCGGCCGGCCACGTCGAGCGGTTCCATGCCGCGCGGCGTGTGGGCGCGGAGCATGAACCGCATTCCGTTGACGCCCTGGCTGGCGAGGTACTCGAGCCAGTGCACGAGCTGCTCTTCGGTTGCGTCGACGAATGAGATCAGGCGCCGGCCTTCCTCGCCGTCCTGCGGAATGCCGACCCAGTTGGCGTAGAAACCCCCGAGCGGCAGCCAGGCCGGGCCGTTGGCGCCTTTGCGGAAGTAGCCGTTGGGATCGAGCACGATCGGGTCTTGCCGCGGTTGGCTGGGCAGCAGGCAGACGGCGGCAGACTCACCCTTGAGGCCCTGGTCGTCTTCGACGCGCACGGTGTAGACCCAACGCTTGCTCTCGTCGCCGCGCCACTCGGTCTGCGCGCTGCCGGTCGCGTTCAGGGGCGTGGCAGCGGCGGCGACGGTTCCGCCCTCGTCCGTGCTCCAGCGCAACGTGCCGGCGCCGGACACGGGATTGTCGAACGCATCCACGAGTTGGGCGCGCACCGCGAGCGGCAGTTGCGCCGAGCGCAAGGCGATGACCTTCGCCGGTTCGACGCGGTAGTGGTGCGCGGGGCCGGGGACGGTGTCGACGATGAGGTCTTGTTGGACCGGGCCAGGTGCGAACTCCGCAACGGCGGCAAGCAGGTCGGCGCCGGGCTTGGCCTGGCGGTTCGCGGTGTAGTGCAGGGCGAAGCGTCCGTTTGCGTCGGTGAGGGCGCGTCGTGCGCTGGTGGGTGACATCGCGAGCGACTTGGCGCCCGCGACGTCCGCCAGCACGCCGTTGCTGGACTTGGCCAGGAAGACACGCACCGGTTGACCGGCAACCGGGACGCCTGCGGCGTCGATGACTGTGACGGCGATGTCCTGTGTCGCGCCCGCGGCAATGGTGCGCTGCGGGACCTCGAGTTGGATGCGCGCCGCCGGTGCGGCGGGTGCGCCGATCGTCTCGGTCGCGGCGTGTTCCACGTGGGTGCTGGCGATGAGCCGCACCCAGTCGATTTCGACGTGCGCGTCGACTCCGGACGTGGGGTCGATGCGGAAGGCGGAGAGCACGCCGCGCCAGCGTACGTCGTGGCGCAGGTCGATGTGGAGCCGTTGCCAGGCCTTGCCGGTGACCGTGAACTTGTGATTCAGGAGTGACTCGGCGGCGCCGACACGGCCGAACAGCTCCCAGGGCGCGCTGTCCACGCTCTGGCGCACGCGCATCTCGAGCACCGGGTACTTGTCCAAGTCGATCGCGAGCTTCTGATGCGTGGTGTCGACCTGACCCCACATGTCACCCCAGATGAAGAACGGGTCGACGCTGACATCCATGCTGAGGATGCCGTTTTCGACCTTGCGGTTGCGCAGAAATTCAGGTTTGTTTCCCCACTGGTCGATGCCGCAGAAGGTGCCGTCGTTGAAGTCCCAGGGCTTGCCGCTGGCGGCGGTAGCATAGTCCGGCACGGGCGGCGGTTGGGGAGCAGGGGCAGTCTCGGCTGCCGCGGACATGATGCGGCGGCTGAGCAGCGGTTCGGCAACCTCGTAGCTGTAAGCCTGGAAATAGAGCGTGGGGGCGCCTGCGTCGGGCAGGTTGGGCTGTTGCCATTCGGCGATACCGTCTTCGACCCGCAACGGGATGACGTTTCCCTGGGGATCGACCAGGCGCAGCGAATCGGGGTCCACTGCGGCCGACGGCGCCAGGCTTGCCGCTTCGGCGGCGATCCGGAGCGGGCACTGGAAGAACCCGCCGGGTGCGGCTCCCGCGGGCATAACCATCGCGGCCCGGAACGGCCAGGCGGCATTCCACCAGCCTGCGACATTGCGTGTTGCCGGGGCGGCGGCGGGTTGGTCGTACGCCGCGGTGCCGTTGCGGACAGTCTTGACGGCGCTGGCGATGTCCGCAGGGGGCAGGGCCTCGCCGTAGATGAACAGATCGTCGATGTCGCCGTCAAGGTAGTCGGGCGAGCCGTCCTGGTCGCGGCCGACGGCCATGACGGTGTCGGTCGGGCCGACGTCAATCTGCTTGCCTGCCAGGTTCGCGACCGGCGCGCCGTCGAGGAACAGGGCCATGGACGCGTCGGGTTTTCCTGAGTTGACACCGGCCCATGTCGCCGCGACGTGGTGCCAGTCGCCGGGCTTCCACTCGCTAACGGGTGCGGACACCGCGAACGTGACACCTTCGGTAAGGCTGTAGATGACGAACGTGCACTGGCCGCCGCCGAAGCTGATCGTCCACCGGTTCAGGCCGTAGTGCGGTCGCCCATCGCGTTGGCCGTAGAGGCAGAAGAAGACATGGCTGGCGGGGTCTGTGCCGGTCCAGTGCGGGCGGACCCAGGCGGCCACGGTGCCTGTCTCGACACGGAAGTTGCCGGGCACGGCGAACTGGCAGTCCGAACGCAGCACGGCCGCTTTGCCGCGCAGGCCATCGGTCAGTTCAAGTGCTTGGCTTGCCATGCCAGGGCCGCCACTGGCTAACGGTGCGTCAAACGGTGCATAGAGCAACGGGGCAGGGGCGGCGGTTGCGGCCGTGGCGAATGTGACGATAGCGACCGAAGTCGAGAGAAAGCGGGCGATCATTTGAGACCTCCTTGGGCGGCGGCTCGGCGCGTCTCGCGCCGAAGCGGGGGCGCCTGCCGGACCTGTCCGCCGAAGCTATCCGGCGACGGTGGATCTCCGGCCCCGGGCCTCGGTCCGGGACGGACCCGAGCCCCCTACTGCGGTCGCGGAGGTCCCGCGCCACTGTCGAGGCATGGCCCTCATGCCGTCGGTGGGGAAATGTGTTCCATCACCTTGCGTCCCGCCGGCGTAGGGGCCAGTTTTGTGTCGCCACCCAGTTGCACCAGGTTGGCGGCAATGAGATTTACCAGGACGGCGCGCACGGCGTGTTCGGGCAGGGGCGGTTGCTGGAGCCGCGACGGGAGCCCATTCAGCACCGTGGTCACCTCGGGAACGGTAAGCTGCCGTTCGCTCTTGACCAGGACCTGCAAGATACTGCGGGACGCGGCCGAGACCTCGAAGAACTTCAGGAGGTTGCTGAGAATCTCGTCCTGGTCCGGAGTCGGTTTCAGGCTGTGTCCCGGTTCGTCTGGCATCGGGCCCATGATGGAATTGACGAGGCGGGCGATTTCCTCCGGCGACGCGCGGCGGCTGAACAGGGTGCGGACAATCAGCACGACGCCCCAGATGCACAGGGCCGCGACAAGAAGTGGAATCAGAATCTGGTCCATGCTACTCCTCCGCGCCGCCGTCTCCGCCGATGGTTTCCTCGCGGCGCTTCCTGACGGCGAGCTTTCCCGACGAACCGAACAATTGTGAACGATAGTCGCCGAACCAGCCATGCGCAAGGCCTTGCGGCGCGGCGGGGAACCGCGGGCGGCCCCCCGCCCGCTGGCACCGCGCGGAGGCCGCGCGGGGTACAGCCGGAGCCGTACCGCTGGACCGAGGTACGGCCCGGATAGCCGCGAACGCGACGGTTAATAGCATTGGGGTGCGGGCGGCGCCCCCCCCCGCGCTACCGTACCAGCTCGATCACGCCGGCGTTGCCGACTTCCCAGGTGGCGGCGTCGGTGCCTTGCCAGAGCAGCCAGAGTTCGTCGGCGGTTTTGCGCACGCTGATGTTGAAGGCGAACTTGGTGTCTTTGGCCGGGTCGATACCGAGCGAGGCGAACGGGATGCGCCACTCCGTGGTCCAGCGTTTTGCGTCGACCATCTTCGCGCCGTACTGGACGCCCTCCGCGACGCGCTTCACCACCGCGGCCGGGGTCCCGGGTTCGTCCGAGCTGACGAAGGAACCGGACGGGAACCCGCGCAGGACCAGGATCGGCGCGTCCTTGCCCGCGGCCGGATTGCGGATCGCGAGCTCGACCGCGTCGTCCTGCCCCCAGGTGTTGCCGGGGCGGATGATGGTTTTCGGGTTGATGCTGTTGTCGATGGCCACGTACAGCGCGGTGTCGTCCCAGGCGAGCCAGGCGGTGCTCGGTGGCGAGGTCTTCTCGCCTTGCAGGCCTTGCTCAATCACGATGCCCTTGGCCGCATCGAGTCCGGACCATTCTTCCGGGGTGAGCGTGCCGTCGATCATCACCGGTGCAGATAGGCGTGGTACCTTGACGACTGCGGGGGCGGTGCGTAGGGCCTTCTTCGCCGGGGGGGCCGGCGTCTCGGGCTTGGTGCGGACTTCGCACACGACCGGCCAGGAGACGCGCAGGTCGTCCGGGTACAGTCCGATCTTCTCGATGGGAATACGCTGGAACCCGAGCTTCCAGGCGGGCGAGTCGTCGCGGAGCTGGAAGTTCAGGTGCTCGGCATCGACGAACTTCGGGTCTTCGTCAACGAGATTGTCGGTGAGTGCGACACCCGGCTTGGCCTTGCCTTCGATCTCGTCCCACTTGCCGCCCACGCAGATGTTGCGGGTGACAATGTTGCCGCGGGGTTCGGCGTAGTTGCCCTCGAGGTAGGTCAGCAGTTGCGGGTAGCGACTGCACCAGGGCTCCTCCTTGTACGGCACCTCTTCGAGGCGTTGCTTCATGGTGGGCACGGAGGCCGCGGCCCAGCCCATCATCCGCGCGTCCACATGCAGCGCCGGCTTGCAGTCCACGAAGACATTGTTCTCGACCACGTTGTCGTGGCCGCCGCCAATGAACGCGGCGCGTGGCACCTGGTAGAAGATATTGCCGAACATGGTGGCGGAGCAGAACATATCGTCGAGGTAGACGCCATTGCAGCCGCGGCCTTCGAAGCCGTAGATGTGGTGGAAGTAGTTGTAGCGGATCATGTGCCCGCGCATGGCGGGGTTGTAGCCGGCGTACATGACCCCGGCGTCGTTGGAGCCGTAGACGACGCTGTGGAACTCGTTGTACTCGAACAGGTGGTCGTTGCCGCCCCACATGACGGCCATGTGCGGGGCATCGTTGAACAGGTTGTGGGTGACGCGATTGCCCACGCCGCCGACCTGCACGCCCGGCTTGCAGATGGGGTTCCATCGTCCGAACTTGAAGAAGTGGCAATTGTCCACGTAAAGGCCGGCTGGGGTGAGGGTCTTGCGGTCGCCGCCGTTCATCGAGACACCGCCCTCGGCCATGTTGTACAAGTCGCAGCCGACGATGCCACTCGCCTTGCCGCTCAGGCTCGCAGCCCACCCGCCGGTGTTGCGGATTACGGAACCGGTCACGCGCACCTGGTTGACGTTGTCCAGTGACAGGGCCGTGCCGCGACTGCACTCGAAGGTCATGCGGTGCAGCGTCAGGTACGCCACATCCTTCATCTGTACCAAGGCCGGCGCCACCGAGACCATGGCGTCGCCCGAGTCCAGGGGGGCCGGCGGCCAGAAGTAGAGGATGCCGGCGTCGCGGTCCATGTACCATTCGCCGGGTTGATCGAGTTCCGGCAGCAGATTGTAGGCGTAGTACCACTGGCCTTTGCGGAAGCCATACGAGTGGACGGGCTCCGGATCGAGGGTGATGACCTTCTTCTCGGTATCGACGGACTCGATCCTGAGGCGCTGGTCGGCCCAGTCCCAGAACCACCAACCGTGGAGCATGACGTTCTTCTCAGCCGTCCAGCGCGTTGGGCGGTCGCCGTCGTAGGTGAACTTGCCGATCTTGTCGCCGGGGATGCCGTGGATTTTGTGCGGCGCGCCGCCGACCACGTCGACGATATGCGCGAAGCCTTCGTTCGGCCAGCGCGCGACGGTCATGGGTTTGTCCTGGAAGAACAGTTCCATTCCCGGTTGGGACTGGCCCCAACCGGGTCCCGCTTTGACCTCGGCGTAGTCGATGAGGCCTTGGGCGCGCAAGTCGGCCTGGCGCACCTTGTCGCGCGCCGATTCGTCGAGCCGTGCGAGCACCGCCGGGTCCGTGACGGGCTGCCAGCCGGTGACGACCTTGCCGCCGACGATGCGGGCGACCTCACCCTTGCGGCCGCGGTACGTGACAGGCGCCGGTTCGGTGCCCGAGTCCTCCGCGGTGAGCGCGAGCGGCGCAGTGCGCTCATACACACCGCCGGCGAGTTCCACGACGACCGGGCCGGTGGGGAGCGTGCCGGCTTTTCGGAGGTTCCGCAGTTCGTCGCGGGCGCGCTCGAGCGTCGCGAACGGTCCGTCCGTCTTGGCGTTGTTGGGGGCAGGCAGTTTTCCGGACCAGGCGTCGTTGCCGGTCGGCGCGAGATAGAGCATGGCCGGCGGTTCGGCAGCGGCTGCCGCGGCCGCGTCCTGCTGTGCCGGCGCTGACGACGGACAGGCGCAGATCATGGCAAGAACGAGGCCACTGGACAGACCTGTGAGATGACGCATCATGGCAGGTTCCCCTTCTCTGTACTGGCGGTGTGTTGGCGTGCCCGTTCGGGTATTGTAGTGCCGCGCCGCCGCCGTTGCCAATGGTCAAGGGGAAAGCGCAGCGTGACGACCGAACGGGCAAGGTTCACGCGCTGTGTGCAGTGGCTCGGAGCGTCCCGCGCCGAAGTGGGGTGATCGGGCCGGTCCCCGGCCGAGGGCCTCGGTCCGGGACGGATCCGAGCACCCTACTGCGGTCCCGGAGGTCCCGCGCCACTGGCCGTGCCGCGCAACAGTGTCCGGCGGGGCGAGGCTGCCGTGCGCTCTTGAACTTGCCTGGGCTTCCGGTATAATGCATCACATCATGCCACAGCGCAAAACCCAACGTGCTCTTCGTCCCGGTAGCCGGGTTCGGTTGCACGGCCACGTCTGGCGTGTGCAGTCGGTGACGGAGGTCGATGCAGGCCCTGGGCGGACGCTCAAGGAGTCCGCGGCCGGGTATGCCGTTGCCGCCGCGGCCGCTGCATCCCCCGGCGATGTGCCGTGGTGTGTCGTGGTCGGTGGACCCAACGGTGCGGGAAAGACAACCTTTGCCCTGGAATACCTGCCGCGGTATGCGGCCTGCCACGAGTTCGTGAATCCGGACCTAATCGCGGCCGGGCTCGCGCCACTCGACCCGGCCGCGGCTGGAATGCGTGCCGGGCGTCTGGTGCTGGAGCGTGTTCGCGAACTGTCCGCTCGCCGCATGAGCTTCGGGTTCGAGACGACGTTCTCCGGACGGGGGCACCTGGCTACGCTCGCCGCGCTCAAGAACCATGGCTATCGAGTCTGTCTGGTCCTGATCTGGGTGTCGCGTGCGGACTTGTGTGCCGCGCGCGTTGCCTGCCGCGTCCGTGCCGGTGGCCATGACGTGCCTGAAGCGGACCTGCGCCGCCGTGGCCCGCGCATCGTCGCCAACCTGCCGCGCTACCGCGCCCTAGCAGACCGGTTTCTGCTGCTCGACAACACCGGCCAGGTGCCCGTCTGCGTGTACCAACGGTGCGAGGAGGACGAGTGGATCAAGGACGCGGACCGGTTCGCGCGCATCCGCGGGGAGGTGGGGCTATGATCATGCCAGACCCCAGAGCATTCGCCGAGGAGGCGGAGAAGGCATTTCAAGATGCGGTGCGCAAGGCGCTGGAGACGCACCGTCGGATGGGGAATCCCATTGCCTACGTGGAGGACGGGAAACTGATCATCCTGGATCCCGAATGTGCTTCCCGGCCAGCCACCGCGTCCCGGTCTCGGCCCGGACGAGCGAAAGCCCGGACCGTAAGTCCCAAGAGCGGATGGACAACGTGAGCCAGCGCGGCGGAGCAACTTCGGATGTACCCGGCATCGCGCCCGCGCCTAACCTCGTCCTGCCGTGCGCGGCGGCGATGCTGTCGCTGTTCGTGTGTGCGCTGTCCGCCAGCACGCTGCCGGCCGTGCTGCTGCGCGCGGCGGCGGATTTCCGGATCGCGCCCGAAACACTTGCGTACACCACGACGTTCCAGTTCATCGGGTTCTTCCTGTCAACCGTGGCTGGTGGGATCGTCTCGGACTTCTGGGGCAAGAGGCCGGTGTTCCTGCTGGCGTGTGGCCTCATGCTGGCGGGGGCTTGCGTCTGGGCTGCGGCCGGCGGGCTCGCGACGGCGTGCGTCGGCGGCACGCTGATGGGCATGGGCGGCGGCATCTTGGAAGGCATGAGTTCCGCGCTGGTGGCCGACCTGTTCCCGACGCGGCGGCGGCTGTTCATGAACATCCTGCAGGTCATGTACTGCATCGGCGCGTGCGGCGGGCCGTTCCTCATCGGGTTCCTGTTGCCGCGCGGCGTACGCTGGCCGGTGTTCTTCCTCGGCACGGCGTTCTTTGCCGCGGTGCTGTTCCTGCTCTATCTGCGGTCGTTCATTCCTCGCCCGGCGTCGCGGGAGGGCTGGAACATGACCGAGGTATGGCGCACGGTGCGCGAGCCGGCGTTGCTGATCCCGTGCGCGGCCATCTTCCTGTACGTGCTGAGCGAGACGGCCGTGGGGCTGTACATCAACATGTATCTGCGGAAATACCGCGCCGCGCCCGAAGCCTGGGCCATCTACTCGATCTCGCTGTTCTGGCTGGCGATGATCGGCGGGCGCGTGTTGTGCGCGTTGGTTCCGGAACGCGTGCGCCTGGAACGGACCTTGGCGGCGGGGTTCGCCGCCGCCGCCGCCGCGCTGGCCGCGCAACGGTTCGCCGGTGATTGGCGCGCGAGCCTGGCTCTGTTTGCGCTCGCCGCATTCCTGATGGCCGGCGGTTGGCCGTTGCTGGTCGTGCTGGTCGCGAACCGCTATCCGCACTGCAGTGGCACCGCCGTCGGAGTCACGGTTGCCGTCGGTTCGCTCGGGTGTGTGGCGGCACCGCCGCTGGTGGACTACTGTCTGCAAAGGTTCGGACCGGAGAACCTGTTTGTGGCCGTCGCCGTGCCGTTCGTGCTGGCGTGCGGACTGATGCTGATACCGCACGGGCGAAGCCCCGTGGAGGGTTGACAGCGACGCGGCACGACAGGCAAGAGCCGGGCCGCCGCCGCGAGCCCATCCGATGATCCCGATGAGCCCGATGAGCCGCCGTCCGCGGTGCGAATGTACGAGGTGTACGCCGCGCCGGACGTGCTGGTGGTGGGTGGCGGCCCGGTGGGCGTTGGACGCCCGGACTGTCCGGCGATTGCTGGAGAGCCGCGGGATGCGCGTCGCATCGTGAGGCGGAGCTCAGGATACGTTTGACAGGGCAAGTGCCTCGCCGTATAATGGTGAAATTCGGAAGTTTCGGGGGCGCGAGGCGTGCGAGGGTTGCCTGGTGGTTAGTTTGGCAGGGCATGGGGCATTGTACAGAAGGAAGGTAAGGACAATGTTTGATACCCCACGGTTATGGGCACGGTTGTCGTCCGGCGGTTGCCGGTTTCGCGATCGTGTTGAGGGGCGGACGCTGGGCGACGCGCTGTTCGGTGGCTACACGGCAATGGTCAGGCGTTTCACGCTCATCGAGTTGCTGGTGGTAATCGCCATCATCGCCATGCTCGCGGCGCTTCTGTTGCCGGCGCTGCAGCAGGCCCGGGGGCGTGCGGACACGGCTGTCTGCGTAGGGCACCTGCGCCAGGTCGGCGCTACGGTCGCGTTGTATGCCGATGACTACGATCAGTGGATCGGCGGCGGTGACGGGGCGTGGAACCCAACCCCGACCGTGCTGAATCCGTACGCGTGGACGATCTGCTACTCGGCCTACTACTGCCGCAACCGCTGGGAGAACAAGTGGGGCAACGGCGTCGGCGACACCGATGTTCCGGTGTATGCGTGTCCGGCTGGGGCGCGGGTCCTGGCGGCCTTCGCGAACGGGAATCGCGTCGACTTCACGGTAAGTGCCACTGCGGCGCAGGCGCAAGGCGTGGGCGTGAACAACTGGCCGACGCTGAAGCGGGTGCGCAAACCGGCCGAAACCGGGTATGTCGCGGATCGCCTCAGTCAGTTCGACTTCGGTCCGTATGCCTCCGACATGCCGTTCGGCACCACGCCACGCCTGCCGTTTCCCCGTCACGGGACGGGGGTGAACATCCTCTTCATGGACGGCAGCGTGCGTTGGTACGCGGCGGTCAGTATTCGCGAGACGCTGTTCGATAATTTGTGACGACCGATTCCGGACGGCGTTGCGCGCCCGGCATTGCGAGGATGTTGTGGCAGAGAACCACGGTCAGGCACGCGTCCGTTTGTAGTGTGCTCGCAGTGCGCAGAACGGTAGTGGTGCGCCAAGAGCATACGTGGCGTGGCGCGGGGATGGCGTCTTGCCCGGCGGTTGGCCCGGGCTTGCGACACCACTACGAGCGCGAGGTGCGTTCGCAGGGAGACGTCGCCAGGAAAGGCGGTTTGGCCGCGGTGATGGACTTACCTGCAGGGGCTTGTCGTCGTCTCTGTGTCGAACCGGAAGGAAACATTTTCAGCATGCGAGCCAGACTCCGCCTCATGGCCGTTGTGGCCGTTGCCTGTTGTCCCGGTCTCGCCTGGGCACAGTTGCCTCCCGTACCCGCACCGATTTCGACCCTCAAGCCGCTCTACCCGCAGACCGCATTGGTTGAGAACGGCGTGTCGCGGGCCGTGGTCGTATGCCCGGCAGACGACCGGTCGCGGGCCGCGGTCGCAAGGTTGCGCGAACTGGTCGCCGCGGAATCAGGTGCGGCGTTGGAGACCTTGACTGACGCCGACGTGGCGGGCGAGGACTGGCACGTTGATCAGGTCAAAATAGCGGGCCGCAACCTGGTGGCTTTGGGGAATGTGAACAACAACCGGTTGCTTGCCGTCCTGAGCGGCCCGGGATACGTGGTCGCGGACTCGATCTATCCGGGGCAGGGCGGGTATGTCATTCGTACCGTGCACGATCCGTTCGCAACTGGCGTGAATGTGCTCGTGCTTGCGGGCTCGGATGCAGACGGTGTGGACCGCGCGGTGCGCGTGTTCGCGGAACGGTACCTGAAAGGCGCGGGTAAGACAGTTCTTCTGAGGGAACCGGTCGTGGACGTCCAGTTCGCGAAGAAGGCGTACTCGTTCTTTCCGGACGAGACCCAGTCGTTGACGTCCAAGCGGCAGCCGCAGTACACGGGGATGGAGTGGTTTCGTGAGCAATTGCGCGGGGCGGGGTTCATGGATGCGGCGGGCGGCATGGTCACGAGTCAGGATGCGAACCAGGACATGACAGCGGTGACCGGGATTCTGGCGAGAATGGGGCAGACGTATTTTCGTACCGGCGACCGACAACTTTTGCCGCTGATGAAGGAACTGCTCGACAAGAACCGGCATCTGCTGGCGAAAACATCACCCCCGCGCGAAATGGGTGCGCGCTCTGCGACGCACGTCCACGAGTGGGATCTGCTCGAGGAGTTGCCGATCTGGACGGACCCGGACCGGCTCGATATCACCAACGCGCTGCTGCGCGATGCGGCGCAGGGGCATGAGCGGCGCGTCTTCCACGAACAGGTCGCCCAAGGCTGCGTGCAGACGTTGGACGAGAATCACGGGACGAGTTCGGCGCTGCGTTCGTTCCAGGCGTGGCATTACTTCTACAAGTATTACCGGTCTCCGGAGAGCGAGTACTGGATGAACTGCGCGGCGGCGGTTTTCTCCGCGCAGGCGAGCACGTTCCAGATCCTGGAAGATGCGACCGGGTACCTGTGTTACTGCCCGGAGCAGACGGTCACGTACTCGCTGGCGCGGCCGGACCTGACGTACTTCACACGCGGGGTGGCGCTGCATCACGCGCAGTACGTCGCGACCGCCTGCATCAACAACCTGGGCTTGGGCACCGGGTTCGGCGATGCTTCGGCCATTCTCGAACCTGCGTTCTTCGAACTGCTGTCGCGCGTGGCGTGGTTCCACCGCGACCCGCGCCTCTACTGGGTGATCCGCGAGAAACTGCCGCAGGCGTGCGGACTGCGCATTTTCCAGAACAACATCGTCGTGGACCTGGACGTTGTGCCGAAAGAACCGGTTGAGTGGACCGGCCTGATCCGTGTGCCGCTATACGAGGCGCCGCTGGAGAAGGGGCAGGGCGTGAAGGAACCGGTCTTCGCCGAGAAGAAGGAGCTGGATGCGAAGCTGTTCAACAAGCTGGTGTTCCGCGAGAACTGGGACGCGAACGGGCAGTACTTGTTGCTGGACGGCACGGGGGATTGGTCCGGAGTGCCCGGGCCGCACGGGCACAAGCACGACGACATCAACACGATTGTGAACTTCACCGATGAGGGGCGCATGTGGCTGGTGGACCATACGTATCAGTTGCGGAGTCCGCAGGATCACAGCGGCGTGTTTGTCGCCTGCGATGGGAACGGCCGGCTCCCCGGCAAGACGCTGGCGCGTCTCGACACGTTCGCGGAGAATGAGCAGTGGGGGCTGACGCGGACGGCATTTGGGGTCTGGGAAAGGTCGATATTCTGGCGCAAGGGCCGGTGGTTCCTGGTGCTGGACCGGGTGACGGCGGACAAGGACGGGGAGTTCTTCGCGCGCTGCACGTTCAAGGCGTTGGGCACGGCCGAACTGCGCGGCAAGGACCTGTACCTGTCGCAGGACGGCCGGTTCTGCAAGATCGTCTCCGATGGCGGCGCGAGCGTGGACACCGAGCGGTCGCCGTTCCAGAACGAAGACGAATGGAAGGCATCCTACCCTTACACGGAAGCGGCCGCGACGCTGTTCCAGCAGGACAAGGCGCGGGCGCTGAAGACCGGCGAGAGTCTGGTGTTCATGAATTTGGTTCAGGCGTACTCAGCGCCTGAGGTGCAACCGCGCGTTAGCATGGTCCCAGCCGGCGACGGCTGCGCGCTGGTGACGGAGGACGGGGCGTCGATCCTGGTCGGTCTGGGCGCGATGCCGGGTGGAGCTGGCAACGCGGACATGTTCGCCCTCGCGGCGGACGGCGTGTGCGTTGCGGGCGGCACGCTGCCCGACGCGGGCGCGGTGCAGACGGCGTTTGCGGCGGCACGTGCAGTGGCGACGCCAACCCAACCGGTTGGCGCGATGGCGCTGCAGGAGCAGCCGTCGGCGGGATTGACGACGACCACGGTCACGCTGGGCACACCGGTGAGTGTCCTGCGCGTGGCGGACCTCAACGGCAACGGCGTGGAAGAGTGCATCGTGGGTGGGGCGACCGGAGTACGTGTGTGCAACCTGGCCGGGGCGGAGCGCTGGGGGTTCACCACGCCAGGCGATGTGCGCACTATTGATATCGGCGACCTGACGGGCGACGGAAAACCGGAACTGGTGTTCGGCTGCGACGACGAGAAGGTGCATGCCCTCAGCGCGGATGGCAAGGAGTTGTGGACCTTCACCTGCAAGGCGTCGCATCCGGACACGTCGTCCAAGCCGGCCGTGGACTATGTGCGGATCGTGGACCTCGACGCTGACGGCAGGAACGAGGTGGTGGCCGGCGCGAACTGGATCCATGTGCTCAACGGCGACGGCACGCTGCGTTGGGAGAAGTACATGGCGCTCCGGCGCGGTCGGATCAGTGGCGATTTTGCCTGTGGCGATGTGGCGGACCTCGACGGAGACGGCAAGCTGGAGCTCGTCGGGCTGTTCTTCACGTCCTATTGCCTGATGCAGATCTACGACTGCACGGGCCGCATGACCATCCCGCTCGAGGGCGAGGGACACGAGGGACTCAACATTGACGTGCCGGTGGCCGTCGAAGCGCTCGACCTGTTCGGCGGCGCGGCGAGCAAAGAAGTCATCGCGTGTTCGACGGCGGGTGGCTTGACGTGTTTCTGGCACGACCAGGCGCGTGGCGAGGATGCCGGCGGCAGGATACGCGGCACTCTGGTGAAGATGTGCCACTTCCGCGCCAAGCCGGAAGAGCCGGCGACGGTGATTGCGGCTGACACGATCTGCGGCGTGACGGCGGTACGTCCGAAGCCGCGCGGCAGTACCCGCGCGATCGGGCTCGATCGAGTCTGGTACCGGACGCTGGACGCGAAGGCGAGTGCGTTGTTGGCAACGGATGCCGACGCGGACGGTGCTGGTGAGGTCTTCGTCGGCACGAAGTCAGGCGACGTATTCGTGCTCGACGCCGGCACCGGCGCGATCGAGGCGACTGTGCGTCTCGGGGGGGCGCGGGTCGTGGCGTTTTCGAAGTCCGCAGACGGTCGGTCGGTCGTGGCCGCCAAGGCGGACGGGACGCTGGCGGTGTTGCGGAAGTAGGGCACGCCATACCGTGACAGGCCCCTCCGGGAAGTAGCAGCATGGCTGCCAGCCTTGCTGCCCCTTGCGCTGTGGGAATCCTCAACCTCCGCCCCCGGATGGAGGTTACGGTTCCATTCCCGCTTTTCTCGGGGGACCTGCTGCCCCGTCGCCGGTCGGGGCTATGCGTGGTGGCTGCGCGTCACCCGGACCGCGTAAACGCGGTACTACAAGCCTGGTTTGTCGCGAGTCTCCGTCTGGGTGAGGGGGCATGGCCTCGTTCGCCTGTGGTCACGGTTTTCCAAGGACCCGTTGCGCCAGCGTGTCGTCGCCGCCAAATTTGCGAAATTGCTCGAGCCAGTTCTCGGCCCACGTGGGGTCGGGATGCAGGTTTGGGAGAAACGCCGGACCGCAATCGGCGGTGGCCTGATGGATTTCGTCAACGTAGCGGCGGGCTTTGTCCTGGGTCGGCTTGTCCTGAAAGACCTGGAACTGGTGGTTGGCCCAGAATGGGAACTTGCTCCCTTCCTGGTAGTGTTCCGGGTGCGCGTTGTAGGGGAAGGCAATGCACGCGCCATTCACGACGCAGCCTTCCGGTCCCCACAGTTCTTCCATTTCAACGCACTTCGCCTTAATGCGGCGAAAATCCTCCTGCGGCAGACGGTCGGTTCCGGCCAGATTGTGGAGTTCGCTCGGGTCGCTCTGCAGGTCGTAGAACTGTTCGAGTCCGCCGTTATAGGAGTAGACGTACTTGTAGCGGTTGTCGCGCAAGCAGACCCAGCGCCCGGCGCGCGTCCCGCACTCGGACCTCTGGTAGGCGCGGTCGCGCCGTTCGCTCTGTGGCGTCAGCACGGAGTCGCCGGCGAGGCGGTAGCGTGAGTGCGCCTTCTTGTAGTTGTAGTCGATGCCGGCGAGGTCGAGCGCGGTGGGCAGGATGTCGAGCAGGTCGACAAACCGCGTGTCGCGCGTCCCGGGCGCGAACCGTTTCGGGTAGCGGACCACAAACGGGATGCGCGCGGCGCTCTCGTAGGGCAATGCTTTCTGGTAGAAGCCCTTGTCCTGCAGCATTTCGCCATGGTCTGAGGCGAAAATGATCACCGTGTTGTCCATGAGCCCGGCGTGGTCGAGGTATGCGAGCACGTCCCCGACACTGCGGTCGACCATGGAGACGGAGGTGTAGTACGCGGCGCGGATTTGACGCCGCAGTTCCGGGCTGTCGTGGTCGCCGAACCAGTCGGACGGCGCGGCGTGGAACGGTTTCGCGCGCGACCGCGGGATCGGCTCCGGCAGCTCGACGTCGTCGTAATGGCCTTGCCACTCGGCGGGAATGTTCCACGGCGGGTGCGGCTTGACCCAGCCGCACATGAGGAAGAAGGGGCGCTTCCCGTTCTGCTTCAGGAATTCGACGGCGCGCTTGCCGACCCAGTTCTCGCCGTGGTGTTCCCAGGGCACGAGCGCGCACTGCGGGTGGTGGTAGACGTACGGCCGCACGCCGTGCAGGTTCTGAATATCTTCAAGACCTTGCGCCGCAAGATATTCAGCGTAAGCATCCTCGGCGCGGAAGTGCGGCAGTTCCTCCATCAGGTGCATTTCGTCGAAACCGTGGTGCCGGCGCGGCGGCAGGAAATGCATTTTGCCGACCGCAGCGGTGGTGTAGCCATGGTCGGAGAGCATCTGCGGCAGGGTTGGAATGCCTTCGTCGGTAATGGGCGAGCTGACGTTGTGGAAGTAGCCGTGGTCGCGGCCGGTCGTGCCGGTCATGAGGTAGTGCCGTGCGGGAACACAGACCGGGTTGGGCGAGTAGGCGTTGCTGAAGAGGCAGCCTTCGCGCACGAGCCGGTCGAGGTTTGGCGTCTTCATGTGCCGGAACCCGGCGGCGTGGATGGTGTCGTGGCGCTGCTGATCCGGGAACAGGATGAGGAAGTTCGGTTTTTCTGGCATTGGTTGTCTCACTCGATTCGGGAGTTCTTGGCGCTCTCGAAGTAGTCGGCGTTGGTGCCCATGGCGTCGCGCAGCGGGCGCGTGAGCGCCTCGGCCTCGACCAGCGTTTCGGCAGGCAACGGGCGTGCGAACGCCGCGGCGTTCTCGGCGACCTGGGCACCGGTACGCGCTCCGGCCAGGACGCAGACCACGCCTGGCTGGGCCGCCACCCAGCCCAAGGCCAGGTGGGTGAGGGGTACGTCGGCCCGGGCGGCAATCCCGCGCAGCCCATCCAGCGCGGCGAACACGTCCGTCTCGAAGCCTGGCCCTTCGTGCCGGGAGTCTTTGCGGTCACCGCGGAAGTGGCGGATCCGCGCCCGGGCGAAGGGCAACTCGTCGGCACTGTGATACTTGCCGGTCAGCAGCCCCTGGAGGAGCGGCATGTAGGCCATGACGCCGACGCCGTGCCTGGCGCAGAGCGGCAGGATGTCAAACTCAATGGCCCGGGCCAGAATGCTGTAGAACAGTTGGTTCACGGCGATCTTTGCGCCGGTGGCCAGGGCTTCGCCAAGTTGTTTGACGCCGAAATTGCAGACCCCGATCTGGCGGATCTTGCCTTGCTTTTGAAGTTGCAGGAGCGTCGCGAAGGTTTCTGTCACGTTGGGTGGGGACGCAAGGATGGTTTCGTCCTGTGTGAACGGTTTGATCGCCTGGCGCGTCAGCGGCCAGTGCACCATATACAGGTCGATCGCATCCGTAGCCAAGCGTCGCAGGCTGGCGTCGCAATGCGCGCGCAGGGCCGGGGGATGGCAGGCCGATGGCGGCACTTTGGTGCCGAGGATGACATCGCCTCGGCATGTCCGGACGGTTGCGCCCAGCGCTTCCTCGCTGGCGCCGCTATTGTAGACCTCTGCAGTGTCGAGGTAGTTACAGTCGCGCGCGATGGCTTCCCGGACGACGTTTGCCTCGTCCTTCCGGTCCTGTGCGCCCCAGTAGGCGCCGCCGCCGAAAGACCAGCAGCCGATGCCGAGCACCGGCAGTTCAAAACCTGTGATGGGACAGACGCGTCGTTGCATGGCATTCTCCTTTGTTCGAGCGTGACTACGATTGCACGCAGAAGCGGCGAATGCAAGGATCCAAAGTCCCCATCCGTGAAGCGTCGGCGGCTCCCGGGCCGTTGCCGCCCGGTCATACTCGGCTGTGACTGTGCTGTCTGCGCCGGAGTCCCGCCTTCAGGCGGAAGTGGCAGCGAGCTTCAGCGAGCGGTCGGCCGCACTGCGCCCCGCACACGCACCGACAGTAATGCGTCAGCGCCCCCGGCCGGTCCGCCGGCCGGGGGCGCTGACGCATTACCACCGACACGGCCATCCGGCATTGCCAGGTGCGGCGGTGGCGGTATATTCGATATCAGGACTGCTCCGGGGGCGTCGTGCCAGAGGATTCGTGGCGCTCCTGTCCAGAAGCATTTGGATGAGAGAGAATACCAGGGAGGATTGGACATGGCGGACGCGATTCGGATCGGGTTTGTCGGCGTGGGACAGATTGCGCAGAGTCACCTGCGGAATTACCAGAAGGTCAGTGGCGCGAAGGTCGTGGCGGCAACCGACGTCAATGCGGCGGCGCTGGACAAGGTCGCGGCGGAGTTCAACATTCCGAGCAAGTACACCGACTTCCACGAAATGCTGAAGCGCGACGATATCGACGCGGTGGACGTGTGCCTGCACAACAACCTGCACGCGCCGGTGACGATTGCTGCCTTGAACGCAGGCAAGCACGTGTACTGCGAGAAACCGATGGCCGGCTCGTACATTGATGCGGAGACCATGCTCAAGACGGCGCGGAAGCGGAAGAAGAACCTGCACATCCAGCTCAGTACGCTGTACAGCAAGGAGAGCCGCGTCGCCAAGACGTTGATCGACAATGGGCGGCTCGGGAACATCTACCACGCGCGGTCCACCGGGCATCGGCGTCGGGGTCGGCCATTCGTGGATGGATACGGCACGGCTTCGTTTGTGCAGAAGGAAGTGGCGGCCGGCGGCGCGCTTTACGACATGGGCGTGTACCACATCGCGCAGCTCCTGTACCTGATGGGCAACCCGAAGATTGAGCGGGTGAGCGGCAAGACGTACCAAGAGACGGCCTTGGACCCGGCGCGCGCCAAACGCAGCGGCTACAATGTCGAGGAACTGGGGCTCGGCTTCGTCCGATTCGCCGGCGGCTTGACCTTGGACATCATCGAGGCCTGGGCGGTGCACATGAACGCGTTCGAGGGTTCGTCGATTTTCGGCAGCCAGGGCGGTGTGCGCCTGGCGCCGTTCGGCTTCTTCACCACGGTCGAAGACCTGGCGACGGACAGTACCGTCGACATGGACGGTGCGTTGTACCGCTGGGCGAACGTCAAGGAAGTCGGCGATGTGTACGACAGCTCGCAGCACCACTGGATCGCCGCGCTGCAGAACCGGGTCGAACTGCTGCCGACCGCGGAGATCGCACTGAACACCATGCTGATCTCCGAGGCCATTTACATGTCCGAGAAACTCGGCCGCGAAGTCACGGCCGCGGAAGTGAAGAAGGGCTCGGTGTCGACCGCCAAGAAGCTGTGAGGCAGCAGAGGTTTCAGGTTTCGGGTTTCAGGTGTCAGGGAAGAGGGGGGGTGTCGTGGAGGCGCGGTTCGGCGGCGGACGGTGCGCAGCACGCCAGTGGCGCGGGACCTCTGGGACCGCAGCATGGTGCGCAGGTCCGTCCCGGACCGAGGCCCTCGGCCGGGGACCGGCCGGCGCACTCCACTTCGGCGCGGGACGCGCCGAGCCACGGCTACCGTCCTTGTGCGAGGCCGGATCTTCCCATACAGGGCGAAAAGAGGCCCCCATGACCGTCCAAGACCTGATCAAGCATATCATCAAGCTCAAGGGCAGCGGGCTGAACGGCGACGAAGGTGTGCTGTTCGGCGATCCGAACGCGGAGATTCGCGGCCTGCTGCTGTGCTGGATGGCGGACGTGGGCGCGCTGCGTGCCGCCGCCGCGCAAGGCTGCAACGTGGTGCTGTGCCACGAGCAGTTTTACTTCACGACCATGTTCGGTCCGCTGACGGCGCAGGAGATGTCGTGGCCGGCGAACCGCGCGCGGCTCGCAGCGGCGGCGGCGGGCGGACTGACTGTGTTGCGTGTGCATGGGTCACTGGACATGATCTGCATCTGGGATGAGTTCATTCGCGTCCTGGGTGTCGAGAATCCCACGCCTGGCACGGGCTGGAACAAGGTCTTGCCCATCCCGCGCACGACGGTTCGCGAGCTCGTCGCCAAGGTGAAGGCGACGTTCAACGTTTCCCACGTCCGGATGACCGGCGACCTGGACAAGGTCGTGTCCGTGGCCGGGTTCCCCTGGGGCGGGCTGGGTCTGGACACGAATGTCGGGTACCAGGCGACGTGCGTGAACCTGGGCGCCGAGGTGCTGATTGCCGGGGAGTGCGACGAGTACGGGTTCA
Source organism: Lentisphaerae bacterium RIFOXYA12_64_32 (assembly GCA_001803235.1). Taxonomy (GTDB): domain Bacteria; phylum Verrucomicrobiota; class Lentisphaeria; order Oligosphaerales; family YB12-FULL-65-16; genus YB12-FULL-65-16. Next base: position 21,761 of record MHBL01000037.1, read on the forward strand.
GTTTCGCACGTGATGCCGGGGTGCCGATGATCGAGACCGGCCATGCGCTGAGCGAGAACCCGGGCGTGAAACTCTTCGCCGCGCGCCTGGAACAGGAGTTCGCCGGACTGAAGACCGTATTCCACCCCGACACGAGCGCATTCACCACGGTGTAGCGCCCAACGCCGTTTGGTGGCTCTGCCCCCAAAACCCCCGCCGGGGAATCATTGACTTCCCGGACCCCACATTGCGATTGCCATTTCCGGCGGCGGGCGTCCGCCGCCGGAAATGACAATCGCCACTGGGAGGTCTGGAGGGCCAACGGTCCTCCAGCGGGGTATGGGGTGGAACCCCATTGTGTGCGGCACTACGGACCGAGCGTGAGCGTTACGTCGCGCGTGGCGTAGACCCAGTAGGCGCGGCCCGTGAGCAACTGCCCGCCGTGCGGGACGGAACGGTACAAGGCCGCGTCGCCGTCCCAATACCAGGCCGGGCCGGGGACTTGGCTCAGATCCGGGTACACGCAGGTCGCGGTCGGCGCGATCAGGTTCCAGCCGCGGTGCAAGACCACCGCGTAGTCGCGCAGCGGCCGGCCGCGCACGGTCAGGCCGCCCCGGACCGCAGTCGGCGCGTATGCCCAGACTCCCGTCTTGGCTTCGATCGCATCCACTTGCGCGTAGCTGCCGCCGCCGTTCCCCTCCGCGATCACGCCCCACGCCGCAAGATCCCTTGGAGCGGCCGCGTCCTCGCGGGCCGGTTTGAGGCTCGTAGTCCCGCCTTCAGGCGGTCCGGATTCGCGCGGCACCGACTCGGTGTTATTCATCGCATTCGTGTCCGTGTCCCAGTACAGACTGATCGTGGCGCTACTATCCGGGTCTGAATCAATCCACGTGATGACGTACGTGTCGCCGGTGTTCAGCATGGTGTGCGGTGCGGGGTCCGCAAGCGCAATACGCGGCATGGCATTCGCCGTGGTCGTCGCCTCGACAACCGGCGCTTTGACTTCCGTATGCCCGACCCAATCAGTCGCAATGCAGTAGAAGCTGTACACCAGCCCCGCCGTGCCAGGGTAGGTTGCGGAGTTCGCGGCGGTGTTGTCCAGCCACAGCTCCCACGGCCCGGCGTCTACCGACACATACACGTCGAACCCCGCGATCCCGGCGCCGCCGTCGTCGTCCGTGCCCGTCCACGATACCGGGATATCCGACGGCGACACTGCAGGCAACGCATTCACACTGCTCGTCGGCCCGTCCGCATCGATGGTATTGAACCCTCGCGGCGTATCCATCGGCTCGTTCCAGTCGAAGCCAGCCCGCGTCCTCGCGGGCTTTGGGTGCCACTTGATCGGTGGAATTTTGGGCGGTCCCCTTTCCCGTAGCCACGCGTCACCCGGACCGCGTGAACGCGGAACTACGAGCCTTGGCTGGTCTCCGTGCTGGCCTTGGGGGCATTGCTGGGGCTCCCGGATTGCGTTACTCCCGATGGAAAGAAGTGTGCGGTGACGTGCATGGGGGAGCGTCGGTGCGTGTGTGTATTTACCCGCACAGGGATCTCTGCTTGCGGGCGGGTTGCGCTATGGTATTCCAGATAGCGATCTGGGCAGGTAAACCCACAGAGAGAAGGAGCGCTCCCGTGGGCACCTGGATACGCAGACGCCCGTTCGTAGTGTGCTCGCAGTGCGCAGAACGGCAGTGGTGCGCCAAAAGCACATGTGACGTGGCGCGGGGATGGTGTCTTGCCCGACGGACAGCCGCCGGGCTTGCGACACCACTACGAGCGGGCTCGCGACCCCTGCCTGCCCAGGCGAGGCTGGATTCACCCGTACAGGTCGAAAAAGAAGAAGGCTACGAGTCGTAGAACAGTGGGGCCATGGGCGACAGTAAACGAACTGAACTTCTCGCGCCGGCTGGAAGTCTGGATGCCGGGTATGCGGCGTTTTACTTCGGCGCGGACGCAGTCTACACCGGATTGCGTCGCTTCTCGGCGCGCGCCGACGCGGAGAACCTGTCGCTGGAGGATCTGGATAATCTCACGGCGTATGCGCACTCGCTGACGCCGCGCCGGCGGGTGTTCGTGACGCTGAACACGCTGGCGCAGAATCGCGAGTTGCCCGAGGTGATCGAGGTCTTGGTGGCGTTGCCGGAAGTCGGTGTGGACGCGGTGATCGTGCAGGACTTGGGTGTGGTCCGGTTGGTGCGGGCCTACGCACCGCAACTCCGGTTGCACGGCAGTACGCAGATGGCCATCCACAACCGGGAGGGGGTGGAGGCGTTGCAGCGGCTGGGTTTCGCGCGAGTGACGCTGGCGCGGGAACTGACTCTGGACGATGTCCACGCCGCCGCCTCGGTCCCGGGGATCGAGGTTGAAACATTCATCCACGGCGCGTTGTGCTACGGCTACAGCGGGCTGTGCCTGCTCTCGTCGCACTTGTGCGGGCGCAGCGGCAACCGTGGCCGGTGCGCCTACCCATGCCGGGACGGATATGCGTTGCGTGGTGCGGACTCCGCACCCGTTTCGTGGCCTGCGAAGGGCCGAACCGGGGCACCGTTTCTCCTCTCCATGAAAGACCTTGCCGTGGGTGAAGATGTTCTGTCGCTTCGGGACGCGGGCGCGGCAGCGCTGAAGATCGAGGGCCGAATGAAGACTCCGCTATACGTGGCGGCGGTGACGCACTACTACCGGCGGCTCCTGGACGGGCCGCTGCGGGGCAACGAAAAGACGGAACTCGAAGCGGAACTCCGCAGCATTTTCAGCCGGCCGTGGACGCGGTTGTACCTGCGCTCGCGCCGGACGCCCGACGTGGTGGCGCCGGAAGCGGTCGGGCACCGCGGGTTGCCGATCGGTGAGGTGATCGCGATCGTGCGGCCGGAACCGGGCAAGTACGCGGTACTGTTCCGGACACGGCAGGCGCTGGAACGACACGACGGAGTGCAGGTCGACATACCGGGCTTGGCGAAGGCGTACGGATTTGCCGCCGCGGAGTTGTGGTGCGTGACGGAGTCAGGTGGGGGGCGCGGTGAACGGTGGCAGGGGGAGGGTGGAGGGGGGCAGAGGGCGGGGCGGGGCGGGGCAGCCCCGGACCGCCCAAGGGAGTCCGCGGGCACGGCGTCTGGCGGTGAGGCGCGGTTCAAACCGATGGTGACGGTGCCGGCTGGGGCGCAGGTGGCGGTTGGGCTGCCGCCGGAGCATCCGCAGATTCCCGTGGGTGCAGTTGTCTGCTGGGCCTCGTCGCAGGCAGCGCGGCGCCACTATCAGTTCACGCGTCCAAAACCGGGATTGCATCGGAACCTGTGTCCGCTGCACGTGCGGGTGACGGTGGGCCGCGACACGGTGTCAGCCCGTGCGGAGTTCGCACTGGCGGGGCAGGGCGACCGGAAACTGAACGCGGAAGCGCGGGTGACGTCAGGGGCGTTCAGCGTTGCCGATGCGCCGGAGCGAACGCGGGACGCGTTGCGGACAGCGTTTGCGAAGATGGGCGGGACGCGGTTCACGCTCGGGACGTTGGAGGAGGAGAACCCCGAGCGGCTGTTCGTGCCGATCTCGCTCTTGAACCAGTGCCGGCGCGATCTGGTCGCTGCTGCGGAACAGGCGTGGCAAGCGGCCTTGGCGGCGCGGACGGCGGTCGTGGTTGCGGAGACGGCAGGCGGTTTGGGGGCAGATGCGGAGGACGGACGGCTGCGAACGGCAGGGGATCGGCTCAGACTGGAAGACCGGCGCATCGCGCTCCGACGATTCGTCGCGGGGCGCTGCGGCACGACCGCCCGTCCCCTGCTGGTCGGTGAAAGTGGACCGGGCCGGGTACCTGCAGGCGCTTAGCGACGCGGACTTTCCCGCTGTGGACGAAATCGTGCTGGACATTGGGCGGGAGTCCGAAGCGGCGCTGCGAGCAGAACTCGATGAACTGGCGCGGCGGGCGGGGAGGGAGAAGCTACGTCTGGCGTTGCCGGTTGTGCTGCGCACCCCTGAGGGGGACGCGGTGCGCCGGACGGTGGGGCGCTTACGGGCGGAGGGATGGCGGAAGTGGGAGGTCTCGAACCTCGCCGGCTTCGCTTTGCTGGCAGGCGGAGGTCTGGACCTGACGACGGACTGGTCGCTTTACTGCACGAACCGGCTGGCGGTGTCGCAGTTGTTCGACATGGGGGTAGGGCGCGTGACGTTGTCGCCCGAGGACGGGCGTGAGAATCTGGCGGCATTGCTGCGCGAGTTCGGGGGACGCGCCGCGGTTGTCGTGTACCAGGACACACCGCTGTTGATCTCGGAGACGTGCGCATTCCGCGGCGCTGAGCCGGCGTGCCGGGGCGGGGGTGAGTGCGGCAGTCCTGAGACGATTCTTGCGGGGAAGCATGGCGCCACGTTCCTCGCGGTGCGCGACCAGTGTCGGACCGTGCTGTTGCACGACGAGCCGTTCTCCCTGGCGCAGCATGTCCGGGAGTTGACGGGAGCCGGTGCGGAGCGACTGCGCGTCGACTTCGTGTGGCGGCACTACACGGCGGAGCGAGTCAGGCAGATTTGGGGCGCATTCCGGGCCGGGACGGCACCCGCGGGACGCGATGCGAACTTCGCACGTGGGCTGCAGTAGCGGCCGGTTGAGCTGCGAGTCCCAGTAGAGTCGCCGGCCCGCAGAATTTCCTGACCGAACCGTCGGATGGCAGGGGGACGGCTCGCGAAGCCCGGCTTTGCGCAGACGCCACGCTGTGACAAGCCGCGCCCTCCAAGGGGTTCGGCAGGCATCGCAAGATCGGCTACGGGACGGCGGTTGGCCAGAACAGGCTGGGCTTGAGGAAGCCCATGCGGTAGGTGGCGACATGGCCGTCGACGAAGACCACGTTGGCGGACATGGCGTGGTGGAAGGACACGCGCGATATGGTGTTGACAGCGTAGGGATTGGGCCACACCTGGTTGGAGCCGTCGAGAGCCCAATAGGTGTAGTGGCGGTTGTCGACGAACACGCCGGAACTGTCGGTCTTCGCCACTTTGCGCAGCGACCGGGCGTTGTACCAGAAGTAGTTGCTGTAGATGTAGTGCGTGCAACTGGAGTTCCACGCGCCCGGCTCGACGGTGATGCCGTCGCGTGCTGGGCGGCCTGGGCAACGCCATTGCTCCAGTTCCGCGGCGTACGGGGCGAGAAGGCTCCGGTAGGCGGCCGGAGCTGGCTGCCAACCGGTGAGAGCGGTCCACCATGTCTCCGGGAAGTACTCCGTGTTGTCCTCTAGGTACAGTTGCACGGCCACTCCCAGTTGCCGCACATTGGCCGCACAGTTGATCAGCTTGGCCCGGTCTTTGGCCTGGGTCAAGGCCGGGAGCAGCATGGAGGCGAGAATGGCGATGATTGCAATCACGACGAGGAGCTCAATCAGAGTGAACCGGCGACGGTACATGGCGGTTTCCTGGATTGACTGATGAGTTTGGTGAAGAGCCCCACAAGTCCGGTCGGTAACTGGGCCGTTGACTTGACACGCTTCGACGTTCTTCTCGAAGCTCATGGCGCGTTGGATGGCATGCGCCGTCAATCGTGCCGTCCTGTTGCTACGGCCTGTTTCAGCCCGCTCAGGGCCGACTCTTCGAAGTCGACTCGTTCGCGAATGATCGATTCGACCCACTCCGCGGCGCTGCGCCGGTGATGGATCCGCGCCAGGAACGCCGCACGCCCAGCCAGTTCGGCCGGCAGCCGGATGGTCGCGGGCCGCCGCTGCTTCACTGTGACGGGTGGGGTCCATGCGCTTTCCGCGTCGGCTTCCGCCACGACCATGGTGTCGATCTGGTTCTCCGTCAGGCGTCGGTAGGTTGTGGCGGACTTTTTCATAGAGGCCATCCTGTTACTATCCGCACAATGTTGCTGGGTTTGATCTGGAAGATAATCTTTAGCCGCCGCCCGGCCACGGTTCTGCCGATCAGTTGAAATCTATCTCCAAAACGCTTGTTTCGCAGCACCTCGAAGTCAGAAAAGAAGCACTGGACCGCCTCTTCGAAGGTAACCCGGTGTTCCGCCAGCTTGTCGTGCTCGAAGTCGTACTCGAAATCCCCGGGTTCAAACCGATGCCAGTTGACCATGGGCGTCACCTATGTGAGTCTCTCACTGGCTTGCGGCCCGAATTCCCGGACCATCCGGGTGGTTTGGGCCATGTCCACCCTGGATGTGCCCGCCCGGCGTGGTACCGGGGGGGCGTTCCTCACACCAACTTGCTCAGTGCCTTCCGGATTTGGGCAATGGACGTTTGCGTGGTTCGCACCTTGGCGTTGATCTTGGCCGGGGTGTAGTCGTAGCCGAACGCCTCGCCGTGGAAGCCGAGCTGGTTGTTGCGCTCGGCGAGGTCGCGGCAGGCGAGTGAATTCTTCACTTCGCCCTCGGCGATGGTCAGGAGCGTTTGCAACAGGCGCTTTTTTGCGGCCGCGTTCTTTTCCTGCCCGTAGCGATTCCGCAGGTGCACGAATTCGGTGACATTGCGGACCGTGGTGAACTGCGACAGGACCGCGGCTGCGACGGTGTACTCGCGCTCCGCGTTGGCGCGGCACGACTTGGGGACACCCCGCAGGGCCTTGCGCATAAAATCGACGCCACGCTGCCATTCCCTGACCAGGTTGTCGAAGCACGACACCAGCTTTTCAGGTGTGAACGGGCCCAGGTAGTTGGCGATTTCGTCGCCGAACTTTGTGTACTGCATCCATGAGAAGTCCGTGTCGTATTTCACGTCCGCCGGGAGCAGCCACGGGATCGGCATGTGCCGATTGACCGGCTTGAAGTACAGGGGGAAGGCGGGGCCGAAGTGCTGGGGGCCCCAGTACAGCAGCGGAATGCTGAACGGGTAGTGTTCGGTGGCGCGCGCGAAGCAGTCCCAGGCTTTGACCAGCGGGGCCGCCGCTTTGGCGCCGAAGTCGCGTTCGGCGATCCGGCGCAGGTAGGCGTCGATGCTCTTCGGCAAGGGCGCCCACGAGAACGCGTTCGCCAGTTCGGTGTTGGGCGAGAGGATGTTGCCGAAGTTCCAGCACTCCATGGCGCCAATGGCATGCTGGCGGTTCAGGCTCAGGAATTTCTCGGCGAGCTTGCGGTACACGGGGAAGTACGGGACGCTGGCGATCTCATGCGTTACGCCGATCTGGAGTTTCGCATACATGCCGCGCTTGGTTTCCCGCGCCACCTTGGCTGTGCCGCGGAACCGTTCCGAAGGCCCGACGTAGGTTTGACTGTACTCGTCAACCATGTGTTTGAAGCCGTCGGTGACGCGTTTGCCGCCGCGCTCGAAATCCGCCATGACCCCGACGCCTTTGGGAAGGGCCTTGATCACGCCGGGTTGCGGTTCGTCCTCGTACAGTGTCCAGCTCCAGTTCCACGCAATGACTTCCGCGTCGGGCCGGGCGGCCTTCACGCCGTCGTTGATGCAGCCGATGACCTCGCCGATGACCGCTTGCGGCGTGCGCGTGCGGCAGCGTGGGCACTCCATCTTTTCGCGCCAGACGCCGGGTGCCTGGTTCCGTGTCGCGAAATGCGAGAAGCAGTGCGTGTGGAACTCGGAGGCGGTGATCAGGATGACGCCTGAAAGGCCCGAGACCTTGGTGAACAGGTACTTCATGCCGTCGCGGAGGAACACCTGCACCTCGGGCGTGCTGGTGCACATGGCGAAGACTTCCTCGGACCCGTGCGACTGGCCCTTGAGGTGCGGGTAGCGGTCGAAGAAGCCACTGTCCTTGCGCATGGCGAGCGGTTCGTTGAAGTAAAAGAAAACTTTGATGCCGTACTTGGCGGCGCGCTGCACCAGGGTGTTGACGTCCCTCAGGATGCGGTCGGAATCCAGGCCGAATTCGGGGAAGGCGCGGACCTTGACCATTTCGTGGAGGCGTCCGCGCAGCCAGATGCCGTTGAAGCCGTGGTGGGCCATGCGCAGGAGGTAGGTCTCCGGGTACGCGTCAAGGACTGTAGGCAGTTCCTGCCGGTGGAAGAACGACATGGGTGAGCGCAGGATGCGGGTGCGAAGAATGGGCCTCCGGCTGATGTTGCCCGGCTTCAGGATCGGGGCGCGCCGCTGCTTCATGAGTTCCTCGAGGAAGAAGGCGCCGTACATCACGCCGCTGTCGTCGGTACCGGTAATGACGATGCCGTCCGGCCTGATGCGGATGCGGTAGTTCTCGGGAGCGGCGCCGCGCGCGCCGCCCTTTTTGAGGCGGATGCTGGGCTGGCCTTTGGATGTTTGCCGGCAATACGCGACACGGATTCCGCCCTCGAGCAGGAACTTGCGCAGGTCGTCCGCGGCCATTCGGACCTGCTCGGACGCGTCGGCGGGCACGGAAATGCACCACTCCGAAGTGATGGCGAACTCGCCCTTGCCCGGTTTTGAACGGTCGAACACCGGTACCGGCAACGGGTACAGTGGACGTCGCAGTTCCGCGAAGAACGGAATCTCCTTCATGGAGGGATCTCCTCTTCCATGCAACTCGACTCGAAGCGTCTGGGGGCTGTCTTGCCTCAGTTTTTGTGTTTGTGGGCGGGGCACTTGTCGGGCATTTTTTCGGTTGGCGTGTCGGCCGACGACTCGTGCGTGCGGCTGAGGCCATCCAAGACATCGGACAGGGGCTTGCCGGAGATGGTGCGCAGAATTTCACTGGTGACGGGCGGGCAACCGCGCACGTAGATGCCGCGGTCGCGGTGACGGGCGGTGCAGTTGCCCAGGCAGAGGGTTCCGGTGGGCACGTCGGCATGGCCGCGGCCGATGGCGACCGTAAGATTGCTCTTGCCGGGGAAGTAGTCGAACAGTTGCCGGCCATACCCGCGCAGGAACAGCAGGAGCGTGGACTGGCAGGCGCTGCAGGCGTTGCGGTCGAGGACCGTGATGTTCGGGTAGCGGACATCAATGGAGGACGGGGGGCGCGCCAGGGGCTGGGCCCATTTCCGCCAACCCGGCGGGGAAACGGCGATGCTCTTCAGGTTCACAACTCCATAGCCGCGGGCGCCGCCAATGCGCAGGTGTGCCACGTCGCGGACCTTTACACCCATCAGCGCGCAGGCCACCGTGTCGGCGGCGAACGCGTCTGCGCCGGCGACCACGACGTTCATTTCCCTGGGTTCTCCGGCGCTCGGGCCGAGTCCTTCCATGGCGACGGTTCCGTCAATGATGGCCAAGTGCGGTCGAAGTACGCTGGCGAGGTCCGCAATGGCGACGTTGATGGGGATTTCGTCATCGCCGTCCAGGGGGGGCAGCATGTGCAGATCCACCTTGCTGCGACGCCACAGGCAGCCTTTCATGTTTTTGATGGCGAGCGTCACGCCGGTGTGCATGTGCATCTTCATTACCGGGATGGAGACGACCAGGTCGTACTCGAGCACGTCGGCGCAGACCTTGAGTTCGCGGATGGCCTTGCCCTCAGGAACCGGGACTCGGACGGCAGGGCGTACGTCCAGGTCGATCAGGGGGCATTTTCGTTGGTGCGCAATTACATCGAGCCCCAAGGCGGCGAATGCCTCGAGCGTCTTGACGCCGGCGATGGGGCTCTCGCCGACGGCGATTTGCGCTCCGGCCTCGATGAAGGCGTCCATGGCGGCTGCGACCACTTGTGGGTGCGTGGTGATGCCGCTGCCGGGAGGCGCGATCCGCCCGACGTTGGGCTTGAGCAGAACGCGTTTGCCGCGGACGCCGCTCAGGTCCAGTTTGGCCAGAACGGCGCGTGTGTTCTCGTAGGCGCCGTGCCCGTGAGCCACATGGACCTGCGGGCGTTGGTCAGCGCGCCGGAACGGGTTGTCCGTGAGGTTGATTGCCATCGTGTCCTGCCAAAGGCATTGTCCGGGAATACACAAACGGCCCAGTCTCGAACTGCCGCTGGGCGAAGCGGCCCTCAGTATAGTGCCGAGGCGGGGAGGACGCAACCGCGTCGGGGCGGGTCGCTGTAATGCGTTGCGGGGGGGGGTGTCCAACGCTATTAACCGTCGGCCAAAGGGTTTCTCCGAAGTACCGCGGGCGGCCCCCCGCCCGCTGGCACCGCGCGGAGGCCGCGCGGGGTACAGCCGGAACCGTACCGGGACTGAGGGACGGCCCGGATCGCCGCGACCGTGACGGTTAATAGCATTGGGGGGGGGCGGCGGCGGATTTCAGGCGAGATGGAACAGGGCGATGGCGGCGAGCATCATGAGTGCGGCGAGGATGCGCCGTCTCTGGACTGCGGCATCAACGTGGGCTTCGATGTCGTGGAGTCCGGCACCGGCGATGGCTGCTCCCAGTGCGATCGAGATCAGGCCGCGCGTGGACTGCACGATATTTCCGAACACCACGCCGATGCTGCCGAAGCAGGCGAAGAGGCAGAGCATGGCGATGAGCCAGGCGCCGGCGAACGGGGCGGCCTGCAGCCAGGCCTGGCGCGGTTGTTTTCTCAGCAGTGGCAGGAATGGGAGGCAGCCGACGCCCAGGAATGCATAGCACAGCAGTGTGCTGAGCAACGAGGCGCGGAACAGCCCGAGTTCGGCGAAACAGGCGACCAGGCGCCGGATGTTCAGATCGGAGAGCGAATAGCCCAAGCAGGCGGCGAGAACCCAGGCGATGCTTTGCCAGCGCAGGGCTCCGCCGGAGCGGTTCAGGAGCCAGGCGGCGGCGACAGCGAGGAAGACAGCCGCCCACTGCGACGCGGAGTACCTCTGATGCATCCAGATGCTGGTGATCACGGCGAGGACGACCAGTTTGATGCCAAGCAACGGCGAGACACGGGACGCATCGGAGTGTTTCAAGGCCAGGAAGAGAGCTGTCTGTCCGGCTACATAGAACAGCGAACAGGCAGCCAGGGGGCCCAGAAAGATGCGCCAGGCGGGCAGGGGTTGGGGCAGCACGAGGGGGAGGCATAGTACGCTGACCAACCCCATCAGCACGTGGGACAGGATGAGCAGGGCGCCGACGCTGCGCTGCAGTCGCGCGACGAACAGGCGACTGCTGAGGTACGATAGGGCCTGGAAGAACGCGGCCGCAAACCCGAGGATCACGCCCGTAAGCACCGTGCTGTATCCTCTCGCATGCCTACGGGATAGAGGTGTTGTTGGCCTGTCCAGGAGCGGACGCACCCCCGCTGCTGTCAGGCTTGGTCGCGCCAAAGAGCCGCTGCTCGACCGCAGCCTTCAGCGCATCGGCGTGGGGGTGATGTGGCGAGAGACAGAAATTCGCCAGTGGATGATCGACGACAATTCGGGTGAACCGGAAGAACGGCTCTTCGCCAAGACCGCGGATGGAGTCCCATGGCGCGTGGATGATCTGGGAGAAGTCTTCGTAATCGATGCCATCCTCACTGATGATGATTTTGGTGCGGGTGGGGAAGAGAAAGTCCGGGAGTACAAACAAACAAGGGAAGAGCAGGGCGGGAATTAGCAGGACGATGAGGCCGGTCTTGGGAAGGAGCAGCAGGGCGAGCACCACGGACAGCACCATGAGCGCCAGGAACCTTCCGGTAAGGGACCAGGAGGCCGAGCGGGCGCCCTCTATCTTCGCTTTTGGGGGTGCGTAGGGATTGTTCATAGGGGCCAAAACTTGTCACGTCAACACCACGTTTGCCGTCAAGGTTTGCGATCGTCAGCGGGGCAGAACGACGGTTGACGGGGTGCACCAATAACATGACCTGTTCCGCGGTCGAGCGCAACCTCGGTCGTTGCGGTAGTTGCTTTTCGTCGGCTGGGGGGCTATTTTTCGGCTTGGAGTTCAGGAGGCGGTCAACGTAAATTTACGGGGAGACATCATGCGAAGCGGCAGTTGGGTGCGCGTGTTGGCAATGGGTTCTTTGGCTCTGGTGGTGGCGGGGTGTTCGCGTGTGCCGCGCGAGCAACGGGCGGTACAGGAAGTGTTGGCCGCCGCAGGGTTGGCACCGTTGCCCGCTTCGGCGAAGGATATCCAGACCTATGGCTGGACCGGTTTGCTGCAGGGCGAAGCATACGTCATGTTCCGTGCCACGCAGCCGGACATCGCGAAATTCGTCGCCACGTCGCCCTGCCTGCTGGGTGTGCAGCCGAAGACCTACGGCCAGGACCATCAGCGGCTTCCGCTTCCCGAGGACTTCTTCAAGAACACGGACAAGTACACACAGTCGGGGAATGAGTTCAACGAGCGCATCAATCCTCACGTGCAGTGGTACCCGTTCAAGATCGATTTCCCTGCTACGCGCTACGAGATCTACCCGTCAGGGGGCCAGGACTGGGGCGAGCTGATTGTTGACGAGGGGAGCGGCACGGTCTACGTGCAGGTGGTTTGGAACTGAATGTCGCCGGGCACGGCAGAGCGGTCGGACACGAGACCGGTCCGACATGCCTGACGAGTCCACAATTGACCACGGCGCGACATGAACTCCCACACGTGCCCCGGGGAAGGGCTCGCGAAGGTGGCGCGCGCCCGAGGCAAGTCTCCGGTCTGCCGTTGGCATCAACTTGCGCGTGACTCGAGTTCAGTGCGGTGATTTCTGGAGTCACCCCGGTTGCGGGCGTGTTCACCGTTGTGGCAAGATCAGAAGAGGATCTTTCCCTCTTTCCGCAGGAACTTGATGACGTCTTCCACGGGGACGCCGTCTTCGCCCGTGAAGAGTTTTCCGTCCTGGATGATGGGGTACTGATGTTTTGCCGCGGTGTCCCGTTCCGGTCGTGCGTCGCCAGCCTTGTCCGTATCCCGGCCCCTGTCCGTCTTGGTTCCGCCCGTGCTTGAGTCGTCGCCAGATCCGCTCTTGGGGAGCACGACGAAGAAGTCCCGCTTGTCGTTCTCGCGGAACTCCTTGAGTATTCCCTCCATCTTGCGGGCGTTCGTCAGGTTCAGGAAGTTGAAACTTGTTCCGTACTTCTTGAGAACCTTCTCGACGTCTTCATCCGGGATGAGGATGGCGATCATCTCTCCGTACTTGCCCTCGTAAGCAGTGTGGGCCACGAACGCCTTGTAGCCCTTGGGGAGTTTATCCGGGTTGAGACCCGGAATGGGATTCAGGCTGAGCACGTAGAGTTTCACCTCCTTATCGAGGAACTCCTCGGCGTGGATTCGGTAGTAGGACGCCGTGTATTTCAGGACCGTGCCTCCGGCGCAGAAATTGGCGGCAGTCAGGAGTAGTGCAAAGGCGTACCGTGTCGCGACCAAGGGGGTCCGCATTTCAGGCCTCCATGCTGTCCGAAGCGTTACGATGGCGTATGAGAATATACCGGCCAATCCTTCAAAAGGTTACAAGGCACCGACGGCACTCGTACTTGGGCGTGGGGGACACAGGATGCCGCGCAACATGGGCCCGAGGCCCATGGGAGAATGCGTGAGGGCTTGTAGTCGCCAGCCCCACGCCAGTCCGCGGGGGCGCGGGCATTCCCGAAAACCGCGTTCCTGGGGTCGGCGTTGGCCTTGAGTTGGGTCCTATCCGGGTCACACCCTGATGCGCGAGAGGAACTCTGGTCGGCCGCGAACCCCGACGTTGAGGTGGAAGAGGGCCCCGGCCTGCGGGCCGTCCGTGTCGCGAATGTGGCCACCGGCGGTCGTGACGTATATGTCGGTCAGGTTATCTCCGCCGAACGTCAGGCTGGAAACCTTGCGGACGGGGAAGGGGATGCAGGCGACGAGTTTTCCGGTCGGGTTGTAGCGAACCAGGCAGTTCCCGTCCCAGCGTGCGGACCAGACGCAGCCGTCGGCGTCGACCGTCAGTCCATCGGGCTTGCCGTCCGGTTCCGGGATTGTGGCGAACACGCGGCGGTTGGTGATCGCGCCGCTGGTCCGGTCGTAGTTGAAGATGTGGATTTCCTGGGTGCGGGTGTCGGTGTAATACAGCGTCTTCAGGTCGGGGGAGAACCCCAGTCCGTTCGACGTCCCGACGCCGTCCAGCACGACGGAGATCGTGCCGTCGGGATCGAGGCGATAGAGGCGGCCGAGACGGTGGGGCGGAGACATGGTGCCACAGAACACACGGCCCTCCGGGTCGGCGATGACATCGTTGAAGCGGTTTTCCTGTTCGTCCGGCAGTGCCTCGATGACCGTACGCATTCGGCCTTCATGCCAGAGACAGACGGCGCCTTTGGCCATGAACAGCAGCAGTTGGCCGTCCTCCTGGATGGTGAATCCGCCGACCGGAGTGCCGATCTCGAATCTTTCGCTGCGGCGCGACATCGGGGCGTAGCGGAAGAGCAGGCCATTGGGGATGTCCACCCAGTAGAGGCGTTTCTCCAAGGGATGCCAGAACGGGTTTTCGCCAGTGCGGCAAGGGATATCGGCGACCGCTTCTGGTTCGACGTTGAAGCCCAGCGCGGGTGGTGGGCGTGGCGGCGCGTCAGCGGGTTTTGGGGCAGGTCCCGGGTTCGTCACGGAGCCACTCTCCTGGTGTTGACAAGCATGGTGTCCGGGAATGACAACGTCAACGTTCGCCGAGCCCAATGCCAGCGGACGTGGTCATTTTTCGACGGGCACCACGATCCCGCGCATGATAACGTTCTGGCACAGAACGAAGATGATGAACGTCGGCACGGATGCGACCAGCAGTGAGGCGAATACGACACCTTCGCAACTGCGTTGCTGCAACTGGTACAGCCAGGGCATCAGTGTCCACATCTTTTCGTCCTGGCAGATGAGCAAGGCCATCATGAAGTTGGAGTAAGCACTGGTGAAGGCGCCCAGGGCGATCACGGCCAGGATGGGCGTACTCAGGCTCATGGTGATCTGCCAGAAAATCCGGAACTCGCCCGCTCCGTCGAGTGACGCGCTCTCATACAGATCCTGCGGCAGGCTGTCAAAGAAACCTTTGAGCAGGAAGATGTTGTATCCATTGGCCAAACCTGGGAGAACCAGGGCCCAGAAGGTGTTGAGCAGGTGGAATTCGCGCAGCATGAGGAACACGGGGATCTGTGTGACCATGGGCGGGAACGACATGGTCAGCATCAGGAACAAGAGGATTTTGTACTGCGACGGCGGCTTGTACCGGCTGAGGGCGTACGCGGCAATTGGGTTGACGATGAGCGCGGCCAAAATGGACAACAAGCAGTAGACAACGGTGTTCACGACGGCACGGCCGTGCAGGACCACATAGTCGAACACGGTGATGAAGTTGCGGAATGTGAATTCCTTCCTGAGTTCGCCCATGCGCGGTTGGAAGTGGCGGTAATGCACATCCCGTTGCGGCGGGAAGACCGCCATAAAGTCGGAGTAGGACGTGCCGAGTGCGGCGTTGGTCGCTTCGATCGTTTGGTACTTCGACTGCAGGTAGTCGCGGAACATGAAATCCACGCTGTGAATGCGGATGCTGTCGATGGGCGCGTGGTACAGTTTCTGGGTGTCAGGGTCCTTCCACCCTTCGACGAACGAATCCCAGTCCGAGGCCATGAGGCCCTCCACGGGCGGCTCGACGAACAGGGGGACCTCGTCGAAGGAGGTGTATCGTGTCCCGTAATTGCGGTTGACCGTCTCGATGCCGCCATACTTGGCCTTCAGGAAATCCCGATAGGGAGTGGCGGCTTGGGGTTCGAGCCGCACCCAGAACAGGTTAAGAATGGTGCGGGTGAAGAACTCCCAGTCGCTGCGCTCGGCGTCGGAATGGCTGGATTCGGCCGGGTACTGCCGGCCGAAGTGGACCTCATTCCATGAGGTGAAGTGCGTCCCGTGCGTCTGATTGTAGGTTTCGATGTCCCTGCCGTACTTGGATTGCAGGAAGATGGTTCGGAAGTAACCTTCGGCGCTGAAGTAGTACCGTGCGCCTGTGGGTTTCGTGGCCTTGAACTCGCGAAATGCCTGGTCAAGGGGCCGCAGGTTCGGCTTGTTGCGGCGCAGGAGGTACACCTCAGGGACAAAGTAGAACACGTTCCAACTGACAAACTCGGCGCCCATCTCGACGTTGCAGCGGTTGATGTCGCCCTGGAAGCGCCGCGCCAGCTGGCCTTTGAACTCGCGGAGATGGTGGGGAAGGACGCCCCGCGACACCATGGTCGCGGTCTCGCCGATCATGTAGGTGTAGGACGGAAGGTTTGCGTCCCTGACGAAGGTCTCCCATGCGTCGACCAGCTTGTCGTTCACGGCCGACGGTTCGGTGATGCTTTGGAACGAGGCGGTGTCGAGGCCGTAGGTGAATTTCATGGTCTCGAAGGACTCGTTGAACAGCGCTTCGGTGTACTTACGGTAAAGCGCTTCGTCGTCGACCAGGTACTTGGGGACCACGCGCAGGTCGGGGAAGTCAACGCCGCTCTTGGTGGTGCCGGCCACCATGAGCAGGAACGGGTGTACCATGGTGATCGCGCCCAACCCCAGCCCGACGTAGAGCGTGAAGATGAGCGCCCGCACTTTGACCGAGCGGCGTCCGATGGTGGAGAGGATGGCCATTTCCGCGTATCCCGTTTTCCCCGGGTTGCCGAACCATGGGCACCCCGGGCGTCTGCCTGACTTTCGGCTACTTCGTGGTCTGACCGGTGGTCCGGAACTCCAGGCGCGAGAGCATTCGCAACTGGTGCACCGTGAATCCGATCAGCATGAAACCCAGCATCCATGCCATGGCGGTTGCCGGGCCGAACTTCAAGAAGGTGAAGGCTTTGTACCAAATATGGAGGCCGACCACTTCGGTCTTGGCGCCACCGCCGGTCAGGACCAGGATATTCTGCGTGCCTGAGTACCAGGAGCCGATGAAGACACCGATGAAGTTGATCATGATCAGCGCCTTCAGTGTCGGGAACACGACAAAGAGGATTTTGTCGATGAAACTGGCGCCGTCGATGTCGGCCGCTTCGTAGAACTCGTCCGGAATGCCTTTCAGCGCCGCCAGGTAGATCAGGCAGCCCGGGCCGACGCCGGCCCAGACCATGGGAAGGACGCATGAGAACATGGCAGTTTTGGAGTCACTGAGCCAGCGGTACGGTTCCGGGGTGGTGGCGAACAGGCGCCCGGCGAACTTCAGTGCGGTGGTGCCCAGGCTCTCGCCGGGCGGGAACAGGATGTTCCCGGCCAGGCTCACACACGTCATCAGGAGCATGACACCGGCCACGACAAAAACCCAGCCGGCGGGATATTTCTCGTGGATCCATAGTCGCCGGGTGAACGCCAGGCAACACAACAGCAGGGCGATTCCCATGCCGACGAAGCCCCACGCGGGGATGTTCATGATCAGGGCGTTCAAGGCGCCCTGTTCACTCGGTTGATAGAACTGCTTCCACAGGATGACGGTCACCAGTCCCGCGATGACCGCGGGCAGGTAGTAGATGATCCGGAACATGAGTTTCCCGTGTGGCACCTCTTGGAGGGCCACGGCCAGGATGACGGGCGGCAGGAAGGTCAGCCCGACGACGAGGAAACTGTAGTAGAGCGCGTACCAGACCGATTTCCACCAGAAACCGTCGAACAGCAGGTCGCCGAAATTGTCCACGCCGACCCAGGTCGACTTGCCGATCAAGCGGTAGTCGTAGAAGGCCATAACCGAGCCGCGGATGACGGGCACGTAGCTCCACAGGAAGACCGTCAGTACGGCGGGAATAAGCAGGACGTAGGCCCACATGTAGCGCCGGAAACTCCAGGCTCCCTTCCGGTCCCCGATTGTAGAGGACGGGGGCGTGAATGCTTTGATGATGCCCTTGTAGCTGAGTGAGAACGCGAAGACGATCCCCAGCAGAGCGACGATGGCGGCCACGCGCCGCATGAGGCGCTCTCTTGGCGTGATGATGCCGATCATCTCCTCGTTGGCGCGGGCACAGGCTTTCTTCAGGAGTCCGTGCAGGACGTTCAGGCGTTGGTCGGGGTCCTCGGGCAGCTTGTCGTTGACCGCCAGGTTCTCCGCTTCGGCGATCGGGAAGGTCATCAGGTCGTAGGCAAGATTGCTGTTCCGGCCGTAGGGCTCGGGGCGTCCGGTCTCGATGGCAATATCGAACGTTTCCGACCATCCTTTGGGTGCCAGGCGCTCGATTTCGGGATAGCCGAACACGCGCAGGTACTTCGGGTTGACGAAGCGGCCGAGCCCGCCTTCGACCATGACCTTGGTCTTGACCTTGGTCGCTTCTTCACAGTCGTAAAACCGCATGTACTCCCAGGCCGCGTCGCGGACGACCGGGTCCTTGACTTGGGAAAACATGCCCATCATGCGGCTGTTCAATTCCCCGCCGCGCTTGCCGGTCGGTCCGAGCGGGACCGGGACCATGCCGGTCTGTTCCGGGTCGATGGTGGCAAAGACTTTCTCGTCGATGTAGCTGTACAGCATGCCGACCTCGCCGCGGGCCCACTTGGCGTAGGTCTCGCTGGCATCCTTGGTCGAGTAGCCGCGCCGCACCTTGCCCTCGGCGTCCACCCACCTTTCGGCCCCCAGGCGCGTGTAGTAGTCCAAGGCGACGGCAGCTTCGCGGCTGTCGAAAACGCAGCGCCACTGGTCCGTATCTTCGTTGTAATCCATGACATCTCCGCCGGCGGTCCAAAGGAAGGCGCACCAGTACCACGACTCGTGTTTGCCGCGCGAGAGCAGGATGCCGTAAGTTTCCTTCTTCGGGTCGGTGATCTTCTTGCAGGCATCGAGCATTTTTTCCCATGTCCAGTTGATGTCCGGGTAGGGGATGTTCTTGGCGTCGAACAGGTCTCTGCGGAAGAGCAGCACCTTGCCCAGGGCGCCGCCGTAGGGGAAGGCCCAGACATGTTTTTCGCCGTCGGGGCCCTTGCGCTTGATGACCGGCCAAATTTTCTTGTTGACGCGAAAATCCAGTTCCTCCTCGGTCATGCTCTCGATGTACTCGTCCAGCGGCGCCACGAAGCGGTTCTGGATGTAGTTGTCAGACTTGCGGAAGTTGATGTAGAGAATGTCCGGCGCCGTGCCGCCGGCAATCGCCAACAAGTCGCTTTCGACACCCTCAACGGTGATGCCCGTGGCCTTGTGCAGCTCGATCTCGACGTTATCCCAGTTGTGGCGGCCGTACTTGTCGGGGGTGGCCTTGTACTTGTCACGGTACCGCTGCGCGAAGATGTCTGGGAAACGTTGGCGGAAGAGTTTCACGGCTTCCACGTCGGCGCGGTTGTTCGTATTCGGATTACTGGGGTCGGGGAGGATCCAGCCTTCCATGGTTACGTGGATGACCGTCTTGCCGTCGCGGTCCTCGACCCAGCCGGCGTGACCGGGCAGGCAGAGGACGGCGGCGGCGATTCCCAGAAGCAAAACGAGAGCAGGAAGCAGACGTCTCATGGCAATCTTTCCTTCGCTGGCGTAATAACGGCCCACACTGTATCACGCCGAAGGGGTGCTGTCACGCGGACTTGCGCGGGCGCGAGTCAATGCGGCCATGCTTCGTCGGTGCCGGCACGCCGACCGGCGGGCGGCCCGGCGCCAGAATCGGGCTCTGGGACTTCGCCGTGGCGAGTGGAGGCCTGCAGCCGGAAGCGCGCGACTCGCCTCACCCCGCCCCCTGGCGCGCGTGCCACAGGTCTTCGAACCGGGCGAACCCGATACCCTGGCGCGCGATGTAGTCGAACAACAGTTCCAGCATTTGCGTCTGCGGATCGAAACGGTCGAGCGACCACGGGTGCCAGATCAGGGTGACATACTCAACCTTGTCCGCGACGGCGCGATCGACGAAGAAGCGGTGAACGTTGAACTCCTCCTGGGGCGTTCTCACATACCCGTGGAGGAGTTCCATCTCCGGGTAGACGGGGGGCCACAGCAGCAGCCGGCCGGGCGTGGCATTGTGCCCCTTGAGCAGGTTCTCGTGCCAGCCGTGGCCCGGGAATTCCCAGAGTTGCGGGGCGCCGTCCGCCGCGTACGTGTATGCCTGCTCGAGGGGCGCGGGCACGCTGCAGTGCGGGCCCCAGAGCCGAGAGCTGACGTAGCGGAAACCGGCGTGGGCGATCTCGGCGACGGTCCTGGGTGCGCCCTGGAAGCCGAACTCGAAACCGCAGCCGGGGCGCAGGCCAAGGCATTCGCGGCCGAAGCAGTCTTCAACCGTGGCTTTGCCGCGGAAGACCTCGTCGTGGACCTGGTCCGGGCTGACCCCGGGGCTGTTGACGTAGCCTTGGTCGCGGAGCAGTTTGTGGCTGTAGGTGTGCGAGGCGATTTCGAAGAGTTCGGGCTCGTCGAGGAGCGAGCGATACTCGGGACCCTCCTTCTCCAGGAGGTTCCCGACGATGAAGAATGTGCCAGGCACCGCGTATTTTCGATGAACGCGAGCGATCTTCCGGCACGCCGCCAGGCAGGTCCCGGGTTGCTCGGTGTCATAGGCGGGGATGAACACCGGGCGCGTGAGGGGCTTCCTGGCGCACGACATGTCGGGGGTCTCCCCCAAGCAAAACGCCCCGACATCCGGAGCGGAGTTGCGGGGCGTTGAGGTTGGTGGGCGATGTAGGGCTCGAACCTACGACCTCCACCGTGTCGAGGTGGCGCTCTAGCCAACTGAGCTAATCGCCCGAAATCCGCGTGACAGGGGATAAGATACCCGGGGGGCAGGGCAGGTTCAAGTCATGCCGACTGCACGGGGTACAGTTTCCGTTCAGATACCGGTGTCCTTGGTCTTGCCCAAGGGCACGATCGGGGCCTCAAGGTCATCCAACTCCAAAATTTGGTAGAAGATTTCGTGCAGCATCTTGAGCAGGATGGTCCGTGCCTCCAATCCGATGCGCACGTCCTCGAAGGAATCCGTCAGGTCCATCCAGTATTTCTCGGCGTTGCCCTTCATGACCTCGCGCGAGTTGCTCTTGGCGATGTTGTCGATCAGGTCCCTCTCGGTGGTCATAAGGCGCTCCCAGAACTGCGGCAGGGTGCCTTCGATAGTCAGGGAGCGGTCTTGCTCGTAGCTCAGCTTCCGGATGAGGCTGTTGAACTGCCGGCTGAGGGCGGGAGTAAGCTTGAGCTGGGCGCCGACCTTGGGCCAGTCAAACTTGTTGAATAACAACGCGGGGAAGGAACTGAGATGTTCCATCTCGGCGCGGAGTTGCTGGAGTTGGTGCTCTGCGGCGTGGATCTGCTGCTTCGCCTCGTGAAGCTTGCGTTCCAGTTCGCGGTTCTCGCCACGCAGTTGTTCGTACTTGATCTGCCACGCGTCGCGTTCAGCGGTTACGCGCTGCGTATCGCGTTCGAGCCGTGTCGTGGTCTGGGCCATCTGTTCGGCCAGGAGCGTGGCAGCCTGCGCCTGCGTTTTTTCCAGGTCTTGGATCCGTTCCCGGAGCCTCCGGTTCTCGGCCTGCGAGACTTCCAGCTTCTTCTCCAAGCCGGCGTAGTCGGTGCGCAACGTCCGTTCCACCTTCCGGCTTTCCTGGGTTGCGGCGCTGGCCTGCTCGTACTGGCTCTTGATGGTCTGGTGTTCGGACAGAAGCCGGTTGTGCTCCTTGTCCAGATCCTGCATGCGGGCCTCCATGTCGCGGAGGCGACTGATCAACTCGGCATTGCCGCCCGTCTCGCTCACCAGCTTCTGAGCCTGGGACTTGGTAAACTGCAGAGGACTGAAGCACAGCAGGACGTGCCACTTCTCCAAGTCGTTGACTTTGAAGAAGCGCTCGAACACGTCATCCGGGAGAACGTAGACGTCTTCGCCGAGATTGTTGGTTTCCCGGTGCTTCTTGTACTCTTCGGAGTGGAAGTAGTCCTCGATCGTTTTGTGAAGTTCGGTGTGGGACGGGTACCAGGGGACGAAGAGGCCATTGCAGAAGGCCTGTGAGAACTCGGCCTTCTGCGCCTCACGGAGGAGCACTCGATGGATTCGGTCGCGTGTTTTGGGTTCCAGGCGGTAGCCGCCCACGGAACAGAGCTTCATAACCTGGGCGTTCGCCTGGACATAGGCGCGCAGGTTTGGCCAGGGGATCTGCTCGACCATGACGGAGAACACCCGGGCCTGGTCGAGGCCCTGGATGGGTTCGTTATTTTCCAACATCGAGCAGGTACTCCTTGGCAAGAAGTTCGCGCGCGCCGTTCATCACTGCGGCGGCCATCTGGCGGCGCAGTGAAAACTCGATCTTCTGGAACGCCCCCGTCAGGCTGGCGTGCAAGTCTGTTTTCCCGGTTCGGGACGCCCGTTCCCGCATGCGCCGGATGAGGATCACCGCCTCACGCCACCGCTGTTCCTGGCACAGCGCCACACACTGCGTCATGGCGTCCTCGGGTTGGGTGGACGCCACCTGCGGTTCGGGGGGCGGGACCTCGCGTTTAGCCGGAGTTGCTTTGCGCTTGGTCGCGGGGGGGCGGGGAATCGTGTCGGAATTGGGTTTCGCCTTTGCCATCAGTGGGCCGGAACTCCTGCGGTAACGCGTCCGCGCCTGAGCGCTTTGCGGGACGGTAGGGTAATGGAGTAAGCGTCACATTGCACTGTCATGAGAAGTCATGCACGAAGCTGGGAAACCTGGGACTGTCGAAACCTCTGCGTCATCACGTTCGCCAAGCTAAACTTGGAGGCGCGGACCGGATTCGAACCGGTGTATAAAGGTTTTGCAGACCTTCGCCTTACCGCTTGGCTACCGCGCCGCTCTGAGAGTTTGGAACCTCGTAATATGACATGCGCAGCCGTGTTGTCACGTGCGTACCGGCGGTTTTTTTTCATCCGTGCATTTTCCGACCCCGCGTCCTCGCGCCGGAGGGGAAGTTGTGCGGGCGGTTGGCGAGCGTTAGGACATCGCCCAGGGCGGTTTCAAGATTCGTGACCGTCGCGTGCAGCGAGTACCCCCGGCGTGTCCCCACGCCGGGGGGGGCGGCCTGAGGACAGGCCGCCCCTACTTGGTGTGCGCGGGGGTGTGGCCTTCCGAGACGCGGCGCCAGATCTTGAAACAGCCCTGGACATCGCCAGGCGGGGCTTGGAGTTGGAGCCGTTCCGGGGTACATTGCAGAGGAGGGTCGACATGAACACCCGTACGCTTCGATTCTACGACGCGACCGCGATGGATGCGGTCAACGGCATGCACCTTGTCTCCGTGCCAGTGACCAAACTCGGCGTGGTCATGGACCGGGACCGGCCTTCGGACCTGGGCGGTGTCAGCGTCTTTGCGGGCAGCGTCCAGCCGCTCGATGACGGTCGGTTCCGCATGTACTACTACTGCAATGCACCCTGGGGTTCCCCGAGGCGCATGCGGATCGCCGTGGCCGAGTCCGGAGACGGCCTGCACTGGGACAAGCCCTGCCTGGGGCAGCTCCAGCACGAGGGGCAAGATACCAATCACATCCGTGTCAACGGCCTGGCCGCTGATGCGAGCATCACCCAGCCGAGTGTGGTCCGGCTGCCGGACGGTTGCTGGCGCATGTATTTCTGGCTTCACGGGCAGGAACGGGGCATGGTGCGCTATGCGATTGCTGACAGCCGCGACGGCTTGGCGTGGACGCTTCTGGACCTGAATCTTCCAGCCGTGTTTCACCCGCATGACCTGGAGGTGGGGCAAACG
This sequence comes from Lentisphaerae bacterium RIFOXYA12_64_32, assembly GCA_001803235.1. Lineage (GTDB taxonomy): Bacteria > Verrucomicrobiota > Lentisphaeria > Oligosphaerales > YB12-FULL-65-16 > YB12-FULL-65-16. The sequence continues at coordinate 45,007 of MHBL01000037.1, forward strand.
GACTGGACGGCAGGACTGACCGCGGCGGACCCGAAGGCGAAGTTCGGCGACCGCAGGACATGGGACTTCATGGCGGCGAAACGACTGCGCAGCAACGATGCGACGAACGTCTACTATGACGCCCAGCAGGGGGTGTTTGAGATGCTCTCCGTCTGGCTGCTCCCGAACCGGCCCGAGACCGGCAAGGGCACTCCGCACGACAACGCGCCAGGCGTGCTGCGTGTCATTCACCGTCGGACCAGCGGCGACGGGGTTCACTTCAGCGACCCCGAACTGGTCATCGTGCCGGACGCCGCCGATCCGCTGACGCAACAGTTCTATTATCTTACCCAACATCGGGAACCGGACTGGCGCATTGGGTTTCTGGGCAACTACCACTGCTGGGAGCAGACCCTGGACATCGAGATGTGCTTCAGCCGTGACGGTCGGCACTGGGCCAGGCCCCTGCGTGGCGGTTTCATTCCGCGGGACTCGGTCCCCGGCAAAGGTTGCATGAGCGCGTATTCCACCAACAACCTGCTGCCCATTTCCGGCGGGCGGTGGCTCATGCTGTATCGAGCAGGGAACACCCAGCACAATCACCGGCTGGGTCCGGGCGTGACCGACGAGCCGTGGTACGGCATCATGGGGGCCACCTGGCCGCGCGGACGGTTTGCCGGGCTGGCAACAGCCGGCCGAACCGTCGGGCGCGCGCTGCTGCGGCCTTTCATCCAGGTTGGGGAGGAGATATCCCTGAACGCCGACGTGCACGGTTGGGTCAAGGCCGAGTTGCGCGACCCGGTTGGTGGGCGTGCCATTGCCGGGTTCGAGCTGCACGCCTGCGAGCCGGTTTCAGGCAACAGTACTTCGGCGGTCCTGCGCTGGGGGGATGAGAAGCGGAGCTCCGCAGCTTTCCGTTACGATGCCGTTCAACTCTATCTGCAAGTCAGCGACGGTGTGGTGTACGGGGTCAATGTGTGAACCCGGGACGCGGGGCGGGGCGGAGGGTGATGGCCGGGCGCACGGACGACGGATTCCGCGAATGGGCGTCCTTCGGAATCTCCTCGGGAACTTCCTCGGATTCGGTGCCGCGCAGGATGTTCGGCGGCGGGGGAGTTCTGGAGGAAGCCTTGCGCGTGCAGGGGTTGATCTTTTGCTGCACACGAAGAAAGATCGACCTGTGCAATAAGCGGAGCAGTTTGGTGCCAGCCCAGGCCGGCCCCTCCTGACAGGCAGTACCGCGGGCGGCCCTCCGCCCGCCATACGAGTCTTGTTCTACGTGGGCGCCGAGAAGCGGGCGGGGGAAAAAGTCCCGGTTTCGATTTGAAAGGATGTTCGCCTTGGGTTATTGTTCTAGCGTTTCGATACACTAATACAGCCGAAAGTCGCCGCGGGTGTAATGTGAAGCGAGCGAATCGCAGCGCGGGTTGGTGGGCGTGGCGCAATCGCGTTGGGCCGTGGCCAATCTGACGTCCTGGCAGCAGGGCGGGGGAAGGTGGCCGCGGGAGGAGCGAAGAGGGCTCCGACTTCCGCGGCATTTTTCTTGCACCCCGGGCTAGGGTATGTGATTAGGCGACTCAGATTCAGGAGAACGTGCCGTCATGTTTCAGCCCAGCCTTGAGCAGTTCCGGGGCCTGTGCCGGGAGGGGAACCTGATTCCCGTGTTCCGCGAGCACTTGGCCGACATGGAGACGCCGGTGTCAGCGTTCAGCCGGTTTGCTGCCGACGATTGTGCGTTTCTGCTGGAGAGCGTTGAAGGTGGTGAGCGGTGGGGGCGTTATTCGTTCATCGGTATTCATCCCTACGCGGTCTTCACGGTCCGGGACGGGGTGGCGCGTTGCCTGGGTGCGGATGGGGCCGAGTTACTGCCCGCCGGCAGCAAGGGGTTGGATGCTCTGCGGCTCGTCCTGAAGGAGATACGGCCGGTGCGCGTTCCGGGGTTGCCGCGGTTCTATGCCGGTGCGGTCGGATTTGTCGGGTACGAGACAGCGGGTGAGTTCGAGCGCCTGCCGGAGCCGAAGCGTAGGTCGGACGGTTTGACCGCGGCCATGGCGCTCACCGAGGAGACAGCCATTTTCGACAATGTTCGGCACACCGTTACGGTCGTGGTCTGCGCCCGGCCGGGGAAGCATGCGTCGCCCGACGAGGCCTACTCTGAGGCGTGCCGTCGCATCGAGGCGATCGAAGCGCGCATGCGGGTCCCACGTCGCGAATCGACACGGCGCGACGGGCACGACAAGGTGACGCTGACGTCGAACATGACTCGCGACGAGTTCTGCGCCATGGTGCGGCGCGCGAAGGATTACATTGTTGAGGGGGACATCATTCAGGCGGTGCTGTCACAACGGTTCAGCACGGAGTTGCCCGCTGATCCGCTGACGTTGTACCGGGCGTTGCGGCTTATCAACCCGTCGCCCTACACGTTTTTCCTCAAGTTCGGGGATCGCGTTCTGGTCGGGTCTTCGCCCGAGGTCATGGTGCGGCTCACCGGCACGTGCGCCGAGTTGCGTCCGATCGCCGGGACGCGACCGCGTGGCAAGACGGAACAGGAGGACCGCGCCAACGCGGATTCGCTGCTGGCCGACGAGAAGGAGCGGGCTGAGCACGTGATGCTGGTTGACCTGGGACGGAATGACCTGGGTCGCGTGGCCGTCTCCGGCAGTGTGCAGGTGCGCGACTTCATGCGCATCGAGCGGTACTCGCACGTCATGCACATTGTCTCGGACGTTCAGGCTACGCTGCTGCCGGACAAGGATGCATTCGACTTGATCCGCGCTACGTTTCCTGCCGGCACGCTCAGCGGCGCCCCGAAAATCCGCGCCATGGAGATCATCCATGAACTGGAGCCGCAACCGCGCGGCGCGTACGGCGGCGCAGTCGGGTACATCAGTTACGACGGGAACATGGATTTGGCCATCACGATTCGGACCTTGGAGATCGATGGCACCCGCGTGGCGGTGCAGGCGGGCGCCGGTATCGTCGCGGACTCGGACCCGGACCGTGAGTTCGAGGAGACTGAGCACAAGGCGCGCGGCATGGTCCGTGCCCTGGAACTGGCGGCGCGGGATCTGGAGTTTGTGTGAAGCAATAGGCGAGAGAGGGTGTGTGGGTGTCGCCCGGCACGGCCGATCCGTCCGATGGCGCCGATGAGTCCGACGATCCCGATGATCCCGTTTGGTCCGTTCGTGCTCGTTCCGATGAGGATGAGGTAACATATGCTGCTGATGCTGGACAACTACGATTCATTTACCTATAACTTGGTTCAGTACCTGATGGCCATGGACCAAGAGGTGAAAGTGGTGCGGAACGACGACTTGGCCGTGGCGCAGGTCGTTGCTCTCAAGCCGACATGCATTGTGGTCTCGCCCGGACCGAAGCGGCCGGAAGATGCGGGCATTTCCGTGCCGCTGATCCGGGAGTGCAGTGGACGCATTCCGCTGTTGGGCGTGTGTTTGGGGCACCAGTCCATCGGGTACGCGTTTGGCGGCACGATCGTCAACGCGAAGCGACTCATGCACGGCAAGGTTTCGGAGGTGGAGCACAACGGGGAAGGTCTGTTTGCCGGCATTCGCTCGCCGCTGAAAGCGACTCGGTATCACTCGCTGGTGATCGAGCGCGCCACGCTGCCCGGATGTCTGGAGGTCACGGCAACGGCCGAGGATGGGGAAATCATGGGCGTCCGGCACCGTGAGCACCTCACGGTCGGGGTACAGTTCCACCCGGAATCGATTCTGACCCCGTGTGGGAAGAGACTTCTGGCCAATTTCGTCAAGATGGCAACGGATGCCGCAGGTCGTGGGTAGGAGCAAGGGAGGCCGTGGGTATGATCAAGGAAATGCTGGCCCGAGTGGTGGAACGGAAAGACCTGACGGGGCAGGAGATGAGCACCGTCATGGACGAGATCATGAAGGGCGAAGCCACGCCGGCGCAGATTGCCGGGTTCATCACGGCGTTGCGGATGAAAGGTGAGACGGTCATTGAGGTGTCGGGTGCGGCGGCCTCGATGCGGCGGCATGCAGTGTACATCAACGCTGGCGCGCGCAGCGTGGTGGACACTTGCGGTACCGGCGGCGACGGGGCGCACACATTCAACATTTCCACGGCGGCGGCATTTGTCACCGCCGGCGCCGGTGTGTGTGTGGCGAAGCATGGCAACCGCGCCGTCTCCAGCAAGTGCGGTTCCGCCGATGTGCTGGCCGCGCTGGGGGTGAACATTGAGGCGGAATCCGCCGTCATGGAGCAGTGCCTGCAGGAGCATGGTATCGGGTTCCTGTTCGCGCCGAAGATGCATCCGGCCATGAAGCACGCCATTGGGCCGCGCCGTGAACTGGGTGTGCGCACGATTTTCAATATGCTCGGGCCGTTGACGAACCCGGCCGGTGCGACCGGGCAGGTGCTGGGTGTGTTTGCTCCGGACCTAACGGAGATGTTCGCCGGCGCTTTGAAGGAACTGGGTACGCGGCGCGCCTTTGTGGTCCACGGCAGTGACGGGCTGGACGAGATTACGTGCACGGGAACGACCCGGGTCAGTGAACTGCGCGACGGCGTGGTCAAGACATACGAGATTTCCGCTGAAATGCTGCTGGGGGATACGTTCCGCCGCGAGGATCTGGCCGGCGGCACCCCGGCGGAGAACGCCGAGTTGCTGCGAAAGGTGTTGAGCGGTGAGGAGAAGGGCGCGCCCCGGGCCGTCGTGCTGCTCAACGCAGCCGCGGCCATTGTGGCGGGCGAGACGGCGGACACGATGGAGGAAGGCCTTGACTTGGCGCGGCAGGCGATAGACTCGGGTGGCGCCACCGCCAAGCTGAACGCACTGATCGATGCGACGAGGTAGCGAACCGGCGAGAGCTGGCAAGGGGCCCGCCGCGTCCGATGAACCCGATGATCTCGATAAACCCGATGAAACCGACTTCCCGCCGTCCGAACACCAAACCCCGAGCGCATCCCGTTCGCACGGTCAGCCGCGGCAAGGATACGAGGCAGTGACGATTCTCGACGAAATCATTGCGCGGGTCCGCAAGGACCTTGAAGAGAGGCGGGGCCGCATCCCGGTTGCACGATTGCGTGAGCAGGCCGCGCGGCGGGGCCACTGCCGCGACTTCCGTGCGGCGCTGTTGCCGCGGGGCGATGATCGGCCGCGGATCATCGCTGAGCTGAAGAAGGCATCCCCGTCCAGAGGTCTGATCCGGGCTGGGTTCAAACCGGTGCCGCTCGGTGTCGAGTTGGCGGCGCACGGGGCCGCGGCGTTGTCCGTTTTGACCGAGCCTCACTATTTCCAGGGTCGTCCAGACTACCTTGAAAGGGTTGCTGCAGCCGTTTCGATCCCGGTTCTGCGCAAAGACTTCATCGTGGACGAGTACCAACTCCACGAGGCGCGCGCCTGGGGTGCGGACGCGGTGTTGCTGATCGCCGCAGCGTTGGATGATGCGGCGTTGCGTGAGTTGCACGGCGCGGCGCGTGCGATAGGGTTGTCAGTGCTCTGTGAAGTGCACGACGGTGACGAACTGCGCCGGGTCCTCGACGCAGGGGCGGAGATCGTTGGGATCAACAGCCGCGATCTGCGCACCTTCAAGGTGGACTTGGCGACCGCCGAAGTGCTGTCCGGCCAAATACCGGACGGCATGGTCGCCGTTGCGGAGAGTGGCATTGAACGACCTGCGGACATCGCACGACTGCAGCGGGCAGGGATTCAGGCGTTTCTGATCGGCGAGACGTTGATGCGGCAGCCGTCGCCCGGTCGGGCGCTGGATGAACTGTTGGGCGGTTGAGGTATGGCCCATTGCGGGACTTGCCGCGAGGCCAGGTGAGGTTCCAGGTTTCAGGTTTCAGCGAGGGAACGCTCGGACACTAGCCTAGGTTCCACGTTCCTGAAACCTGAAACCGTCACAAACAATGCTGCCGGTGTAGGACGCAGGTATGAAGACGTTGATCAAGATCTGTGGCATTACCAACGAGGCGGACGGTCTGGCGGCTGTCGAAGCCGGTGCGGACTACGTGGGGTTTGTGCTGTACCCGAAGTCGTCGCGCTACGTGATGCCCGACCGCCTACGGGAGTTGTCGCGAGCTTTGCCCTCGAAGGTCAAGAAGGTTGGGGTTTTCGTGAACGCGGAGGTGAAAGAGGTCCTCGATGTGATGGATTTCTGCGGCCTGGATATTGCGCAACTCCACGGCGACGAGACGTCCGAGGTGGTTGAGAAGATCGGCGTGGACCGCGTGTGGAAGGCCGTGGCCTTGGGAAACACCCAGGATGTGGAAAGGGCGGCGGTTTACCCCGCAGCGGCCATGCTGGTGGACGCCATGACGCGGCAGACGCGCGGCGGCACTGGGCGTTTGGCCGATTGGGGGTTGGCTGCTCAACTGGCGCGGCGCCGCAAGGTGATGCTCGCCGGCGGGTTGACACCGCTGAATGTCGTGGACGCAGTGCGGCAGGTGGCGCCCTACGGCGTCGACGTCAGCAGCGGGGTCGAGCGTGTGCCGGGCAAGAAGGACCACTGCCTGATCCGTGATATGGTGCGGAAGGTGCGTCATGTCTAGTGCCGTCGGCACAAGGGAGATAGCCATGGGTGAGTCACGAAAAGGGCATTTTGGTCCGTACGGCGGGCAGTATGTCGCCGAGACACTGATGCCGGCGTTGATCGAGCTTGAGGCGGCGTTCAGCCAAGCGTGGGCGGATCCGGCGTTCCGCAGTGAGTTTGAGGCGTACCTGCGCGACTACGTCGGGCGTCCGTCGCCGCTGTATTTCGCGCGGCGGTTGACGGCACAGGCTGGGGGGGCGAAGATCTACCTCAAGCGCGAGGACTTGAACCATACCGGCGCCCACAAGATCAACAATACGCTTGGGCAGGCGATGCTCGCCAAACGCATGGGCAAACCGCGGTTGATCGCCGAGACGGGTGCCGGCATGCACGGTGTCGCCACTGCCACGGTGGCTGCATTGTTTGGGATGAAGTGCGATGTGTTCATGGGAGAGGAAGACATCGAGCGCCAGGCGCAGAATGTGGGTCGCATGCGGGCCCTCGGTGCGCGCGTCGTGCCGGTGCACAGCGGTTCAGCCACGCTGAAAGACGCCATGAACGAGGCACTTCGCGACTGGGTCGCGACGGTGCGCGACACGTTCTATGTCATCGGCACGGTGGCCGGACCGCACCCGTACCCCAGTATGGTGCGCGAGTTCCAGGCTGTCATCGGCACCGAGACGCGCGAGCAGATGCTGGCGGCCGAAGGGCGGCTCCCTGACGAAGTGATCGCCTGCGTCGGCGGCGGCAGCAATGCGATGGGGATTTTCGCCGGGTTCGTGGCCGACAGTCAGGTTCACCTGACCGGCGTCGAAGCCGGGGGCGAGGGGGTTGACACGGGACGGCACGCGGCCAGTATTACCGCCGGGCGCGTCGGGGTCCTGCACGGGAACAAGACCTACCTGCTCCAGGACGACGACGGCCAGATCCAACCGACGCATTCGATTTCCGCCGGATTGGACTATCCCGGGGTCGGGCCCGAGCACGCGTACTTCCACGACACGCGCCGCGTCGAGTACTGCGTGGTGAACGACGACGACGCGGTGGCGGCGTTTGACCTGCTGTGCCGGCTCGAAGGCATCATCCCGGCGTTGGAGTCGTCGCATGCCGTGGCAGCGGCGGTGCCACGCGCGCAGCGCCGTGGCCCTGGACAGATCATTGTCGTCAATCTGTCCGGCCGCGGCGATAAGGACATGGACAGCGTGCTGAGATACAAGGCGAAGCAGGGCCGGACGTGAGGACGGCCCGACACCCCACACCCCACAGGACAACCCACGCATGAACCGAATCGACACTACGTTTGCCCGGTGCCGGGCTGAGAAACGCAAGGCCCTGGTCATGTTCGTCGAAGCCGGGGACCCGACGCTGGCGATCAGCGAGGACCTGATGTTGGCCGTGGCCGAGGCTGGCGCGGACATCATCGAGGTCGGGGTGCCGTTCTCGGACCCGATGGCCGATGGGCCGGCTATTCAGGCGGCGAGCCAGCGGGCGCTCGAATCGGGGACGACGCTGCGTGGCATTCTCGCCATGGTGGGGCGGTTGCGCCAGCGCACGGAGGTGCCGCTGATTCTGTTCAGCTACTACAACGTCATGCTGCAGTATGGCGTCGAGGCACTGGCGCGCGACTCGGTCGTGGCCGGGATCGATGCGTGGCTGGTGGTGGATGTGCCGCCTGAGGAGCGTGGAGAACTCGCGCCGGCCACGGCACCGCACGGCATTCCTCTCATCACGCTGCTCGCGCCGACCACGCCGCCCGAACGGGCGCAGGCGCTCCTGGCGCAGGCGGCCGGGTTCGTGTACTACATCACCGTCACCGGTGTAACCGGCGCCAGGGACCAGCTCCCAGAAAACCTCGCCGGCGACCTTGAACGGGTTCGCGTCAACAGCCCGGTGCCGGTGGTGGCAGGATTCGGTGTGTCGACGCCTGAGATGGCCCGCACGGTGGCTGCGCATGCCGACGGCGTGGTGGTCGGCAGTGCACTGGTGAAGATGATGGCCAGCGCAGCGCAGCCGGCTGACGGCATTCGCACGTGCGCCGAGTTCGTGCGTTCCCTCGCCGCCGCGATGCGGTGACACGCAATGTCGACCCTGCCTGAGAGCCGGAGCGCCAGCGCGGGGGTGCTGTGCGAGGCAACGCGATGCGCGCCCGGCTGAACGGGCTGTCGATTTGGTGAAGCGAAGAGCCCGCGTCCTCGCGGGCTGCTTTGGTTCCACGTTGGGTAAATCGACGCGCCTTGAAACCGGGATTTGGGCGCGGGGCGGCACGGCTTCATCTCGGATGACTTCAAGGGGGGCGCGCGGATGGACATTCGCATTCTGGCGCACATCGAGTCGATCCCGATCGTGGACGCACACGAACACCTGCGGCAGGAGAGTGTGCGGCTGGCGAAGCAGCCGGATGTGATGTGGCTGTTTCACCAGTACGCCGGTGCGGACCTGATGAGCGCCGGCATGTCCAAGGCGGACCATGACGAAGTGATGAACTGGGAAGCCCCGCTCGAACCACGCTGGCGCAAGTTCCATCCCTGGTTCGAGAAGATGCGCCACACAGGGTATGCCCGGGCCGTGCTCATCGCGTTGCGCGATATCTACGGTATCGAGCGGCTGGACGAGACTACGTATCGGGATGCGTCCGAACGCATTCGGGCCGAGAACCGGCCGGGTTTGATCGAACGCTGCCTGACCCGGCGCGGCAACATCGTGCGTATCCTGAACTGCAACTACGAGTTGGATCAACCGGTTGCGGAGTGTCGCAGCCTCATGCCTATCTGGTCGCTGTCGAACGTCCAGAAGCGCGAGGACCTGGCCGGTCTCGAGGCCCAGTCCGGGGTCAAGGTGGTGGATCTGGAGTCGTACCGTGCCGCCGTGCGTGCGCTGTTCGCAGTCTACCAGAGCCGCAATGTGATCGGACTCAAGATGGTGTTGCTGCCGTGGACGCATGTGGATGCAGCCCGCGGCAATACGCTGTTGTGTGAAGTCCTGGCCGGCACGTGTTCAGACCCGACCGCGCTACAGGCGTTCCTGCTGGCAGAAGTGCTTGAACTGGCCGTGCCGTTTCGGTTCACGGTCGCGGTGCACTGTGGTTATTACTCGGGGGTCTGGTGCAACTTTACGCCGAGCCATGTGCGCAACATGGTGCCGCTGCTGCAGCGTTTTCGCGACACGAGGTTCGACTTGTTCCACCTCAGTTTCCCATGGGTCGACGAAGCGATGGCGGTCGGCAAGGCGTTCCCGAACGTGAGCCTGAACCTAGCCTGGTGCATGATCATCAGCCCGACCGGGACCGAACGTGCCATGAGTGAGATCTTGGGCGAAGTGCCTGCGAACAAGGTGCTGGCGTTCGGCGGCGACTACTGGGAACTGCCGGATGTGGCCTACGGGCACCTGCGCCTGGCTCAGCGCGCCCTGGCCGGCGCGCTGTCGCGGAACGTGGCTGACGGCGCTATCGGCCTTGACGACGCCAAGCGTGTCGCCGACTGGTGGCTGCGCGAGAACGCCTACGAGATCTACCCGCTGGCGAAGAACGAGTGACGGGGCGAGGGCGGCAACCGCCCGACGGTACGAGTTCTCCGAGGGCGGTGAATCGGAGGGAATGAACGCCGAACGTCGACGTGAGAGAAAAGCCGCATCACGACAAAGTCGCGCGATTTGCCAAGGTGATTCTTCCACTTCGAAGTTTGACGTTCGAAGTCCGGCGTTTGTCCGGTTAGAGACGCGCGCCGGGCTCAGGTTCACCGGGAAAAACCAGGAGGAAGGTCGCCGCAGCCGACGGAGTACGGCGGTTGGGCGCAGCGATCGGCATGTCTTGCGGGGCCGTGCGGCGGAGGAGACGCGGATCCATGCCGGGCCTGGACGGTGGCGGCACTGGCGGAGCACTGTCACGTGTCGCCGGACCATTTCTGCCGGCGTTTCTGCGACTTGGTCGGGAAGTCCCCGCGGCGGTTCGTGTTGGAGGTGCGGATGCGGGCTGCCGCGACGCAATTGATCCATGGGAATGCGCCGATCAAGGACGCTGCCGCGGTCGCGGGCTATGCCACGGTTCACAGTTTCACGCGGGCGTTCTCGAAGGTGTTTGGCATGAGTCCCGGCGCCTATGTACGGACGGTGCCGCGCCGGGTGTAGGTGGAAGTCGTGGTTTCCAGCCCCGCGCACGGGAGTGCGCCTGCAGCGTTGCAACCGGGGGGCGGGCGAGTTACGTTGAACCAATCCGTGGTGGTCTGGTCTTCGTTGCCCCGGTCGGCGTACGGGTGTGGACGGTTGTACGGTCATGGCGAAAGTCACATTCAACTGCGCGCAGTGTTCGACGCGAATTGAGGCGTCCGACGGGGACACGAACCTGCGGTTCGAGTGCCCGTCGTGCGGCAAGTCGTTGGCGGTTGACGGTCTGGGCGCCGCCGATTCGATTCGCCACGCGCGGTCCCGGCGCGCACGGGGAATGGTCGTTGGCTTGGCCCTGATCCTACTGGGCATCGGTCTTGCCGTGTTCGAGTTGTCGCGCCCAGCCACGGGCGACACCGAATCGGCATCTGGCCGGGGACGACGTCCTTTGGGGTTCCTGCAGTGGGACAGAATGACTTGGGAAGGTTGGATGCAGGGCCGGAACTGGCACGTGAGTACGGATTCCGAGCGGGACGGGTTGCTCATCGGGCAGACGGAGAACGGCACGGACGTGGCGTTGCGATTCCGGGCCGACGGCTTGCCCGCAACCTTGACCATCGTGAGTCGTGCCGGTGGGGACGAACTCAAGAGCTGCCTGAAGGCGGCCCACACCCTCGATCCCTACCTGGCGCGGCAGTTCGCCACCATGTTGAAGTTAGATCCCGAGGTAATGACCGGCGGGCGGTTCTATCAACTGGGCGAAAGTTCCTACGTCATGGGTGGCACGGAGGGAAACGCCCTGATCGTGGACCATGTGGGCAAGGGCGACAAACGTCGGGATGTCCGGCGCTTGCCGGTGGAGCCCTGAAGAGGATGTTCTCTGGAAAGAAACCCCACCGGAATTACCGATAGCAGTCGGACTCGTCATCGTCGGTCGTCCTTGCGCCTGCACAGTGTTGGCCATCGACAGGCGATGCGACGAGGTTTTTGAGGCGCGATGGGACGAACAGGGAGGGCCGGCATGAGTGCAAAGCTGGTAACTCATAACCCGCCGGTGGGCGCGCAGCGGTTGCCGCTGGACAAGCTTCACGCCTGGGAAGCCCTGGGCTACGGCATGTTCATCCATTTTGGGATGAGTACGTTTGTGGGGCAGGAACTGCCCTCCGGGCAAGAGCCGTCGGCGGTGTATGCCCCGGACAAGCTGGACGTCGACCAGTGGATCCAGGTGGCGCGGGACGCGGGGATGAAGTACGCGGTGCTGACGACCAAGCATGTGGCGGGGCACTGCCTGTGGCCGAGCAAGCACACGGACTACCACGTCGGCACCAGCGGCAATACGACCGATGTGGTGGAAGCTTTTGTGTCCGCCTGCGCCAAGTACGGGCTCATGCCGGGGTTTTACTACTGCACGTGGGACAACCACCATCGGTTCGGGTCGGTGACGTGGAGCGAAGCGTCGCTGGAGCGGACCTTCACAACGGCCGCCTATCGGGAGTTCCAGATGGTTCAGATTGAGGAGCTGCTGACCCAATACGGGCCGATCGGCGAGGTGTGGGTCGACATTCCCGGACCGCTGGGCAATGACGGGCGGCGCGTGCAGTACACGCAGATCGCCAGGCTGCAGCCGCAGGCCGTGATCATGATGAATCACGGCTGCACGGACGGTTCGGCGCTGCGCTATGAGTATGCCTGGCCGACCGACCTGATGGCCATCGAGCGTTTTCTGCCGCACTCGAACCATGGCTACAAACCGTGGTTTTCGGTCGCGCAGACACGAACCGATGTGCAGGACTATTACCTGCCTGGCGAGGTGTGCGACCCGATCGGTTACGACTGGTTCTACGTCGAGGGCGACCCGCTGCGCAGCGACCAGGAACTGCTCGGGATGCGACTGATCTGCCAGGAGCGGCACACAAACCTCCTGCTGGACGTGCCCCCGGACCGGCATGGACGGATCCCGCCGGACACCGTCAGTGCCCTGATGCGACTCCGGCGCAATTTAGAGAAGACGGGCGCCTAACGTCCGTTTTCCGCGAAACCGGGTTCAAGAACGGCTATGACAAGGCCGGCGGGGTTATTTCCTTCTGATACGGGCCGCAACCACAGAGGAGTAGCACATGCGCGCACGACACGCCATCGCGTTGGTCGCCATTGCCGCCTTGACCATGCCGGTCCTGCACGCCGCCGGGCCGCGGAGCATCGCGGCGGTGCGCGTTTCGACTCCGCCCACGGTCGACGGGAAACTGACCGACGCATGCTGGCAGGCCGCGGCGCCGTCGTCCGACTTCGTGCTGCTCGGCGGCAAAGGCCCGGCCAAGGAATCGACGAGCTTCGTGGTGGCGTTTGACGACACAGCGCTCTATCTCGGCATCACTTGCGCCGAGAGCCAGATGGCCAAGCTCGCCGCCACGCACACGGAGTATGGCGCGGCCATATGTGCTGACGATTGCGTCGAGGTCTTCCTTGACCCCAATCACGACCACTTCAACTACGTCCACTTCATTGTCAATGCCAAGGGCGCCCAGTTCAACGAGTCGGGTGATGGTGCGGGTGTCGCTGCGGACTGGAACGCCGTGTGGCAGTCGGCCGCGGATTGCGGTCCTGACTCCTGGTCCGTGGAGATCGCCATTCCTTTTGCCATCCTCGGTCTTTCCGGTAAAGTGGGCGACACGTGGGGCTTGAACGTCTGCCGTGAGGAGAAGCCAGCCCGCGAACTGTCGAGTTGGTCGTCCGCCGGTGCGAAGTTCGCCGAACCGGCCGGGTTTGGGGAGGTTACGGGACTGGCCTTTGACCGTTCGGCCTACTTCCTCACCGTAGGCGCGCAGGAGTGGGGGGCGGCGATTATGGGCGCGAACGAGGCCAAGGTCAAGGTAACCAACGATGGGGCGACTGAGCGCGATCTGGCGTTGCGTCTGACCGTGACTCCTGCCGACGGCCCGGGAACGGCGACCGAGACGTCTTTGGGCAAGCTTGGACCGGGTTCGTCACGGACGCTCGCCATCCCGTACCGGATCAGCGTCGAGGGCGGCAACTGTGTCACGGTTGAGGCCATCGACCGCTCGGCTGGCGGGCGCGTGTGTGCTGCGACGGGGCGTCGGCTGGCCGTGCCGCCAGCCGCGGAGTTCTCCATCTTCAAGTCCTTCTACCGTGACGACGTGGTTGTTCGCTACCACATCAATCTTCAGCCGGCCGATCTGGTGCGCCACCAACTCGTGTCGTCCCTGTCCGGCACCGAGCCGGGCCCTGCCAATGCCGGCGCCAGGCGGGTGGACAAGCTGGAAACCGTTGACGGCGAACTTCGGTTCGACACCGCCGCGCTGGCGCCGGGCGATTACCGCGTCCGCGCCGACCTGGTGGACGCCGGGGGCAACGCGGTCTTTGGCAAGGACCTCGAATTTCCAATGCTGTGGCACCCCGTCGAGGGGCGGCGAGTGGATATCGATGCCGAGAACTTCATCCGGGTTGACGGGCAACGCATCTTCCCGCTGGGCATCTATGCGTCACCCGGCAGCGACAAGGCCTTGAGCGATCTGGCAACCGCTGGTTTTACCCACTTTCTAAGCGGCGCGCTGCCGCCGGCCGCAATGAAGATCGTTTTGGACAAGGCTGCGGAACACCAACTCATGGCCTGGATCGCGGTCTCCCACCTGCTGGACTTCTCCAAGGACGCGAAGCGTCGGCGCGAAACCTTGCGTGGTCTTGCAGCCACGGCTGGGACGCATCCTGCCATGCTCATGTGGGAGAGCATCGATGAGCCCGCGTGGGGTAAGCAGGACGCTGCTGGGCTCTATGAGGGCTACAAGTTTCTGCGGGCGGTGGATCAGAACCACCCGGTCTGGATGAACCACGCGCCCCGCAACCCGATTCTGGAGCTGGCGCATTTCAACCGCGGCGCGGACATCGCGGGGTGCGACATCTACCCTGTCCCGGAACCCCAGTCGCAGTCCAACCTGCCGAACCGGACTATCCACGTGGTGGGCGACGAGACCGACAAGTCTGTGGCCACGGTTAACAACGAGAAACCGATCATCATGGTGTTGCAGGGGTTCGGGTGGAAGGAGCTGAATGGGAAGCGCGGTGCGGCGGCCGGCGCGATCCTGCCGACGTTCGATGAATCGCGGTTCATGGCGTACGACGCGATCGTGCACGGCGCTCGCGGCATCAACTACTGGGGCACAGCCTACACGGAGAAGCCGTCCCGGTTCTACTCCGACTTGAAAGCTCTGGTCAGCGAACTGCGCGCCATGCAGTCCGTCCTGGTGGCGCCCATCGTCACCGGCGCGGCCGCGGGAAGCGTAACGTCGCCCGAGAACGCCGTACAAATGATGCGCCGCTCGTTGGGCGACCGGACGGTCGTCATTGCCATCAACACCCAGAAGCAGGAACGGCGTGCGGACTTCGCACTGCCCGGAGTGGACACAGGATCGCTGCGTGTGCTCTTCGAAGACCGCGCGATCACGGGGGCCGACGGCAGATTCAGCGACACGTTCGGGCCGTATGCCACACACCTCTACACCGACGATGCCACGCTCAACCCCAAGCGGCTGGATTTCTCCGCCGAGTTGGCGCAACCCCGCCGGGAGCAGCCGCCCACGCGTGTCCCGGGGGACTTGATCGTCAACGGTTCCTTCGAGGCCGAGGCGGGTGACGACAGCCTCATGGCAGACAGCTGGGCAAGCCACGCGCCGTTCATGATCCGGCTGTCCCGGGAACAGATGCATGCGGGCGCGAGCAGCCTGCAGGTCACCGGCATGGGAAAGGAGAGCACGCCGCTTGCGGTGCAGCACGGCATCTCCGACCTCAAGCCGGACGGGGCCTACATGCTCTCGGCGTGGGTGAAGACGGCTCGCCCGGATGTCGAGTTCCGCATCTACGTGGAGTGGACAGGGTGGCACAGTGCCATATTGCCGTGGACCAAGGGGACTGGTGAGTGGCAGCACGTCCAGGTGCCGTTCAAGTCCGAGCCCTCTGCCGTGGGCACGATCTACGCCGTGGTTCAAGTCCGGGGTGACGGCACGGCCTGGTTCGACGAAGTGTCCCTGGTCGAGGCGCCGTAGTGCCGACCGAGGACAACCGCTTACGTGAGATTACTCCTCGGCGCGGCCTTGCAACACTCATCGACCAGTGTTCGAAGGTTCCGCCATGGCGCGTCAAGCGGTACGGCGCATTCGGGCCCGATCACGTTGATGCCGGCCGCGATCTTGGCCTTGACATCCGCGGCGATGGATTCGGGGGTGCCGGAGCGGATGACGTCGAGGTTGCTGGTTCCGCCCATCAGCGCCAAGCGTGGCCCCGCCAGTTCGCGGGCGGTTGGGGTGGGGACCTTGGAGTCGAAGTGAAAACACTCGATCCCGGTCTGGCGGATGAACGGGATCCGGTCGGCGGTGTCGCCGCAGATGTGGAGCAGAAGCGGGCAGGGTAGCCGCTCATGGAGTTCCGCGTGCAGGTCCAGCAGGAACTCGCGGTACGCCTCGGGCGAACACAAGTCGCGGGTGCAGTGGTCGCCGAGGGTCAGGGCATCGGCACCCGCTTCGATCTGGGCGTTGCCGAACGCGACCGTGACGTCCATCAACCGGCGCATGACATCCCGTACGGCGGCCGGATCGAGAAGTGTAGCGATCAGAAACTCCTCGACCCCGAAGACGTGGTACCCCAGCGTCCACGGCCCGAAGATCTTGCCGACGACGGCCACCTCGTTACCCAGTCGCTGCTTGAGCAGGCGCAGCGCCTTGAGTGGCACGGCGCACGGCGGGCGCAGCGGCAGATCGTCGGGGATCGCGAAGTCCGGACTGAGCGTGTTGCGCAACGGCCGCCGGCCCGCTGGCATGTGGGAGACGTCACCCCAGTCGACCTCGCATCCCAGCGCCGCGGATTCGTGCCAGACGCTGAATAACGGCATGACGTTGTCGAACCCCAGCACGGTGTGACCGGCGGCGGCCAGAGTCGCCATCTTCTCCGCATCCAGGTGCGCGTCGGGAAAGGACACCCCAACGTGCTGCATCAGGTCCGTTGTCACCACCGACGTGGCGCTGCCTACGGCCGGGCGGGGAGTCGGTTGCGCACGGATCGCGGCGAGGAAGACGTCACGCGGTTTCATGGGTGATGGTCCTGTTGTTGCAGGCAACGTTTCTTTTGGGGGGGGGGCTTGGCTCTGAAGCGTCCGGCCTCGTCGGCGCACTCCACGCCAAGTCGACGTAACAAGACGCCGTGGCACGCGGGTGTCGGGGGGCGGTGGAACGGACGAAACGGACCCAACGGACGAAACGGACCCGCGCTCGTTGCGGCCCTCTTGCCTCTAGTGCCGGCGGGCGTAAATAACGGCCTGCTGGCTTGCCAGATCTCGGATGTCCAGTCGATTCGGGACTTTCGAGGCGTACCGACGTACGTCTCGGAAGGCCCGGAGCGGCTGGTCGCCGAGAGATGGCAAGCCGAAGGGCGGGCCGCTTCGTAGAGAAGTCGGGTCAACCCAGTAATCTGGCCCAGAAGGCCTCCCTGGCAGGACAAGACATAACAGCTATGGGCCATGGCAACCCTTCGGGCGGGCGCCCGGTCGCGATCATTCAACGGCACGATCAACAACGATATTCATATCGCCTTATGATCGTGCCGTCGAATGCTCATCGACCATCCGCCCGGCCAACAGGCCGTTATTTACGCCCGACGGCAGTAGCCTCCCACCCACCTACCCCCCCCACACTGTCCCTTGTGGGCTTTACTCATTCGCCACTTCGATCATCGCCATGATGTTTTCCGGCTTGGCGTCACCGGGAGTCGCGTGTGCCGGCGACAGGATCCAGCCGCCGTCCTTTCCGACCACGGCCTTCATGCGGCGCACTTCCTTGCGCACCTGTGCGGGGGTTCCGTAGGGCAGCAGTTTCTGCGTGCTGATGCCGCCCCAGAAGCTGAGTCGGTCCCCGAACCGCCGCTTCATCACGTACGGGTTCATCACCTCCGGCTGGAACGGGTTGAAGCAGTCCAGGCCGATGTTGATGAGGTTGGGGAACATTTCCTGGACCTTGCCGCAGGAGTGGATGGTCACGAACTTGTGCGCGCTTTTGCCGACGGAATACTGCCGTGCCAGGCGCGGCATGATGAAGCGTTCCCAGAGTTTGCGGCCCATGAGCAGACCGCGCTGCGAGCCCCAGTCGTCGCCGAAGTGTATGGCGTCGATATCGTACTTCACCGCCTGCTCGACGAGGGCGACGTTGTAGTCACAGATGCGGTCGAGAAGTTCGTCGACGAACGCGGGGGCCTCGAGCATATCCATGAACAGGTTTTCCATGCCGCGCAGGGTCCAGGCGCGTTCAAAGAGCGAAAAACCGATGCCGTACTGCACGAACTTGTCCTTCCCCGCGGCGCAGCGTTCCGCAAAGCCGGTGAACTTTGCTGTGTCGCGTGGGTTCGGAAGCTCCAGCGTGTCGAGGTTGCGCTCCGGAATGATACAGTTGGAGACGACCCCGATGTCCTTGTCGATGCTCTTGTCCCATTGGACTCCGAATTCGTCCTGCCACACGGTGTCGCTGACTTGCTTCTGCCGGGGGCCGGGGGTGGCGGCGACGCCGTGAATGTCATTGTGGATGAGCGTCAGGAAACCGTCACCGTAGCGCGCCTTCATGGCGGCGTGGGCTTTCTGGGTGAAGCCGATGCAGTACGGGGTCCGGTCCGGTTGCTGATGCTTGAGAGCTGCGGTTACGCGTTCTTTGCTGGTCATTTGGGGTGTTCTCCGGGTGGGTGGGGTAAATGCATGGGACCGAGGGGACCCATGAGACCAATGGGACTAGGGAGCTTGTGCGGTGACTACGAGCATGCGGTAGCCGCGGCCGGGGACCTGCAGTTGCACGGTGTCCTGGCTGACGGGCACGGGCGTCTTATCCGGCCAGCTCACAACGTGCCCCAGCGGCAGGCCGAGTCGCTGGGTGCTGATGCGGACGTCGCCGGTCTGGTCGGCGCGGCCGGTGTTGCCGACGATGAGCAGGGCGCGGTTGTCGGTGCGCTTGTAGGCGCTGACGTAGACGTCGGGCATGGCGGTCGTGGCCGGCGGCACGGTGTCGAAGTACGCGAGGAATTCCGCGTCGACATACCCGAACTCGTCGAGTGCGGCCAGGGCCTGGTTCATGACTTCCGTGTTGCACCAGATCGGCCAGGGGCTGACGTCGTGCAGCATCAGGATGGCCATCAGGCCGCGCGTCGGCTCGACCTGCTTCGCGTACTCGCCGCGGAACTCGGGCAGGAAGTACGGCAGGATGCCCCACTGCCGACCCATGTACTCGGCGCGGAACGAGTCCAGCGGCAGCACGTCGGGATAGTGGTCCTGAACGCGGTCGCGGAAGTGCTCGCCGTCGAGGTACGAGTCGTCGTAGGCGAGGATGGGGATGGTGACCTTGCCGGACATGTGCGCCATGGTGAACGTTTCCCGGGGCAGGGACTTGGTCACTGCGTACATGCGGCGGTAGAGGGCACGGTAACCGAGGATTGGGTGGGTGGGACGCCGCTGCTCACCGCGCCAGTAGCCGCACCCGGCGTCCGTGTTGGTGGAATTATAGGGGTGGGTGTTGTCATGGTAAACCCCATCGACATCGTAGCGCTCGATGAACTGCGCCGTTTTCCACACGATGAAGTCGGAGTAGTCCGGCCCGAGCGGCGAGGCGCTGGCGAAACCGACGCCGTACGCGGCGACATCGGCCGAGGACGAGTCGACGCCGCCCATGGCCCAGAACTTCTCGAAGTATGGCCACTCGGGGCAGGCGGCCGAGATGTAACTGAGACAAAGGTAGGGCACGACCTTGGTGTTGTTCGCGTGGAACGCCGCGACGCGCTGCGTGAAGGCCGCGGGGTCGGTCGCTTCCGGGTAACCGTAGTACCGCAGGGAGTCCTTCTGGACGGTCGGCCAGAGGATGTGAACGGTCGGGTTGCGGCCGGGGGTCAATCGCCACTTGCGCCAGTCCTTCGGAATGGGTTTCACCGGGGTGGCCTGGATGCCGAACGAGTACTTCCAGTCGGCTGGCAGCGTCTGCCCGCTCGCCAGCAGGTTGAAGCGGAGGACGACGTCATTGTCCGTGCGAACGGTCTCGAACGCGTTCGGGCTTTCCGCGTTGGGCCAGAACTGGTCCGACTCGCACATCCAGAACAGGCCGCGGTCATTGTCGCCCAGCCAGGCGTAGCAGATGAACGCGTCCTTGTCCACGACGCCGTTGCCCGTCGGGAGGTTTCCGACGAGGCCGGCCCAGGCGGGGACGTAGCGGTGCCGGTACAGGGCGCGGTCCTTGGGCACGGGAATGTCGAGGGTGATCTTGTCGGCGGCGAGGTTGGCGGAGTCCGCACAGGCCAGGTCGACCATAACCAGACCGTCGTACTCGGCCACGATGCGAGTGGTGAAAGACACCTCTTTCTCGCCGGCCTTGCCCTTGAGTTCGCCTGCGAACTCTGCCCGCGTGTCGGACTGCGAGACGGCGCGCATGGACTGCTGCGTCCAGACGACCGGCTGGCCGGCCACGGCAACGTCGAGGGACATCGGGCGCGCGAGCAGTTCCGCGTCGGCGGACGTGATGCGGACGGGCAGGGCGCTCTGGCCGAACACGTACTGGCGGCCCCAGCAGTTCAGCGTCGTGCCATCAAGCGTCAGTGGCGTCCAGGGCGGCAGCACCTTGTCTTCGAGCCCGACACGATTGCCCTTCCATGTCAGTTCCGGCACCACGACCGGCTTGCGGAGTTCGCAGACTCGTGCGCTGTCGACGAGGAGTTCGGCCACGACCTCGTATTCGCCCGGGTCGGTCGAGAGCATGGCGAGGTTGCACGTCGTCTGTGCCGCAACAAACGGCACGGTCTGGGCATTTTTCGGCAGTGCGTCACCCTTACGGACCATGGCCACTCTGGCCGTGACCTTTGCGTCGTCGACATCGGCACCGCCAGTGAACACCGTTGCCGCGACCTGGCTGGTGTCGGGCGAGAGGCTGACCCGCAGAACGGCGCTGTCCGGGCTCAGCGGGACGGCCGTGTCGTAGTCACCGGCGGCGTGCGCGGTGATGTGGGCGGGACTGAGCGGCCGGTCGTAGATACGTACGTCATCCACCAGAGAGCTGGTCTTACGCCCGATGTGCCAGGGGTGATCGCCGATCCGAAACGTCTCGCCCAGGCTCCGGGGCAGGGCACCGGCAGCCGGCAGTTTCATGGCCGGTTTGCCGTCGATGTAACACATGACGCCGGCAGTGGACCAGGTGCCGGCGATGTGGTGCCAGTCGCCCGGCTTCCACTCGGGCACGGGGAAGGCGCAGGAGAAGAACGGGCCGGCCACGTTCTCGGCGGTCAGCATGAGCATGCGGACGCCTTCGAAGTATTTGTAGAGGATGAGCCAGCCGTCCTTGGCCGGCGCCTGCATCTCGAAAAAGACGTGGAACTCGCGCGCGTCCGGCGTCCAGTCCAGCGGGCAGACCCACATCTCGACCGTGCCGCCCTGGGCCGTGAACAGGCCAGCGGTGGGATACTCGACGTAGCCCGAGTCCGGCCCGGACTTCAGTGCCTGCCCGAACTTGCCGGGGGTCAACACCGGCTGGTCGACAAGCTTGCCGACGACGGCGCCTTGCCGGCCTTCGCCGGTGAAGTCATTGTCGAACGTGACGAGCAACGTGGGCTTGGTCTGCGCGAACGCGGCCACGGCGAAGAGCGTGGCAATGCTACAGCCCAGGCGTGTCGTCGTTCCCATGTCGATTTTCCTCCCGTACTACCAGCCCCTCAGGGATGTACCCAATTCGACCATGGCCAGCAACCATACCACGGCAGCCCCGGTGTTTCAACGGTCCGGGGACGATCTGCGGTAATGCGTCAGCGCCCCCGGCCGGCGGACCGGCCGATCATGGGTTGGTGTTACTCGTGCCGG
>MHBL01000038.1 GCA_001803235.1 Lentisphaerae bacterium RIFOXYA12_64_32
CGAGACGACCATTCGTCTCAGGCGATTTTTTCACGGGTTCTCAGCGGCTCCCGGCCGGCGGACGGGGGAAAGGGAAGAGAGTGGGGACACGCACGTTTGGCGGGCGAACCCGATTCACCCGTGGCACAAGGCCACGGGGGTCTCTCGCATGGGCCAGCACGCAGTCGTTCCTCCCGCGACTCCCATGTTACTCACGGAGGAGATGTTCGCGTTGTGGCGTCTTCTTTCTCCGCGTGTCGACACGTGTGCGGATGGCAAGGCCTTGCGCCCGCTCGCTGAAGCGTCGCTGCCACTTCCGCCTGAACGGCGGTACTCAGACGAAAACGCCAGAGTAACAGCTTGATGTGACCGGGCGGTCCACCGCCCGGGGGGCGCTGACGCATTACGGGGCGGACGGGCGGTCCAGATGTAACCTTCCGCAGCGGTGATCGGTATTACTCGGTGACAGCGCGCTGAGGACGAGACCGATTCCACGGGCTCCGGACGCGGGACCCTGACGGGGGACGGCGGTGGATCGACAGAACACTGGATCGAGAAAGAGGAGTCACGGCGATGAGGAAGGTCATGGCGAAGTTGCTGGTCGGGGCGGTGCTGACGGCGACGGTGTCGGCGCTCGCGGGGTTGGACGTTACCCGGTATATTCCGCAGGGCACCAAGATTGTCTTGCGCGTCGACCTGAAGGCGGCGTTGCAGAGTGAACTGATGACGGCAATCCTGCAGCAGCAGGCGGACAAGTTCGGTCTGGTGCAGGAGTTTCTGTCGCAGAACGTGGGTATCGCTCTGAGCGACGTCGACACCTTGTGGCTTCTTTCGAGCCAGCCGAATGCGGGTGTCGTGGTGTGCAAGGGGCGGTTTGATGGTCAGGCGGTGCGGGCGCGGTTCGGCAATCTGCCGAACGTGACCGACCTGGGGCGCCAGGACTGCGACTTCGCGTGCCGGTTCCTGGATGCGAAGAAGAACACGATGCAGATGGGCGCCGTCGTGGACGCGGAGACGATGGTGGTGGGCGACGAGACGTCGGTCATGTCGTTCCTCGCGACGCTGCAGGGCGCTGCGAAGTCGTTGCCGGCAGACCAGCCACGGTTGGAGCGTTTGAAGAACGACAAGAGCGTCTTGGCGGGAACCTTGATCGGGCCGGCCGTGGATTGGCCAGGGGCGGACAAGGAGATGGCGCGGTACGTGATCGACGTGTGGGCATCCGGCGGTTTGGCGAAGGACGTCGACGTGGTGCTGAACCTGGGCGTCGACTCGCCGGAGCATGCGGAAGGGATCGGCCACATCATCCAGGGGTTCGTGATACTGAAGAGCGATGATTCAAACAGTGTTCAGAACCCGTTGTTGAGGAGTCTCTTGAGGGCGATCACAGTGACCCAGGATGAGAATCGGCTGGCGATCACGGTCAAAGCGCCCGGAGACCAGATCCAGCAGTTGGCGGCACAGGGGCGGTGAGGCGTGGACGGGGGAGGGCTTTCGGAGTGCGCCTGGTGTGTGACGGTGTGAGGATCCCGGGGACAGCATGTGAGTCTGGAAGCGGTCAACGAAATCTGTGATGCCGAGGTCATCGCCCGGGTGATTCGGGGCGATGATTCGGCCTTTCGCGAGATCGTGTTGCGTTACCAAGGCGCGGTGTTTGGCTGCGCCCGGGCCATCACGCGGAACCATGCCGACGCCGCTGATGCGGCGCAGGAAGCCTTTATCCGGTTACACCGACATCTGGCGCAGTTCGACCCGCGGCGACCTCTGAGGCCGTACCTGCTCCGGATCGCCGCCAACTGCGCCCACAACGTGGTGGCGCGGCGATTGCGGACTGCGCAGGAACCGGATGACGCAACGGAAAGGGCTCTGGAGGCGATCCCAGATCCGGGGCTGGCACCGGACCGCTCTGCGTTCACGCAGGAACGGCACGCGGCGGCGCGGTCGGTGGTGGACGGTCTGCCGGGCCGGTTGCGGGAAGTCTGTGCGTTGTTCTACCTTGCGGATTGTGCCTGTGCCGAGGTGGCGCAAATTCTGCACATGAGCGAGACCGCGGTGAAGGTCGCGCTGCATCGGGCGCGTGAGAAGTTGCGGCAAGGCGCCATCGCGGAGTGGCAGGTCCCGCCGTAGGGCGAGGCTGTAGGTGGATAGGCTGCAGGCTGTTAGGTTAGGCAAGTGAAGTGTTCGATCCGACGAGATGAAGGATCCGAAACCCGAAACCTCCAAGATGGAGGGGACTCAAATGAAACCGAGTTGTGAGCGTATCGAAGAACTGATCCTGGAGTACCGCTGGCTTGATGAGGCGGAGCGTGTCAAGGTGGATGCGCACGTGCGCCAGTGTGCGCCGTGCCGCGAGGTGATGGTCTCGTGTCGCGACGTGGCGACGGTCTTCGCGAGCGTTGACTATGTGGCGCCTGCGGAGTTCGTGAGCGGTGTAATGGCTGCAGTGCGGGCGCGTGCGGAGTCCGCAGCGGCCATCCCGGTCATCCCAGTTCTGGTGCTGATCGTCGTGGCGGAGATCGCGGCCACCGTACTGCTCAATGTCGGGTTGGGCGAGTTCTGGGGCGCCGGTGTCAGCCTGGTCACCGAGTTCTACGGGCAATGGCTGGCGGGGTTGCCTGCCGCCGCGGTTGGCGCACTGCAAGCGGCGGTGGCAGGCCCTTGGGATTGGGTTCATGTCCCCGCCAACATCGATTGGACGCTGACGGCTGGCGTGGCCGGATTGCTGGTGGCGTTCGCGTTCCTTGCGGTGTACCAGGTCAGTCGCCAGGAAGCGTTTGCAGGTCGGCGGCCAGGTCGCCGCGCATGACGGAAGGAGTCTGAAGATGAAGCACTCTGTGGTTCTGCTTCTGGCCATGGTGGGTTTGGCGTGGAACTTTGCCGCGCCGGTGGTCGCCGGCGACGCGCGGCCGTTCCAGCAACCACCCTGGGCGGGCGGCGAGCCGCCCGGCGCGTCGGTGGCCGCGAATGCTCCCGGGGTTGGACGGCCGGCGCCGCGCGGAAATGGTTTCCACCAGTTACCGCTCCCCGACCAGACCCGGGTGATGACGTTCTTCCTGCTGATCGGGTCGGCCATCGGGTTGGGGGTCTTGGCGTTGCTGTTGATGTACAGCGTGGTTCGTCCACAGGCATTACGGGACGGGAGTATGATTCTGGCGCAGCATCCGGTGCGGAGCCTTCTTGCCGGATTGCTGACGGCACTGGTGTTGGTGTTGGCGGTGATGCTGGTTCAGAACCTGCCCGAAGCGCTCCGCGGTTTGTTCGCGCTGCTGGTGATCCTCGTCACGGTTTATGTCTGCGTGTCGGGCGTGGCGGTTGCGGCCCACGAACTGGGCGACCGAGTCTTGAGCAACATCAATTCAGCGAGCGTCGGCGTCACGTTCTTGGCCGTGTTGTGGGGCGGGTTGCTGCTGTTGCTGGCCGGGTTTGTGCCGTTTCTCGGGCAACTGGTACAGGTGGTGGCCGGCGCCATGGGATTGGGTGCGGCAGTATCTCTGATGTTGCGACGCAAGGCGCCTGCGGCTTCCGCCGATGCGGCGCCGGACTCGAAGAAGGAAGAGGACACTGCCATCATCCCGCCGCAGGCTGCGCCATCCGCCGGGGAGCCGTCCACCGGTGCGAAGGCGCTCTGAGTGACGCCGTAATGCGTCAGCGGCTCCCGGCCGGTCCACCGGCCGGGGGCGCTGACGCATTACAGTGACGCCGCACGTCTGACTGGACACCGCCACTTCCCTGGTCTACGTTGCTCCCCTTAGTGTGCCGGGATCCGACTCTTCGGCATTCGCCGGGGAGGCACAATCCTGATCCTGGCGAATCATGACGGAGGCAACCGTGAAACCGACGTACGACTTTCACACTCACACGCACTACCTGAAGTGCGCGAACCAGACCATGACGGTGCCCGCGATCATGGAGGAGTGCCAGCGGGTCGGGGTTACGTGCCTGGGGATCACGGACCACCTCAACACGCTGGACAAGCTTCCATTGCACGAGTTGATCCGACGCGACCTGGAGCAGGCGCAACCGGCCATGCCCGTGTACTTCGGAGTAGAGCTCAACTTCCTCGGGTGCGACGGGGAGTTCGCATTCAATGCGGAGGTGAAGGAGAGGCTGGGGTTCCAGTTTGCCATTGGTGGCATTCACTGCACCTACCTGAAGGAGTACGACCTGCGGAAACTGGTTGAGATTCAGCACCGGCATCACCTGAAAACGTGTCAGGACCCGCTGATCGATGTCCTGGTGCACCCGTACTGGTTCGGCAAGTACGAGTTTGACCAGAAGAAGTGGCCGTGGTTCGACTCGGTACGCGTGGTGCCGGAGTCCTTCACCCGCGAACTGGGGCAGGTGGCGCGCGAGACTGGAACCGCGATTGAGATCAACGCACAAGCGAATCTTGTCTGCGGCGCCAATCCGTCCGGGTACCTGGACGAATACGCCGACTACCTGGCCATCCTCGCCGAGGAGGGCTGCATGTTCTCGCCCGGGTCCGATGCCCACGACAAGTCGCACCTGGCCGCCATCCGCTCCGTGTGGGACATGTTTGAGCGGCTGAAGCTCGGCCCGGAACGTATCTGGCGCCCTCAGGGCAAGCCGTTTGTCGGCGGGGGGTGAGGAATGCGGGGGGGGGGGCGGCCTGAGGACAGGCCGCCCCTACTTGGTGCGCGCGGAGGCGTGGCCTTCCGAGACGCGGCGCCAGATCTTGAAACAGCCCTGGCGTTGTGCACTCGGTTTACCTCGGGAAGAACTGGTACAGGGCGGGTTTGTCACCGGTGGTCGCAAAGTAGATGGCGCCCCAGAGCATGAAGGCCAGGGCGGCGGCGATCTCGCCGGCGATGATGCCGATCATGAGCGGGCGGAGCTTGCGCACGAGTTCGAAGCCGCCGAACCTCAGGCTCAGGGTCTTGACGAGCCAGCCCATGAGGAATGAACTCCAGAGCAGGGCAGCCGGCCAGGTGACCCAGAGCAGGAACAGCATCGGGTGCAGCGGCCACCGCGGCACGCGCAACCGCAGGACGCTGAGCAACAGGACCCCGACGAAGCCGAACGTGGCGGCCCAGACGAAGCTGGGCTTGGGGTGGACGCTACCCAGACGCTGGTACCAGGGCGACTGTTGCGCCTGTTCGAGCGAACCGGTCGCTGTGAGGCGCAGGATTTCCTTGTCCGCGGCCTCGAACGGCATGACCGGTGTCTGGCGGTAGGACCAGCCGCACTGTGTTGGGGTGCCGGCCTGATAGGTGGCGCAGAGTGCAATGACGGTGGCCAGGAGTGCGCCGATCACGTACATGCCCATCGTCAGGCCGCCGACCTTGGCCGGAGCGAGGTCGAGCTTCTCGCCGATCTTCAGGCCGTTATTGAGGTAGGCCATGAGGAACTGGCTGTGGTCGAAACAGAGTACCATGCAGACCAGTCCCGAGATGACCAACGAGGTCGGGCCCATGGCGTAGCCGCCGAACATGGCGAGCAGCACGGTGAACGGCTGCCAACGTGCGTGAATGAAGAACAGTCCCGATTCCGCGCTGATCCGGGATACGACGACGAAGGACAGCAGCATGAGCGCCACGGTACCGACGGCGTAAGGCAGTTCCAGCCCGAGCCGCATGGTCAGCAGGACCATCAGGACCGTCGAGACGAGGAAGAGTCGGCAGGCCCACACGCTTGCATCGATCCGCTCGGTCTTGCGCCAGGCGGTCACCGCGCGGACAAGCATCTCCCCGTAGTAGTGGCGTCCGGCATAGAACAGCATCAGGCCGAAGGCGGTGTAACTGCCCACACGCTGCCAGGCGGACCAGCCGCCCAGCCCGTAGTCGGTCGACAGATCGATGCCGACCTTGACCATGGGCGCGGCGATCACGACCCAGAGCAGTTCGGTCAGGCCGAGGGTCAGCGCAATCTCGGAACTCACAAAGAAGGCGAACGCGATGACGAGTGGATACACGGTGACGTACAGCAGTGTGTTGCCGCCGAACGGAACGTCCATGATCCAGGGCCAGAGCTTGCCGAGTGGCGTGAAATTGAAACTGAGTTGCACGGGGATGAGATACGCGGGGAACCACTGGCAGAGTCCGTTGTTGAGGCGGACGAGGAAGACGGCGGCGAAGCCCATCCAGAACAGTCGGTTGTAGAAGATGGCGTTGAGCGGCCGACCTTCGCTCGGTTCGAGCAGGGCGGTGGTGAACTCGGCAATGGGATAGCCGAGGTGCTCGTGTTCGGACCACTGTCGGTGTACCATGATGGCCAGGCACACGGAGGCCAGTGCCGAGAGCAGGACCAGCGGCAGCCAAGTGAGCAACGGCGGCAGCCAGGCGTCCCAGGGAACCTGGTTCCACAGCCGCCGCAATCGCCGCGCTGCGGACGGTGACGCCTCTCGCACTTTGTCCGATCCGGTGATGAACCGGTTCAGTACGTCGTCGCGGTCTCGGACGTCGACCAGTGCCTGTTTCGGGGCGTAGTCGAGCAGGTGGCGTTCTTTCCACCCGGGAGTGACCCGGTTCCAGTGGTGTGGGAGTACGAGCGTCTGCAGCAGGTGGTCCATGAGGCCGCCGCCGCAGATGCTGCAGGCGGCACTGGTCAGCACGACGATCAGTCCGATTTCGGCCGGGCGCAGCACCCATGAACGGCGCAACCGAAACAGCAGAGGGTTGAGGAGCACCAGGCCGAGGAACATCGGCCCGAGGACGATGACTGGAAGCAGGCGCCCGGCCGTGAAGCGCTCCAGGTCGAGGACCCAGTCGTTGACATACCCGAACCCGGCGATGAGCCAGGCGGCGAGGAGGCCGATGATGACTGCCCGCAGAGTCAAGCGTCACACTCCTCTCGGTGCCGGTGACCGTCACCGCTTCCGGTTGCGTGCAGGACGGGGAAATCCCGGCATGCGTCCGTCGACCGTCCCCTCACCGTCCCGATACCGCACGTGCTCTCGAATAAACCAACCAAACTGTTGCTTTGCGAAAGAATATACCCTCGCTCGGCTGAGGTCAAGTGTGACGCCGGCATCGTCAGGGCTGTTTCAAGATCTGGCGCCGCGTCTCGGAAGGCCACACCTCCGCGCACACCTGGTAGGGGCGGCCTGTCCTCAGGCCGCCCCCCCCGGCGTGGGGACACGCCGGGGGTACTCGCTGCACGCGACGGTCACGAATCTTGAAACAGCCCTGCGGCATCGTCGTGATGCGTCAGCAAAGGGCGGAGCATAGACCCCTGCCACCTTGCGTGGCAGGTGAACGGGTTCATTGGCGGCTACGCCGCATCGTGTCCCCGTTGGGGACGGACGACACGGTCCTCCAGCACCGAGACAGCGCCTTGTCAGCACCCCCGAAGGATCCTACTACTTATACTTTAACATGTTAAACGGCAATAGTTAATGTTACACAAGAGAAATGCAAAATGTGAGTTAGTAGCATTGGGGGCGCGGCGTTACGGCGTGGGCCAGTAGAAGTTGCCCGACGCGGTGGTGAAAAATGGTTGCGTCTGGCCCCAGCCGACCCAGCGCACCGAACCGTCCATGAAGTTGGCATTCATGCCGGTTGGCGGAACGCCGGCGATGGGCGCATCGTGGCCAAAATACTCGAACCAACCGATGCGTTTGAGGGTCAGGCAGTTCCACAGTCCGTACCGCGAGTCCGTGCCAGCGAAACGGCTGAGGTTCACGAAGGGCGCCAACCAGGCGGCGGAGTTCGGGAGCGCGTTGTACTGATAGGTCACGTAGTACTCGTTGTACCCGAGCGCGACCATGGTCGGGTTCCGCTTCTCGTACAGACGTCCAGGGCAGAACATGACGGAGTCGCGCAGTCCGTTCAGATACGCGTCAACCAGGGAGGTATTGAAGTTGTAGGTTGGGGTGAGGTTCCTGACGCTGTGCGGGTCCGTGGTGGGGCGCCACGGCAACCGGTCGTCCCAGTCGCTGGCGTACAACGCGGTCGCATGGTAGATCTGGCGCAGGTTTCCGAGGCACTGGGTGCGTTTGCTGCGGTCCTTGGCCGACTGAAGTGCCGGGAGGAGCATGGACGCCAGGATCGCGATGATGGCGATGACGACCAGTAACTCGATGAGCGTGAACGAGTGAGGTCGGGTCCGTCGTGGCGGCGCGAGATGGTCGGTCAACATGAAGTTTCGGCGGTCGCGGCAAATCCCCATATGCAGGCCTCCTCGTCAGATGAACACAGCATTGTAAGGAACATAGCACCGGACGGTTCGGCATGTCTAGCATTTTTCCGCTGAAGTGGACGAGAAATCGGCTGATTGGACGGTGCCGGTGGGCGGGGGGGCACCAAACCAGGCGTGTTCCCAAACCGGACGGCTTGGAGTGCGTTCCTGGCGCGACCGCCGTTCTGTGTGGAGCACGGAGTGTCGATCGTCGGACTCCCTCGCCTCTCGTCACTTGCTGCGGCCGCCGTGGGGTTCGAAGGAGGACAGTCCCGTGGTCATGGCCCAGGCGTTGTCCATGGGCATGCGTTTGAACTCGTGGCCCTGGCCCCAGGAGTCGGTGTAGATGATCTCTCTGGCGGTGGGGTTGAAGCCGATGATGATGCGCAAGTGTCCGCCCTGTGCCTGTGCCGGCGTATTCTCCTCGGGGTACAGGCCCAAGTACACGGACCACGCGAGCGGGATCCCGTCCTGAACTTGGTGACTGACTGTGCTTAGGAAGGCGCGGTAGTCGCTCTTCTCCCGGGTGGTCTTCATCTCCAGAAAGATGCGGGGGTCAAGCTGGCGGAAGATGTCGGACACGACGACCACACCGCCGCGCGGCACGTTGACCTGAGGGGCTTTCTTGCGTTTGGCCAGAGCGTTGTAGCGGTCGATGGACTGCAGGAATGTGACGGCATCCAGGGTGATATGTTCCTTGAGCGAGAATCCCATCTTGACGCCAGCTCGCTTGAGCATGCGCAGAAACGCCTCCGAGTCGGTGCCTTGATCGGCCTGGCTGTCGGCCATCTGGGCGATCATGTGTTGGTTCACGTCGGCCCCGAGGTAGCGCAGGATGCGTTCCGCGGTGGCGGCGGCGCAGTAGCCGCGGTTCGGTCCCTGGTCGACCATGGGCACCCCGTCGACAAAGACGTCCCCGTTGGCCTCGCGGCGCACGCGGGTCTGGCTTTCCTTGCGGGATTGGGTGACGTCCAGATTGACCCGGTCCGGCTTGGTGTTGCCCTCGTTGCCGGCAGGAACGAGTTCGATCTGGACATACTCGGCGCGGAAGCCTTCGTTGGCCTTCTTGGACCAGCTCCAGATGAGATGCAGCGCAACGGTGTCTTGGGCCCAGTTCCGCTGCCGAACCGTCAGGTTGGCGACCAGTCGTTGTTTGCCGACCTCCTGTCCGGGGGAGCCGACCCAGGCGGAGATACGCTGCTGCACGCCGTTGACGAAGCCCTCAAAAAGGTCCTTTTCGCGAACGGCGCCCGCGTCGCCGCGGTTGAAGACGGAGATTTCCAGCTTTCCGAGCCGTCCATCCGTGAAGCGGAGCACCGCTTCGTAGACCGTCATGTCGAGGAACGTGAGCGGTGGGCTGTTGGCGTAGCCGGGATAGCGGACGGCGTCTTGCTTGTCGGCGGAGAGCCAGCGGAAGTACGGAGCGCGTTCCGGGGTCAGGAACCCGTCGGCCGGGATGCTCCACAGTCCGTCGGGCGTGGCGAGGAGCTTGTCCAGCGGCTCGGACTGTGCGGCGACCGCGAGGAGCGAGAGGACGAAGCCGAGAATCGCGAGGGCATGGGAAGGTGTTGAACCGCGTGGCCCCCATTCGCGGGCGGGACCGCAGCGGAGTGCCCCGGACGCACGACTCAGACAGTCTGGACCCGTGGACGTGGGCATCAGGCTCCTCACGGTTGCGGCGGGCGCAACGACTCCTTGCAGACGCGGAGCCACTCGAGTGCGAAGTCGCATTCGATGGGTGTCTTCGGGCCTTCCACGACGCCGTAGACGGTGATGCTCTTGATCAGCTTGGGCGGCGGCTTGTCCTTGTCCCAGGCGTTGGCGAAGGCGCCGGCGAAAACCTGTGTCGCTTCGTTGACCTCGCCGGCGCGGGAGGGGAGGAAGTAGTTGCTGTAGTCCTTGCCGTCGTCGCCGATATAGCCGTAGACCAGTTCGAGCATCACATCGAGGCTGGGCTTGCGGAATGCGATCTCCGCAACCGGGAAGCGGGCGGGATCGACAGGCGGGTCCAGCGCGACCGTGAAGCCGCCATAGGTCCTGCCGTTCTGGGCTACGGCCGGGCACTTCATCGCGAAGCGGACCCGGTCCTGTTCCGGCACGGCCGTGATGGTGTCGGGCGCCGCGATCCAGTCCTTGCCTTCGGCCTTGTACAGGACGGGCGATGGCGGCTGCGTCTCCTGATTGAAGAACAGGCGCCAGCCGTCCGTGTCGGCCAGCACGATGCGGCCGAAGTACTTGGCGTCCGAGAAGCCGCCCTGGGTGGCGCACCAGGCGTGCAGGCTGTCGGGACTCGCGCCGTCGGCCAGGGAATATTTCTCGCGGCAGATGTTGGCGTAGAACAGGGCGCCGGGCTTGGCAGCGCCGCCGACCGCCGCGAGCGGCAGCTTCAGTTCGACCGTGTAGCCTTGGGCGTCGACCTTGGCAGCGGCAATGGCGCCGCCGCAATTCCAGTTCAGGTCGGTGATGTCGGCGCCTGCCTCATTCACCGAATGGCGGAAGTCCTGGATGGTCCCGAGTGAGTTGACCAGGACCTGGCAGCGTTGCTGCCGGTCCGGATCGAACGTGAGGTGGACCTCGATGCAGTCGTCCTGGTACACGTCGCTGTCGCGGTCCTTGTAGACGGCTCGGAGTTTCGCGACGTTGGGGTCATCACAGCGCACCAGGAAGTAGAGAGCGGTATCGTCGAACCCGATGCGGAACCAGGTCGGCACTTTGGGTTTGGCGGCCGTACGCCAGTCGTTGAGGAAGAACGCCGGCAGCGCGGCCCAGGCGGCGTCGGCGCCCACGCCGTCGATTTCCGGGGCGGTTGTCAGCCGGTAGCAGACGCCTTCGCGCGGGCGATTGGCAGCGGTCTTCTTCTTCTGTTCGACGTACCTGGCCGCAGCTTTCTCCTGCGGTTCGAGGAAGCCCATCCGCACCCAGCCGACGCGAGTTTTCCAGGGTTCGTCGACGGCCAGGGCGCTGGCCTCGTCAACGGCCCGGCGCAGTTCGGCCATGACGTCGGGCGGGAAGAGGTACTCGAAGTCCGCCATCTGCCGGTTGCTGGACGAGTCGTTGAAGGTCTTGGGCCCGCGCAGCGACATGTCGGTGACCCGGTTCTCGATGCGCTCGTAGAAAGCCTGGATCGGCTTGGCGGCCGGGCCGTAGAAGAGCCGGTAGTGATCGTCGAGCAACCGGGTCACGTCGCGCGTGGTGTCGTCCCACAACTTGAACCGGATCCAGACGTTGAGGTAGAGCCAGATGGGGTTGGACCAGATGGCCCAGCCCCGGTCCGGCGCATCCTTGAACCGGTAAATTTCCTCGCCCTCGATGAACTCGGCGAGGACGCCCATCTGGTAGAGTTTCCGGACGTCCTCGCCCAGCAGGCGTGGGCAGACTTTGGGGAACATCGGCTGATAGGCTGACATGGAGCAGTAGCAGAAGTACTCCCAGAGACCGATCCACTGACACTTGGCCTGGTCGCGCCAGGCGCCGATCAGGCCGTAGGCCGTTTCGCGCAGTGCGGGGGTCCAGTTGCCGAGATAGGTGCAGATAGTGACAGCCACGTTCGGTTCGAGGGTGAAGTCACGCGGCGGCGGCATGTAGTCGTGGTAGCCGATGCCGCCGACCCAGCCGTCCGGGTGTGTGGTGTGGAGTTCGCGCGCGACGCGGTTGGCGAAGTCCCAGAGGTAGAAGCTGGCCTTGCCCGATGCGCCGCCCCACAGCGGGCAGTCCGCCGGCGGTTTCTCGTAGAGCGGCTTGCAGGTCGGGCACTGGCACAGGACATAGTTGTCGTTCATGACGATACCGAAGAAGCGGCCCTGCGAGCCTTGGTAGGGGATGTCCTTTCTGGCCGGGTCGCCTTTGCCTTGCTGCCGGTCCATGTAGTCGCGCGCGTCGGCGGCGACCTGCTCGAAGAGGCCGGGCGCGGTGAGGCAGGGCGTGCCGATCTCGTGGAACTTGTTGAACCGCTCGCGGTCGTCGGGGTACTTGGCCAAGAACTCGTCGACTTTCTCCTTGGTCTTCCACGAGAACCAATCCGGGTGCTCGGGGCCGAACCGCGTGATCCAGTTGCCCATGCTGTGATTGGGCCCGTACGGTTCGCCGCCGACCTTGTTCCGGAGCAGCCAGCGCTGCACCTCGACAACGGGCAGCATGTCCTTGGTCGTGACGGGGATGGTCCACAGGTTGCGGCGCCATTTTTCCATGTCACTGTCGGGGACGTTGTCGCCTGTGAGTTCCGGGGTGTCGGGAGCGCAGAACATGTTGCCGTTGACCTGGTACGGGTAGAAGGAGGTGGAGCGGAAGTCCGAGCGCCGGCGTACGGGTTCACCCATGCGCACTACCAGCCTGGTCACGGCGGGAAGGACCATGCCGGCTTCGGAGGGCAGGTACCAGTGCACGCCGCAAAATTCCTCGAGGAATTCGAACGCGGCGCGGCAGGTCCCGTTCGGCTTGCCGTTGAAGACGAGCCCAATGGAACCCCACTCGGCTTTGTCGGTGCGGGGGTCGTCCCCGCCGGCTGTGACGATGGTCCCATTCTTCTCGGCCACGAGGAACTCCCACGGCCCGAGGTTGTCCACGGGGAACCCGAGCGACTTGCCGAGAGCCGTGGCGCCCACCGCGATCTTCACCGGCGTGTTCACGGGCTGCGGTTCTTGTGCGATCGGGACCTTTTCGCCGCTGATCTTCTCCAAGTGGTATTGCATTTCGAGTGCGGCGAACTGTGCGGCGGCGGTCGGTTTCTCGGCCAGCACAATTGTGGTCGAGTTCTTGCCGGCGTCGACGACCAGCACGTCGCGAAGCGCCGGCGCCGCGCCATTGGCAGCGTGCAGACGGCATGGCAGTGCACTTGCCGCGACCAGCGCCAAGAGGCCCAGCGGTCGCGACCACCACGGCGCCATGGCCGGCCACCGGCAAGCGCCGCGTCGTTGT
Organism: Lentisphaerae bacterium RIFOXYA12_64_32; assembly: GCA_001803235.1. Classification (GTDB taxonomy): domain Bacteria; phylum Verrucomicrobiota; class Lentisphaeria; order Oligosphaerales; family YB12-FULL-65-16; genus YB12-FULL-65-16. The sequence continues at coordinate 13,027 of MHBL01000038.1, forward strand.
CCTGATCTCTGGTCCCGAACCTTGAACCCTGAACACCGAACACATGTTTTCATGCGGACGTCCTCTCCTTGGGATGTGGCTGCAGGCGGACCGTGACGGTGGCGAAGTCCAGGTCGTCGTCCGTGGAGGTGATCACGGCGCACTTGCCGGTCAGGCGCAGAAACTCCGGAATGAACGCGCGGACTTGGCGGAGTGTGACCACGTCGAGATTCAGGAACGGCGTGTCGAGGTAGGCGACGTCGGCTTTGAGGCCCAGCAGGTAGGCCAGGACAGACCGGAGCTGGCTCTGGCCGCGGGACGCACCGGCGTCGGACAGAACGTGCGGCAGCGGAACGCCGAAGTGCTTTTCGACAAGGTCCCGGACCGCCGCGGGCGTGCCGCGGTTCAGGCGCCAGCGGCGGAAGAAACCTGGGGCCCGCGCTTTCGCCGGCGTGCAGTTGCGGCGTCCACCCAGTGTCGTGAGTAAGAACGTCTTGCCGGACTGCGTCGGGCCGACGACGCCGAGACTCTGCCCCGGGCCGAGTTTCACCGACAGGTTGTCGATGAAGACGGTCGTATCGTTCTCAAGTCGGAAATGGTCCAGTTCCAGCATGAGAGGCGGTATCCTGCCCAGGCGCCCGGGAAACTTGGAACGGAAGATAGTGCGCGACACAGGAAGCCGCAAGGCGCTGGTCGGTCGGACGTGGTGCGTGAGTCCAAGGTGGAGGCCAGGTAACTCACCCAGGCAGAATTCGCAGCTTGTTGGACATGCGTGAAGTATGATACAACGTACTGCGACTCAATCATGTAGAGCTTTTCGTTTGGTGTCCGCGGTTTTTGCCTGGTTTCCGCCAGTTTCATCTTGTTTGGGCACCATTTGGACACCATGACCTGCCGCGGGCCGGCGGCCCTG
>MHBL01000039.1 GCA_001803235.1 Lentisphaerae bacterium RIFOXYA12_64_32
ATCCGTGCCTCCTGCGCGAGCCGCTGAATTGCGGGAGAACTTCTGGCGGACGAGCACTAGGTTCTCGTCGACGTCACCCTATGAAGTGCGGTGGCAAGTCCGCCACGGGCGGCGCGACACCGCTTTGGCTGAGGCGCATTGCCCGCGCAACGCACCACAGCCAAAGCGGTGTCGCCGGGCGCTGACTTGGTCAGCCCTGAGCAAGCGTAGCGCGTCGAAGGGCTCACTCGCCCTCTGCCGCCGCACTCCACAGGCCGCTGCCGATGGCCACGATTCGCCGCGATCCCGACGCGTTTGCCAAGCACGGCGGACACGCGGAACAGGTGAACCTCAGCAGCACTGGCGTCGCCCCTCCCCTCAGCGCCGCTACTCCGCCAGTTGCCTGCGGATGGACTGCAGTTCCCGGCGGCGCTGCGCGCTGGGCTTGGGGTACGCCATCTTCATATTCTTGAACGTGTCGACGATGATCTGGGACGTGATCAGACGCGCATTCTCCTTGTCGTCGGCGGGAACCACGTACCAGGGCGCGTGACGCGTACTGGTGGCGCTCAAGCAGGCTTCGTAGGCCTTCATGTACTGCTTCCACAGCTTCCGCTCCGCGACGTCGGCCAGGCTGAACTTCCAGTTCTTCTCCGGCTCGTCGATGCGGCTGAGAAACCGCTTCCGCTGCTCCTCTTTCGATACGTGCAGGAAGAACTTGATGATCCGGGTGCCGTTCCGGTGGAGGTGCTTTTCCAGGTCCACGATGGAGCGGTATCGCGTCTCCCAGATCTTGTCGCCGTCCAGCAGTTCCGCAGGGAGCCGCTGGCCGCGGAGGATCTCCGGATGCACGCGCACGATCAACACTTCCTCGTAGTAGGAGCGGTTGAAGATGCCGATCCGCCCGCGTTCCGGCAGGCGACGTGTCGTGCGCCACAGAAAATCATGGTCCAGGTCTTCGGCGCTCGGCTGCTTGAAGCTGTAGACCTGGCAGCCCTGCGGGTTGATCCCGGACATGACGTGCTTGATGACGCCGTCCTTGCCGGCCGCGTCCATGGCCTGGAAGATCAGCAGCACGGCATAGCGATCGTGCGCGTAGAGCAGATCCTCCTGCGCGCTGAGTTGCTCGATGTGCGCCCGCAGCCGTTCATGGTAGTGCGCCTTCGACTTGTAGAAAGGCTTTACGCACGTGGGCCACTTCTTCAGCTTGACCTGCTTGTCCTCGCGCACCCGGAAATCCGCAACGTCGATCTGCATCGTCATACCCTCTTCATTCTCGCAAGACGGTTCTGTTCACAGCGACACAAGACGCGGCACGGGTGAAGTGGCGCTATCCTTCTTCCGCGACACAATGCCACATCCTGCCACCTCGCGTCCGCTGCCGTGACCATACAACCGTTCCCGGCGACCCGCAAGGTTGGCTTCCGAGCCGCAGCTGGAGACAAGGTCGGAGTTCGACCTGTGCAAGCAGCGGATCGAGTCCCGTCACCTTCCGACAGTCAGGGGAGGCCGTCTGGGCTGGCACCGCGACCTACCCGGCCTCACTCTGCTTGCACAGGTCGTCGAAGTTTGACTTGGGCTGGCGCCCAAAGCGGTCGGAGCGGCTCGCTCCGACACCCGCGGGAGCGAGCCG
>MHBL01000040.1 GCA_001803235.1 Lentisphaerae bacterium RIFOXYA12_64_32
TCATCCGACCGCCGCATTTCGGGCACACCAACGGGTCCACCTCGTAGACCTTCTTGAGCAGTGCCGCCCAGCGCATCCGGCATTTCTTGCGGTACGGCGTGTCGTCATCCTCGATGACCGGCTTGACGGGCTGGGGCTTGGCCGCGGAGGTCGCAGCCTTGGCGCGCCGGCCGCGCGACTTGTTCGAGTACCAGCCGTAGTAGCGGATCTGCTGCGCGCCGGGGTCCGGGATGTGCTGCGTGATCTCGGCAATGAAGTCCAGGGGGTCGAAGACCTCAAAGTTGCGCTTCACGCCCTGACGGAGGCGCCCGTCGCCCGGAACGGGGAACGGCCGGCACTCGGCGTTGCCACTTCACTTCGTTCGTTCCTGACGTTCCGCTACGCTCCAGTCAGGCCGTCTCCCTTCGGTCGGCTTTCGGCGCGGTACACGACTTTGCCGTCCGGGTTGAGGCTGACGATGCGGTCCAGGCTGAACGGGCAGCGGACAATGTACTGGGTGAGCCGCTCGATGGCGGCGGTATCGCCCGCGGCGAGGTGATGGCATAACTCCAGCCGTAACCGAAGTCTGCACTCTGAGTCATGTTCAGCGAGTTGTAGGTGCGGATAACGCTGATCGGGAGGCCGGACACCGGGATTATGAGGTCCTGGTGGGACAGGAACTCATATAAAAAACCGCATATATAAGGGTTTGGGGTACAACGTATCCGGATATACCAACCCACAGTGATCCGCCTCGCCGGCGATAGTATTGTGAACAAGAAGGTCACGGCAACGTCACTTCACCGTCGAACAGTTTGAAACCCAGTTCTGCTTCGACTTCCTTGAGCTTCTCAGGGTTCTTGTCGAAGTACTCCTTCTGAACGGCAAGGTTGAAATCCGACGTCCTGATTCGATCGCGCATTGCCTCTCCACGCCTGAACTTGTTGTCGTCTGGCGCAAGCGCGACGAAGCGCTGAGCGGCCAGCTTCGATTTCCGGTAAAAGCCCAAATTCTCGTAGTTGCAGGCAAGAACGCCTAATGCCTCGAGGTCGTCCGGATTCGTCCGAAGGGCCTCCTGCGCCTTACGCAGTCCATCCTTCCTGATCGGCGCGCCGGACCCATCCTGGATCACGGGTGCCCAGAAACCGTTGGGGGCTTTCCTAAGGTATTCGTCGAAGTACTGAGTGGCCTTGACTGTATCGTGAGGCACCACTACGAAGGTGTTGCCCACCTTGTCCCCATCAGGCCACTTCTGGGTGGAGTTGAACATGACCCGCTCCTCACTGGAATACCTCAATCCCAAATAGTACAGGGCGTCGGTGTCTTCGGGGCTTGTTTGCAGAATCCGCCGCCAGAATTCCGGCGTTTCACATTCTCGCCGTTCGCCGCGGATCTTCCACATGCCGTCCTGTTTGGCCAACGCCAGAACCGCATACGGTCGGCACGCTGTGACTACGGACCCAGCATACAGGTACACGTAGGCCCGGTCGCCATAGATTCTCTCGGCTCCCGCCTTGAATCGGAACAGGGACTTGAACATGGCCCCCGCTGTGCTGGATTCAGTGCTCTTCTCAATCAACGAATCAACGGTTGCCTGAACTTGCTCCCGGGTTTGGCCTTCCGGCACATAGGCCAGCCTCTTGAGCAACTCCCGGTCCCTTGATTTGGCCGCCTTGTTAGAAAGCTTGACAATTTCCCGAGGCGACATGCGTTCCAACCGGGGACTGCACCCGGAGGAAGATAGGACAACAACCAGCGCCAGACACCAGGAACAGCGCCCCTTCGTGAGAAATCCATGGACCATGAAATGTCCTCTTCTACTTTGGCTGATCCTTGAGCCGATTCCTCATAGCGTCCAGCATCAGGAAACGGGTAGCCTCGGGGACAGGCGCTTCATGTCGCCGTTTGACAATATGCGCCAAGGGTGTCACAAAGTGTCCCCCCCCGAGTCCCGAGTTCCCCGGGTTCCTCGAGTTCGCCGGCGGGCGGGGGGCCGCCCGCAGTACTTCGGCGTGGACCTCCGGCCGACGGTCAATAGCGTTGGGACCTGCCCTTCATCCAAGGGCCCGCAGACGCCGATTCCTCGCGGTCGCGGCTTGGCCGGCATCACGTGCATCCCCTGAGGCTTCCTTGCGGCGACGGTTCTCCTGGGGGCGGCTCACTTCCCGGCCGCCGCCTGCAGGAACTCGATGTAGTCGAGATTGAGGCCCTTGGCGTCGGTGTTGGCCAGGCGCAGGACGTGCCGGCCGGCGGCAAGCTGCAGCTGCAGCGGTTTGCCCGCGTCATCGCGCAGCAGTTCGACAGCCCAGTCGTTCTTCGTCGGGCTGCTGTAACCGCCCGTGGCGGCCAGCTTGGCCGTCCCGACGTCCGTGCCGTCCAGGGTGACAAGGCGCTGGCTGGCGGCCGGATTGGCGTACTTGAGCAGCATGAAGTACGAGCCGGCCTGGACGACCTCGAAGTTCCACTCGACCCAGGCGCCGAGGGCGTCCCAGTGGGAGAACGAGCCGGCGTCGGACCCGAGCTTCTCCTGCGGAGTCCGCACTTTCACCTGCATGGCGCCGCCGCCTTGGCTGGAGAGCGATTCGGCCTGGACGCGGATGCCGTCAGGCCAGCGTGCCAGGCCGATGTCGCCGGGACCGACCGGCACCAGGATGGTCACCGTGCGGGCGTATTCCGTGGCGCCGTCGCGGGCCAGCAACTTGACCTCAAACGTCCCGGCCCGCGGGAACGTCGACGACACCTCGCCGCCCTCCTTCACGCTGCCGTCGGGGAACGCCCAGCGGTACGCCAGGTCCTTGCCCGCGAGCTTGTAGACCGCACTGCCTTGAAGCGTGACGGCCAGGCCCTCGGGCGAGACCGAACTCGTCACCGCAATGCGCAGCGACGGGTCGCCGGACTGCCGCTGCGGTCCGCCCGTGGCGGTGGGCATCTGGAGGACCTTGTCCAGCGTCGCGTCGGCGGTGAAGAGCGACTCTTCGGGTCGGCATTTGAGGTAGTCGCGCAGCAGCGCCTGCAGGTAGACGTTCGAGTCCGGCCTGCAGCCGAACTCGAGACGTCCGTCCGTGAAGTCGCGGTTGCGGTCGCGGTCGGTGCCGAGGCGGTACTGCTTGCCCAGGTCCGCGTTCGTCATGCCGGCCAGGTACTCCCACGGCGTGACGCCGCTGGGGATGGCGTCGTAGACCTCGAACAGTGCGATGATCGCGCGCAGTTCCCGCTGGATCGCGTCCAGATAGGTGTCCTTGGGCGCGATGCCGTGCCCCGTCATCAATCCGTGGCAGTACTCGATGTTCCAGCCCAACCCGGCCGTGGTCGGGCCCGGGTACGACCAGCCACCCCCGGCGGTCTGCACCTTGGCCATCCAGTCGTTGCAGGCAATGATGGTGTCGCGCAGCCGCTGATCGTTTGGCGTGTGTGCCAGCAGGTCCGGCAGTGCGTGGGTGGCATACTGGACGATGTAGGACTTCACGTACGGGTTCTTGTACCCGAAGCTGTCGTCGGGGACGTACAGGTCGTTGCCGGTCGAGGGCACGCCCATCTCGTTGAACAGCAGGTCCGGGTCCTGGCAGGCCTGGAACTCGGTCCACAGCCGCACGGCGTTGTCCAGGTAGAACTTGTCGCCGGTGTACTCGTAGAGCTTGACGAAATCCGTGACCTGGCCGATGCAGCGCATGTAGTTCACCGTCGCATGCACGTGCGTGGACGACCACTTGGCCTGCTGCTCGGCCGCGTAGCGGAAGCGCGGATCGCCGGTCTCTTCGTACGCCAGCCAGAAACTGTGGTAGCCCTTGGTGCAGAACGTCACGGCATCGTTCTGGCGGGTGCGGAAACTGCCGGACCACGGCTGCGTCTTCGCATTCGGCGGGTAGCGGCCACCGCCGTAGACCTCCGGGTTCAGGGCCCAGTTGACCGAGAAGTTGTGGTAGTTCTCCGAGTAGTCGAGCGCGACGCGGCGCAGGCGCGGATCGCTGGTGCGGAACACGTCCTCCCAGATGTAGGCGCAATGGTTGTAGCGCTCCAACCCGCCGAGGCTGCCCCAGTCGTCGCCGCTCATGGACAGGCCCTGCAGCGCGGCGATGTACTTCTCGACCAGCGCCTTGAGGACTGGGCTCTTCACCTCCAGCGGCGGGCCGGTGCGGTAGACGGCGTCAAACAGCCGCCAGTCCGGTCGCACCATCAGCGGCGCGTCGACCGCCGCGGCAAGCTCTTCCGGCGATCCCGGGTGCAGGATCAGTTCGAGCGTCCGCCACATGCCCTCCTGCAGGAGCAGGTCGTCCGTCTCTTTTGCGACGGGCTCAATGCGGCTGAAGCGCAGGATCGTGGCGGCGTCCGTGCGGCTCGCCGCCAGGCTGCCGCGGTGCTGTCGCAGCGCGAGCGGATTGGTCATGGCGACGGGCGTTCCGTCCGCGAGTTTCAGTGCCGCGACCAGGTCGGGGTGTTTCCCGAACGGTTCGGCGATCGGGAGGGCCAGAAAGCGCACCGGCTGTGCCGGAAGCCGCACCGGCACGGCGCCGGGCGCGGACAGTTCGAACCCGAAGTCGGGTGTCGAGCCATTCTCCTTGAGGTGGCGCAGGATGCGGTGCGTGAGAGTGAGCCGACCCAGCTTGTCCGCCTGGATATCGACCTCGCGGCTGTAGTCGGAGCCGTCCTGGCGCCAGCGCAGCCAGGCGAAGAGCGGGCCGTTCGCGATGGCGTTCAGCGTTGCCGCTTGGCCGCCGGCCAGTTGCGGACCGAACGGCCGCAGCGAGCCGAGCGGCGTGCCGCCCTTGGCGGTGATCTGCAGGCCGTCATCCCGGAGTTGCAGGTCGAACGCGTCCGTCCGGAGAGTGGCGGTCGTGCCCTCGACCTGGGCGAGCGCCGGTTCGGGCACGGCCCCGGTGGCCGGCTCGCAGGTGAAGTCCAGGCTCGCCTTGGCGTCCAATCGCACCGGGACGCTGAGCATCATGCGTCGCACGGAACCGTCGGGGTGCCGCGTGATGACATCCGCCTGGGCCGGGACGCGCGCGCCGGCGCTGGTCACGGACGTCGGCAGTTCGGTCTTGACCTGCCCCGCCGGCACCGGGAGCGAGACCCGGACGATCTCCTGAACCGGCGCTTCTCTCGGATTGGCCACGGAGAAGCTCAGGGCGGGGGCCTCGGCGGCCTGAGCCGCCGCTACAGCGCTCGTCAGCAGAAACAGGCAAGTAGGCGCGTTCATGTGTACCCCCAGCAGCCACGCAGGTCGGTCGGTCACGGTCGTGCTTTGCCAACAATACCGCGGTTTGTGGTCCCTGCAATACGCAGGGCTCGCCGCCGCACTGGGGCATGAGCTGAGCCCTCGCAGAGGGCGGTGCATCAATAGCCACGGGCGCGAGCCGGTGGGCTGGGGTTTGGACACTTCGGCCGCGCTCAGAGCGAAGCCACACGAATTGAACCGCAGAACAGAAGAACAAGAAATGTCGAACGTCCAAGTAAGATTTCGTAGGCACAAGAACCTTACACTATGGGTGTTACGTCGCTCTTCCTTGGACATTCGACATTCCTTGTTCGATATTCTTCGGTTCAAATGTCCAATCGTCAGGCCGCGGGGCGCCGTGAACACGTGAACGTCTACGGCACGGACTACCCGACCCCGGATGGCACGTGCATCCGCGACTATGTCCACGTCCTGGACCTGGCGCAGGCGCACCTGCTCGCGCTCGAGAGCCGCGAGGTCGGCAGTTTCAACGTGGGTTCCGGCAGCGGCTACAGCGTCCACGAGATCGTGCGCATGGCCAAACAGGTGACGGGGCGTTCGATCGACGCGCGCCCGGCGCCGCGGCGCCCGGGCGATCCGCCACGGCTGATCAGCGATTCGACCGCGGCCCGTGCGCAGTTGGGCTGGCGGCCGCAACACGATAACATCCGCGACATCATCGAGAGCGCCTGGTCCTGGCGCCAGCGGCACCCGGACGGGTACGCACGCTAGCCTGGCCATGGGCGCCTCGGAGACGTGGCGGGACGGAGCAGTGGTTTCAGGTTTCGGGTGTCAGGTTTCAGGAAGGACGTGCGGCCCGCCCACGCCAAGCTGCCTTCTCCGGCGCTGACACCTGACACCTACCGGCCTGGCCCCAGCCATCGCACGAAGGGGCGTTACGAAGGAGTCTCCGTGAGCGCGGACAGAAAGCGCCTTATCTTCTCGGTTCTGCGAGCTGTCATCGGGTTTGGCCTGGCGGCACTCCTCATTCATCTGACCCTCAAGTCGACCAGGACCAGCGTGGGCGCGCTCTGCCACGAGATACTGAACGGGAACCGGTTGCTCCTCCTGACAGCTCTGGCGCTGTACGGCTTTGTGGTCGGCATCACGGTGCGGCGCTGGCAGATGCTGCTGGCCGTGCAAGGGGTGCACATCTCGTTCCCGCAAGCGGCGCGCCTGACCATGATCGGCGTGTTCTTCAACCTGGCCATACCCGGTGCGGTCAGCGGGGACCTGGTCAAGATGGGGTACATTGCGAAGTAGGCCAAGAGCAAGGCCGCCGAGGCGATCCTGACGATCATGCTGGACCGCGTCCTGGGTCTGGTCGGGCTGTTTGTGCTGGCGTCTGTGGTTCTCGTGTTGTCCCTGCCCGTCCTGGCCAGTCTGCCGCCGGAATTCCGGATGTTGCGCTGGGCGGCATTTGTCATCGGCCTGGGTAGTGTCGGGGGGATCCTGTTCCTGGCCGCCGTCGAGTGGCGGGAGAAATGGATCGGACTGCCGGGCCTGGCGGGGGCGCTCGAGTGGTGCGGACGCACGGCGCCGGCCGCGGTGACAGGCGTCGTACTGCGGTTCGTTAACGCCCTGGAACTGTACCGGAACGCGCGCCTGACGGTGCTGAAGGCAATCCTGCTTTCGGTCATGGTGCACTTCAGCATGGGCATGTGCCTGTTCACCATTGCCCGCGCCGAGGGCGAACCCCATTTGCGGCCCATGGACTACGTCCTGGTCATGCAGGTCGCCAACAGTGTCGGCGCCATTCCGATCACGCCTGGCGGTTTTGGCATGCGCGATGCCACGACCGCGAAGTTCCTTGAGGCCCTGGGGGCGGCCGAGGAAAAGCGCGGCATCATCCCGGTAACGCTCACGATGGTCTTTGTCGCCTGGGGGCTGGTGGGGGCGGTCGTATTCATCGTCTCACCGGGGTTGCGTGCCGTCGCGGCACACCCAAGCCCCGGCGATGACACGGGAACACCGCCCCCGGGGCCGCAGGGCCGTAGCCCGGGTTGTGGACGAACGGGGCCGGGCGCATCCCCGGGGCCGTTCCGCCGTCGACACCGGCGCGCGCTTTCCGGCGGACACCTCTTCGGCGTATCGAGGTCGTACCGTGCCAACCAGGAAACGAATCCTTCTCCACGTCTGTTGCGCGCCCTGTGCGACGCACGCGGTCGAACGATTGCGCGACGAGCACGACGTGACGCTGTTCTTCTCGAACTCGAACATTCATCCTCGCGACGAGTACGAAAAGCGCCTGGCCCAGGCACGGAAACTCGCGGAACGGACCGACTGCCCGTTGGTCGAAGACACGTACGCCCACGAGGACTGGCTCGCGTTCGTCGCAGGGCTCGAGGCCGAACCGGAGAAAGGCCAACGCTGCCTCAAGTGCTTCGAGTACAACCTGGCTCGAGCCGCGGAGTTCGCGCACCGCAACGGGTTCGACGGCTTCACTACCACGCTGACGATCAGCCCACACAAGAGTTCCACTGACCTGTTCCGCATCGGCGCGGCACTCGGCGATTTCCTCGCCGTGGACTTCAAGAAGCGCGACGGGTTCCGGCGCAGCATCGAACTCAGCCGCCAGTACGACCTGTACCGCCAAGGCTACTGCGGCTGCGAGTTCAGCCGCCGCACAACCGAAGCACCGGGGACGGGCAAGCGACAATGAGGTGTCAGGTTTCGGGTTTCAGCCCTCCCCGGAACGGACGAAGGCAAGTGACTGGTGGGGCTGGACCTCTTCCCTGAACACCGAAACCTGACACCTGAAGCCAGGGCCGTCCCCGTCGTCGTTCACCCACGAACCAGCCGGACACCGCACGAAGGAACCAAGGACACAACTATGCCAGATGTGACCGCCGTCCTGCGGGGCGGTATTCTGCTGACCCTGAACGCGACCCTCGACGTGCTGGAGGATGCCGCCATCGGCATTGCCGCGGACCGTATTGCCTGGGTCGCACCCGGTTCAGCGCAACCCGAGGTCCCGGCCGTCCCATCGGTCGTACGTCTCAACGCCTACGCGTCTCCGCCAGTCCAAGGCACGGCCGCGAAACCGTCCCTTGCTCTGCTCCAAGGGCCACTCACCTTGGAATACGCTCGCGGAAGCTTGCGGTCAAGGCGCGGAACGCCAGCCATCGTGATGCCTCGGCGCTTGACTGCGGTACGGTACCGGACAATGTTATCGCCCGGGTGAAGCCGGTCCGGCGAGAGAACGCTTCGGGGTGCGTGCCTTCGGATGGTCTGCCGGTCACCAAGCGCCTCGGGTCGAAGCCCTTCGACGGGACATGTGAACGAAGCGGAGAATGCCAGAAAGAAGCGACAACACGTTCCTTTCGCCTGAGGATTCGGCCAATCTCTTGCTCGACCGTCTGGTGGATGGCGGGAAGCCGCCGCTGGGTATTGCCGTGCAGGCACTCGGCCGGTATCCCGCCGACCCGATGCTGCTTGCTCTCGGCGCCTGGGCCGCGATCGCGGCCGGCCAACCGACGCTGGCCTTGCAGTACCTCAAGAGACTCGAGAAGCGCTTCGAGCCGAACACTCCGGAGCTGGTCGCCCAGGCCATAGCGCTTGCCCAAACCGGAATGTGGTTTCAGGCACACCAGGTGCTGGGGCGCCTGTCGCATTTGACCATACCTGCACTGTTGGCCGAGCCGCCGGTGCCCCCCGGACCGCTGCAACTCGCCTCCTGGCTCAAGCGCATCCGCCAATGGCAGCCGCCGGCGCCCGCGGCCAAGGCCGTCCGCGCGCCGGACAAGCCAACGCGGCTGGCGGCCGCGGCGCCCGTGCCGCTGCCGGCGGAAAGAGCGCTTCCAGCGGTCGCCGCAGGCGTACCGCTGCGCCTTGTCATGCCCGACCCCGAGGCCCTGGCAACCTGCTGGAACGGTCCGGCCGCCAGCCCCGCCGACTTCCTGCTGCGGCTGGATTTTGCGCATCTCGCCCTGCAGCGCGGGTTCGATGAGTTGCTCTGCCTGCCCTCTCTGCGGAACGTGGATTCCTACTGGTATCAGATCGAAACCGTACGGAAGGTCCTCAAGCAATTCCGCGGCCGCGTCCTGCTGGCCGACGAGGTGGGACTCGGCAAGACCATCGAGGCAGGAATGGTCCTCAAGGAGTACTTGTTGCGCAAAATGGTCGAGCGCGTTCTGGTCCTGACTCCGGCCTCGCTGGTTGGGCAATGGCACGAAGAGATGGCATCGAGGTTCGACCTGGAGTTCGTCACGTCGTATGACCCGCTGTTGCGTCGCGATGCCGGTGCGTTCTGGGCTTCGCCACGCATCATCGCGTCTATTTCCGCGGCCCGGCGCGAACCGCACTTCGGGCTGGTGACCGGGCAGGCCTTCGATCTGGTCATTGTCGATGAAGCGCAGCACCTGAAAAACCGGCGCACCCAGAACTGGCAGTTGGTCGATGGGCTCAAGAAACGTTTCCTGCTCCTGCTATCCGCCACCCCTGTCCAGAATAACCTGGTCGAGCTGTACAATCTGCTGACCCTGTTGAAGCCGGGCGTATTCAAGACCGAGAAGGAATTCCGCGCCGCCTACATCTCGCGCGGCAATCCGCGTCTGCCGGCAAACCGGGAACAGTTGCGCGACCTCATGCGCGAGGTCATGATCCGCAACACTCGGTCGCTGGTTGACGTGCGGTTGCCGCCGCGGCACGCGGTCTCGTTGCCCATCGAACCGCTGGCCGACGAACAGGCCGGGTACGAAGAACTGAGTGGCCTGTTGCGCGCCAGCGGCCCGGACGCCAAGACCCATCATCGACTGGCCTTCCGGCACCTGCTCGAGGCCGCCGGTTCGTCCCCAATGGCCGCCGCCGTATCGCTCGAACGCTTCCTGACTCATACCAAGGACCCGGCCTGGCCGGGCCTGCACAAACGGTATGCCGGGGCCACGGACAGCGGCAAGACCCGCGCCCTCCTCGGACTGCTCGCGAAGAACCCGGAGGAGAAGAAACTGGTCTTCATCCGTTTTACGGAGACCCTGAAGTTCCTCGACCGGCGCCTCCAGGATGCCGGTATCGGGTTCGCCCGCTTCGACGGCAGTATGAGCGGACCGGACAAGGATGCGGCTATCGACCGGTTCCGTGACCAGGTGCCGGTCCTGCTCTGTACCGAATCAGGCGGCGAGGGCCGCAATGTGCAGTTCTGCAATACCCTGATCAACTTCGACCTGCCCTGGAACCCGCAGACCATCGAACAACGGATCGGCCGGCTGCACCGCATCGGTCAGAAGCGCGACGTGTTTGTCTTCAATCTGTTCACCCGGCACACGGTCGAGGAACGCATTCTCCAAATCCTGGACGAGAAGATCAACATGTTCGAACTGGTGGTGGGCGAAGTCCAGTCCATCCTCGGCGAAATGGAGGAGGAGGGCGACTTCGCCCATCTCGTGTTCGACGCCTGGGTGGCCACCACCGCTGAGCACCGCGAGCAACGGTTTACGGAGCTTGGCGAGCAGCTTCTTCAGGCCAAGAGCGACTACCAGGAGACCAAGGCGCTCGACGAGGCGCTGTTCGGCGAGGAGTTCGAAGTGGTATGAGCAACGCGCTGCGTGACACGGTGTCCAGGCTCTTGGCGGCGGAGGGCGCGATCATCGAGCCCGTCGAGCCCGACGGCCTGGAAGTCCTGGCGCCGGCCCCGCTGCAGGACGCTCTGGCCATCCCGGAGCTGGCGCGACTGGGCTTTGGTCTGGAGTTGGCGGGGCAGCACCTGCACGTCAACCTCGAGTCAGAGTGGATGAACCGCCTGCAGGCCTTGGTCGACCGGCGCGGGCGTCTGCTGCAAATGACCTGGCCGAATGCCGCCGCCGTCCCCGCGGGCAAGGACCTGGGCGAGACGGCGGGACGCGGGCTTGCCCTGGACAACGCCACCTTCCGGCTGGGGGAAGCCGAACCCGCCCGTACTCACTACCTCTGGCTCGCGTTCCGGGTCACCGCGCTCTCCGAGGAGAAACGTGAGGAAATCATCCATCTGTGCCTGAACGAGTCCAATCTGGCTGAGGCCGAGCACCTGGTCGAGCCGCTGCGCGCGGCCTTGTATGACCGGCGCGATTGCGATGCGCCCGGCCCGGATCGGGACGATGCACCGCCGCCACCGCCGACTGAGGGACTGCGCAACCTGGTCGCGCGCGCACTGCCCGGACGCTTGCGGTTGCTGGTGGCGCCCTTTGTGGCCGGAATGGAGCGTCGCATGACCCGCGATCTGGAGCGCCTGCGCACCTACCACGCCGACCTCATGCGGGAAACCGCCGTCAAGCTGGAAGAGAAGAAACGCAAGGGCGAGCCTGACGAAACGCTGGCACGCGAACGACTCCGCCTCGATGCCATCGAGCGCGAATACGCCGCCAAGGTCGCCGACCTGCAACGCAAGTATGCCATGACCGTGGAAGCGGAACTCCTGCAGGCCTGCCGCGTCCTCGTACCGGTACGGCGCCAGCATCTCACCATCCTGCGCCGGAAAGGCAAGCGCGACTACCACCTGGACTGGAACCCGGTGTCGCGCCGGCTCGACCAACTGCCCTGCGAGTCCTGCTACGCGCTGTCGAAAAGCCACGCGATCTGCGACGACCGTCTGCACATCCTGTGCCCCGAATGCCATGCGCCCTGTCCGTCCTGCGGCAAGCTCTACTGCCGCGCCTGTCACCCCGCCCGGTGCCCGACCTGCCCCCGACAATAGACGTCCGCCCAGCGGCCGGGTATCGGGAACGGCGCCGCTCGTAGTGGTGTCGCAGTCCCGGCGGTGGTCCGCCGGGCAAGACACCATACCCGCACCACCCCGCGGGCAACGCGCCAGATGGGCTCTTGGCGCTCCACTTCGTTCCGCGCGCTGCGAGCCCACTACGAACGGGGCTAGCCTGACCTCGTTGCAAAACCCCAGACGCCGCGTGCAACGCGGCCACTACAGCGATGCATCCAAGCTCAGGATCGGCTGTAGCGTCGGCCTTGTTGGACGATCTTCGACCCCCTCGCAGCGGGGTTATCCTGGCGCCCACGCGTCGCCACTTCCCTCGGTGGATTCACCCGCACAGAATCGAAATGTTTCCCTTGCACTTGACAATGGTATACCACTGGTATAGTATATCGACATGGGAACCGATACCGCCACCAAGCACCACGATGTGTCGCACCGGGTCTGGGAATGGGCGCGGCAGTTACCGCCCGGCACGCGCCTGCCGGGCGTGCACCTGCTGGCCGGCCAGTTCGACGCGAATTTCAAGACGGTCAACAAGGCGGTACAAACGCTGGTGCGTCAGGGCGCACTGCACCGGCGCAACGGCCAGGGCACATTCGTGTCACCGCCGAACTGCCGTTTCGGCACGCGTGCGGGGCAGGTGGGCTTGTGTTTTCCGGCGGGAGACAACCCCTGGTTCCTGGATTTCATGCAGGACGTGTTGCGTGCCTGCCGGCAGCGGAACCTGGCGCCATGTCCATGCGTCACCCTCTCGTCGGCCCGGGTCGAACAGACGTTCCTGGAGGCGTTGCACTGCCAGGGGGGGAAGCTGCTGTTGCGGTTCCCGAATTCGCTGGACGCGGAACAAACGACCTGCGAGCAGGCGGCACGGCTCGACATCCGCACCGTGATGCTCAACGATTTCTGGCATGGCGGTCGGGGACTGCCACACGTGCTGGTCGACGAACGCATTGGCGTGCGCCTGGCCGTCGAGCACCTCCTGGCGCTCGGCCACCGCCGCATCGCCTTCTGCGACTACCGCCGGGAAGTCCGGCACACGGCTTTGGACTCCTACCGCCAGACGCTGGCGGCGGCCGGAGTTGCTGGCGTCCCCGAACATGCGATCCTGGACGATCCCGAACGGTTCGCGGCGCGCCTTGTTGAACTTCGCGGTGCGGCTGAGCCGCCCACCGCCGCGGTGTTCACGTTCGATATGCACGCGGACGATACCAGCCGGCGGCTTGGCGCCATGGGCGTGCGCATTCCGCAGGACCTGTCCGTGGTCGGCTTTGATGACGCGTCCAGCGTCGCGCGGGCACCGGTGCCCCTGACCACCGTGCGCCAGCCGCGCGACGCCATGGTGCGTGCGGCGCTGGACCTGTTGCTGTCCGACCGGAACGAGACCGTCGTTCTCGCACCCGAACTGGTCGTGCGCGAGTCCACCGGGTCGCTGACTTGAGGGGGAATTGCCGATGTTCTTCCACGTCAACGAGAGCATGGATGCCGACGCCCGCTACCGCTGGCAGTGGGTGCGCTCGCTCTTGATCAACGTCATTGGCATGCACCTGCCGCACATCAACACCGGGCCGCGTAAGTGGCTGTTCCGGCTCGCGGGGCTGAACGTCGGCAAGGGCGGCTTCATCGGCATGGGCGGCTGGATCGACGACCTGGACACGCACCGCATCACGATCGAGGACGACGTGACCGTTTCGTTCGGCGTGACTCTTGTCGCGCATGGCCCGAAACGCCAGTCTGGCAACAACCACATTCTCATCAGGAAGGGTGCCTACATCGGCTGCAATTGCACCATCCTGCCGGGCGTCACCATCGGCGAGGGCGCGGTCATCGGCGCCGCATCGGTGGTGACCCGCGACGTCCCTGCGGGCGCCACGGCCTACGGCAACCCCTGCCGGATCGTTTCAGCGTCCGACTCCACTGAGAAGGTGTGGAGAAATCGACCGCAGGGCGCCGCCGATTGTCCTGGAGGGCGGGTCCTCCGCAACCCGCCGGCCCCGGTTACGGAGAACCGGGGCTCCATGTCGGATGCGTCTGCACGGTGTGCCGATTTTTCGACCTGTGCGGGTAAATCCTGAGAGAGAAAAGGCCCCCCCATGGACGCCAGGATGCATCTGTTCGTAGTGGGCTCGCAGTGCGCGGAACGAAGTGGAGCGCCAAGAGCCCATCCGGCGCGTTGCGGCGGTCTGGCGTGGGGATGGTGTCTTGCCCGGTGGACAGCCGCCGGGACTGCGACACCACTACGAACGGTGCCGGGGCCGGATTTACCCGCACAGGTCGGATTTTTTGGCATGGTTCAAAGGTTCACCGTTCAAGGGTTCACGGTTGGTCGAATCTACGCTTGCATCCGAGTAACCTTGACAACCTTGAACCGCTGAACGGCGAACCATGCCGTAGGAGACGACTCAGATTTCGGAGGAAAAGCCATGTCGACACGTTCACCGCATTTCTCGCCCACCGCCCGGTTCACGCTCGTGGAACTGCTGGTCGTGATCAGCATCATCGCCATTCTGGCCTCACTCCTGCTGCCGGCTCTCCAGAAAGCCAAGGAGAAGTCGGCGCAGGCGCTCTGTCTCTCGAACGTCAAGCAGATCGGCCTGGCCGCGCACCTCTACGCCGGCGACTACGACCACCGGCTCAGCAGTTGCTGCGGCTACTTCGCCCCACCGGGCTGCCCCGGCACCCGGATTCTGTGGCGGGTCCGCTACGACGACTACGTGAAGAACCGGGATATATGGGCTTGTCCCTCGGCGCCAGCGCTTGGCGCGACGGCTTACTCCAGCAACCGCAGGTTGATCCCCTCGATGATGGAGTTATGGATGTCGCCCGTGCTGAGCCGAATGGGGCCCGACAAGATCATGTACGGAGAGTGGACCCCGGTGCGCGACTGATGAGGACGGCGATGACAGCAGTGTCCGCGAGTCGGATGCCGAAGGCGGGAATCGAAGGACTAAGTAGTAAGTAAGGAAGGCCTCCAATGATGACACGTCTCTTCCCCGCTATTCTACTCGTATGCGCACCCGTGTGGGCCGGGCACGACGGGTACTGCTCGTGGACCGGTATCGAGGCCGTGGACGGCGCTGTCCGGCTGGCACGTCGCTGGGCGCCCGCACTCGAAGAACGCTTCGAGAACGGGCTCGGCGCCTGGAAGGTCCAGAACTACGAGAACAAACTGATTATCGAAGCCGTCGCCGATACGCAAAGCGGCGGGAAGTGCCTGCGCGTCAGCAACAAAGCGAGCGACGGCGATACTGCGTTTGAGGTCGCGTCGGCGCCCATTCCCGTGCCTGCGGACGGGCTGTTCCGGTTCCGATTCGCCTGGCGCGGTACAGGCCGGTTCGAGAAACTGAGAGGGCACCAGGGCAAGTACTTCACCGGCCTCGACTGGCTCGATGCGGCCGGAAAGCCATTGAGCCAGACCCCGTTCGGCTTCGGCAAGGCCAGCAAAGACTGGCAAACCACGTGCCTCGAGGCGAAAGTCCCGGCGAACGCCGCCAGCGTCGTCGTCCGGTTCGGTTTCGACTACCCCGAGTTCGCCAGGCAGGAAACGCTCGAAATCCGCGAGGTCAGCCTTTTCGTCCGTCTGGAACCGCCCGTGTTCGAGAATTCCGGCGCCGTGCTCTCGCGGCCCCTGCGGGCGCCCGGGGACGGACCGCGTCACCTCGCCTGGCGGGCCGACATGCCGCCCGGCACATCGCTCCGCTTCCAGGTTGCAAGTGCGCCCGACCGCGACGGCGGCCCGGGCGAGTGGTCCGCGCCGGCCGGCCCGGACGGCACGGCCGCAAGCTACTTCGAGGTCGCAGCCGCCATCCCGGCCGTTCACGATGGCCGTTCGTGGCTGCGCTACACGGCGACGTTCGCCACCACGGACCCCGCAAGAACGCCGTCGTTGCACGGCGTGTCCATCGGCGTGGCGACCGACGGCCCATGGTCCGGGCTCGACACCGAGCCGCCCGTGGTCGCCGAACGCAGTCCGACGCGCACAGCCGACAACGCCGCACCCATCTGGTTTCGGCTCGATGACGCGACCGGCGTGGACCCCGGCACGCTGCGTGTGACCTTGGACGAGGCAGACATCACGCCCCAAGTCAAACGGCAGGACGGGAAGTGCGTGTTCACGCCGCCAGCGCCCATCGGGCCCCGGAGCGCCGGCTTCGGCGGCTGGCGGGTCGAGAACTACAGCAAGGCCCTCACCATCACGCAGACGGCGCGGCGCACCGCTGGTGCGCCGGCCGGCTATCACATCACCCGCGAGACCGGCGAGACGGACACGGGCTTTGCCCTCCAGTCGCCCTTGGTCCCCGTCGTGTTCGGCGAGAAGTACCGGTTCTCCTTCTGGTCGCGTCACTCGCTCGACCTCAGCCGCAGCGCCGGCAAGGGCGCGCTCCAAGGCGGGGTGGCCTGGCTCGGCGAGAAGAACGTCCCGGCGGGCGATCTGGTTCCCATCCCGTTCGGCCCCGCCAATCCCGAATGGCATCAGGACACGCTGGAACTCACGGCGCCGGCAGGGGCCCTCTACGCCCAGATCGCCTTCGCCTTTGATAGCCCGAACCTGTTCGGCGGCGCGTTCGTCGATATCGCCGAGGTCCGCTTTGATGGCAAGGCCCCGACCGACCGTGAGGACATTCGGCCCAATCTGCACTCCGTGACGGTCAAGGCCGCGGACTTCGCAGGCAACACGCTCTCCCGCACCTGGTACATCCTCTACCGCGCCGTGCGCACCACGGGCATTGTGACCCTTCGCGACGATGGCATGACCCTGGTCGACGGCAAGCCGTTCTTCCCGATCGGGCTCTACGGGGTCTGGAAGAGACCATTCAACGACAACAGCTTCGACAAGGCGTTCGGCGACCTCAAAGCCGCTGGCTTCAACTTCGCCCACACCTACACCAGCACGCGCGGCCCGGACTTTACCGAGTTCCTGGCCGCCGCGGCGCGCCACGGCATCCGGCTCTTCATCTCCTCCGGCGCCGACGCGAACGGCCTGGACGCGGAAACGGTGCTGTACGACGTGACGCGCGAAGAAGCGGAACCGGCGGTCCTCGCCTGGTACCTCGCCGACGACACCGCCAGCCACATTGGGCACGAGGAACTGCGGGTCCTCAGTGCGGCCATTCACGACGTCGATCCGTCGCGCATCACCGTGCAGGCGGACGCCGTCGGCGCATCGCCCTCGCGGTACACGAACTTCGTGAACTCCACGGACGGTTTTCTCCCCGAGTTGTACCCGATCTACGGCGACCTGGACACGGGCGTGCCGGGGATCATCGCCGACATGAAGACCGTCGCCGCGGACCTCGCGCAGGCCGGTACGCGCCACAAGACCATCTGGGCGATCGTTCAGGATTTTCAGGGCTGGGGCTGGCCGCGATACCCGCTGCGCGCGGAGCTTTGGGCCATGAGCTACCTGTCGATCATCCATGGCGCGAACGGTATCACTTGGTACACCTACGGCGGCTGGGGCAAGAATTACGGTGTCAGCGATATGCCGGAGGTGTGGGAGAACATCTGTGATCTGGCCAGCGAGTTGTCGAAGCTGCAGGACGCGCTGGTCGAGCCGACGGGAACTCAGCCGCCGGCGCCGGCCATCCTGAGCGGCCCGGAGAAGGACGCGCGTGGCTTCCCCAGCATCAGCATCCTTCTCAAGGAACACGCCGGAAAGAAGTACCTGCTGGTTGCGAACTCCGCAAGGGCGAAAGTCACCGCGAAGCTCGCGGCGCCCGGCGCCACACGCATCGACCTGCCCTTCGAGAGCCGGCAGGTCGCACCGGCGGACGGCACGTTCACCGATACCTTCGCGCCGTACGGAGTGCACGTGTACGTGTGGGAGTGACGTCGCTGGGCTCGGGCGTCTGCCCGAACGCCAGGGCGACGGGAGAAACGGACCGGGATCGGAAAAGGCGCCATCCATGAGTTTACAACCTGCCGATGGGACCGTGCCGGCGAGCCGAAGACGTGCAGCGGCGCGATTCACTTTGATAGAATTGCTGGTGGTCATCACCATCATCGCGGTTCTCGCGTCGTTTCTCATGCCGGCACTGGCGCTGGCCAAGGAGCGAACGAACCAGGAGGTGTGCCTGAACAATCTGAAACAATGGAGCAGCGCTCTGCAAATGTACGTTCATGATTGGGACGAGTACATACCTCTGGCAATGTGGGACAACGTCCCTTCGCGGGCCTGGTGCGCCAAACTCGGGCCTTATGTCGATCCCAAGGTAGTAGATCAAGGCTCATCGCCGCCCGGTACGGTTGGCAAGTGCCCTTCCCATCGAAACTGTCCGTGGGGACCGAACTACATCAGTTATGGCTGGAACACCGACGCCTTCGGAATGTACTTCAATGTCGCGAAACGTCTGCCGCGGGTGGCGCCGGACACGCTCGTCTGCGGCGATAACAAGGACAGTTTTTGGCTCAATCGAGCGAAGACGATTGTGCGACAGCAGTCCGGATTGGACTTCCGCCACCCCGGCGGAACCAACGTCTTCTTCATTGACGGACATGCACAGACGTTCACCGACACCCCGCCCTTCAAGTATTGGACCGTGACGGCGGATTGATCTCCGGCTCCGGCAAGCGGCACGGGAACCACCGTAACGAAGGGAAACCGATAGAGGAGAGGCCAACGCATGAAAACGCACTTCAGAAACCGACCTGTGCGGACAAATCCCCAAATGGAAGTGGCGACGCGGGGACGCCAGGATACGCCCGTTCGTAGTGGGCTTCCAACTTGGCAAGCGGGACGGAACGAAGTGGAGTGCCAAGAGCCCATCTGGCGCGTTGTCGGCGGGGTGGCGCGGGGATGGTGTCTTGCCCGGCGGGCCACCGCCCGGACTGCGACACCACTACAAGCGGGGGCCGCGACCGATGCCTGTCCGCACAGGGGCGCCTTCCCGCGGGCATGGTTTACCCGCACGGGTCGAAAACTCACGATGGAGTTGACGCCGAATGTCCACGAGAAAAAGGAGGTCTCCCCATGACACGCAGGCTGCTTCCCGTCGTAGTCCTCGCCCTGGCGCCCGCCGCACTCGCCGCACCCGGCCCCAGCCGGTACTGCGCTCAGACCAACGTTGAGGCGGTTGACGGCGCCATCCGCCTGGCGCAGTGCTGGGCGCCCGTGCTGCAGGAACGGTT
Source organism: Lentisphaerae bacterium RIFOXYA12_64_32 (assembly GCA_001803235.1). GTDB lineage: Bacteria > Verrucomicrobiota > Lentisphaeria > Oligosphaerales > YB12-FULL-65-16 > YB12-FULL-65-16. Next base: position 18,999 of record MHBL01000040.1, read on the forward strand.
CGACCAGGGGCTCGGCGCGTGGAAGGTCGAGAACTTCGAGAACAAGCTGATCGTCGAGGTTGTCGACGCGTCGCCGGACGCCGGCAAGTGCTTGCGCGTCAGCAACAAGGCCAGTGACGGCGACACCGCGTTCGAGGTCGCCTCGGCGCCCATTCCCGTGCTGGCGGAGCGCTTGTGCCGTTTCCAGTTCGGCTGTCGCAGCACGGCCGCGTTCGAGACGCTCGAGGGACACAAGGGACATTACCTCACGGAACTCGATTGGCTCGACGCGAGCGGCAAGCTGCTGAGCCAGACGCCGTTCGGCTTCGGCAAGTCCAGCAAGGACTGGCGGGCCACGTGCCTCGAGGCGAGAGCCCCGGCCAACACCGCCAGCGCCGTCATCCGCTTCGGGTTCGACTTGCCCAACATCGAGAAGGGGCGGATGCTGGAGATTCGTGACGTCCGCCTCTATGTCCACACCGAACCGTCCCGGTTCGAGACGTCCGGGACCGTACTCTCGCGGCCATTACTGGCGCCGTCGGGCACGCCACGCCGGCTCGCCTGGCAGGCCGACATGCCGCCCGGTACAGCGCTGCGCTTCCAGGTCGCCAGCGCGCCCGACCGCGACGGTGGCCCGGGCGAGTGGTCCGCCCCGGCCGGTCCGGACGGCACGACCACGAGCTACTTCGAGGCGCCGGGGGAACTCCCGACCGCACACGACGGCCGTCCGTGGCTGCGCTACATGGCGACGTTCGCTACCACGGACCCGGCCAAGACGTCCGTCCTCCGCGGCGTCACACTCGGCCTGGCAAGCGACGGGCCCTGGGCTGGCCCGGACACCGAGCCGCCAGCCGTCACGGAACGCAGTCCGACGCGCACGCCCGACGCCGCCGCGCCCATCTGGTTCCGGCTCGCCGACGCGACCGGTGTGGACCCCGGCACGCTGCGCGTGGTCTTGGATGAAACGGACATCACTGCCCAGGTCAGGTTGCAGGATGGGAAGCACGTGTTCACGCCGCCCGCACCCCTCAAGCCCCGGCCTGTCGGCGCCGGCTTCAGCGGCTGGAAGGTGGAGAACTACCAGAACGCGCTGACCATCACCCAGACGGCACGGCGCACCGCCGACGCGCCGGCCGGCTATCACATCACCCGCGAGGCCGTCGAGACGGACACGGGCGTTGGCCTGCAGTCGCCCCTGATCCCCGTCGTGCCCGGCGAGACGTATCGGTTCTCCTACTGGTCGCGTCATTCGCTCGACCTCAGTCACAGCGCCGGCAAGGGCGCGCTCCAGGGCGGGGTGGCCTGGCTCGGCGAGAAGAACGTCCCGGTGGGCGATCTGGTTCCCATCCCGTTCGGCCCCGCCAATCCCGACTGGCATCAGGACACGCTCGAGCTCACGGCACCGGCGGGCGCGCTCTGCGCCCAGATCGCCTTCGCCTTTGACACCCCGAACCTGTTCGGCGGCGCGTTCGTCGACATCGCCGAGGTCCGCTTCGACGGCAAGGTCCCGACCGACCGCGACGACGCCCGCCCCAACCTGCACTCCGTGACGGTCAAGGCCACGGACTTCGCGGGTAACACGCTCGCCCGCACCTGGTACATCCTCTACCGTGCCCCGCGCACCACGGGTCTGGTGACCCTCCGCGACGATGGCATGACCCTGATCGACGGCAAACCGTTCTTCCCGATCGGGCCCTACGCGGTCTGGAAGAAACCGTTCAACGACAACAGCTTTGACAAGGCGTTCGGCGACCTCAAGGCTGCCGGGTTCAACTTCGCGCACACCTACAACAGCACGCGCGGCCCGGACTTCACCGAGTTCCTGGCCGCGGCGGCGCGGCATGACATCCGGCTCTTCATCGCGTCCGGCGCCGGCGCCAATTGCGTCGACGCCGAGACCGTGGTGGCCGACGTGGTGCGCGAGGAAGCCGAACCCGCCATCCTCTCCTGGTACCTCGCGGACGACACTGCCAGCCATGTGGGCTGCGACGAACTCCGCGCGCTCACCGAGGCGCTCCACGACGTCGATCCGAGCCGCATCACCTGCCAGGCCGACGGCGTGGGTTCGCGCCCGGTCTCGCGTTACACGAACTTCGTCAATTCCACGGATGTATTCCTGCCCGAGCTCTACCCGATCCGCGACGACTCGGACAAGGGCGTACCGCAGATCATTGCCGACATGAAAACGATCGCCGCCGACCTGGACCAGGCCGGAACGCACCGGAAGGGGAACTGGGCGATCATCCAGTACTTCCAGGGCTGGGGCTGGCCGCGCTACCCGACGCGCGACGAACTCTGGGCCATGACCTACCTGTCGATCATCCACGGCGCCAACGGCATGACGTGGTACACCTACGGCGGCTGGGGCAAGAACTTTGGCGTCACCGACACGCCCGAAGCCTGGAAGAACATCTGCGCCCTGGCCGGCGAACTCGCGAAACTGCAGGACGTGTTCGTCGAACGCACCGGCCCGCAGCCGGCCGCGCCCACAGTCACCAGCGGCCCGGACAAGGACGCACTCGGCTTCCCCAGCATCGGCGTGCTGCTGAAAGAGCACGCCGGCAAGAAATACCTGCTGGCCGCGAACTCCGCCCGAGCCGCGGTCACCGCGACATTCAGTCTGCCTGGCGCGAAGCGGCTCGATCTCCCGTTCGAGAACCGGCAGGTCGCGCCGGCGGACGGCACGTTCACCGATACCTTCGTGCCGTACGGAGTGCATGTGTACGTGTGGGAGTGACGGCGTTGTGCCTGGCGTCCGTCCGAACGCCAGGGCGACCGGAGAAGCGGACCGGGAGTCGGGAAAGGAACCAGCCATGTGTGCGCAACCATCCGACCTCCTACATAAAACGTCGCGATCTGTGCGGGTAAATCCCCAGAGGGAAGTGGCGACGCGTGGGCGACGGGATACGCCCGTTCGTAGTGGGCTCGCAGGGCGCGGAACGAAGTGGAGCGCCAAGAGCCCATCTGGTGCGTTGCCGGCGGGGTGGCGCGGGGATGGTGTCTTGCCCGGCGGACCACCGCCCGGACTGCGACACCACTACGAACGGCGCCCTTCCCGATACCTGTCCGCGGGCGGGCGTCTTCCAGCTTCCACGTCGGCGGCGCGATTCACCTTGCTGGAACTGCTGGTGGTCATCGCCACTATCGCCATCCTTGCCGCTTTGCTCCAACCGGCCCTGAGCAGTGCGCGCGCCACCGCGGTCTCCGTCGTATGCAAGAACTACGAACGGAACCAATTCACGATACTCTGCGTCTACGGCGACAGCTACGACGGGTATTGGCCTTGGATCACCACCCCGTTTGCGAATGCCATGACGACGTGGGTGAACGCCCTGAACAACAATCAGAAGGAGATCATCACCTGTCCGGCGATCGCGCCGCCGTTGGGGTGGTGGTGGCATTACTACGTGGGCAACGACCGCGTCTTTCAGGCCGGCTATGTGGACGGGAGCCGTCCGCCGCAACTCGTTACGCGCAGCGCGCCGGACACGTGGGTCGGCGCCTGCTCAGGCTATGACTGGTGGGCCGCTCCCGGCTACGGCATCGGGTTCGTGCACGGCACGCCCAACCGTGTCGTCTACCCGCGCCCGCTGCCCCGCCTGAGGGCGGACTGGCCGCTCGGGAACACGACCAACCTCTACTATGCGGATGGACATGTGGCAGCGTTGAAGAACGAGCCGCCGCTGGCGCATTTCACGACGAAGGCGGATTGAACGCCGCGCGAGTGGCGCGGCGCGCCGTGGCCGCCCCCATGGCGGGCGAGCCGGAGGCCCTGAGCCCAGGCACGGTCCGTGAGCACCGTCGAAGGGTCGAGGCGCGGCCTCGTGAGCCGAGTCTCGTGCGAACCGGATGGTTTTTTCTGGAAGGCGGGTTCTCCGCAACCCGCCATATCGGTCGACCGTAACGCACCCGTTCGCCCCCCCCGGTTGCGGAGAACCGGGGTTCCAGGCGCCGCGGCACACCTTGCGGGCGGTCTCGGCCTATGAGGTCGGCTTATTGCACAGGTCGCCTTTTTTCGGGCAATCGCCTCACCCAAATCGAAGGAGGAACTTGAAATGCGAAGCGTCATCGTCAACCTCGTCGTCATCCTGGCCGCGGTCGTTTGCGCTCACGGCGGGGAACTGCTGCGGAACACAGACTTCCAGCAGGATGCCGACAACGACGGCGTGCCGGACCACTGGGCGATAATCGGCGAGAAACAAGGTTTCACCGCCGGCGCGGACGCGGACACCGGCACGCGGTGGGTCGCCTTCGCGAACGCCGCGGGTGAAGCCACGCTCCGGCAGTTGCGCGTGAAACTCGACCCCGCGTCCACCTACCTGCTGCGGGCCGCCGTGAAGTCCGATGGACTCGATGGCCGCGCGTTTGTCTGTGTCGTAAACGGCGACTGGACCTGGTCCGGCGGCTGCGTCGACATCCCGGCGGGCAATTCAGCTTGGACGCTGAAAAGCGCCAGGTTCAAGCCCGGGCCATCGCCAGACGGGTTGTACTCCGTCGCCTTCGCCATGCTTCCCAAGGCAGCCGGCAAGGCCTCGGTCAGCTTTGTCTCGCTCGTCGAACTCCAGACGAACGAAGACATCGCGCGCGAGACGAAGGTGAAAGAGGCGCCGCGCCTCCGAACGCTCGCCGGGGCTTGCAGGATGCAGCCGCCGCCCGCGAGCGGCGGCGCGCCGGCTCTCGTGGACGATGACGCGAAGAGTTCCGCCGAATGGGGACAGGGAATCGACTCGGCGCAGGTGTCGGTGGACCTCGGCGCGGAACACGTGCTCACCGGTCTTATCCTGACCGAGATCGTCGGCGACCGTGCTAGGCTCGACGCTGTCAAAGTGGAAGTCAGTATGGACGGCAACGAGTTCCGAACCGTGAGCGAGTTCGACAATCGGGCCGCGCCGGTCGCCGCGCCCGATGCACACTCGATCGTCTTGCCCCTGAGAACCGAACGCGCCCGTGTCGTGAGGCTCGGGTTGCGCAAGACGCTGGAGAAAATGACGCTTTGCGAAGTGAATCTGTACGGCTTTACTACGGCCGAATACGCGCCGCGACAGGCGGCGGCGGAGAAAACCGAGGCGGCGCTCAGGCGGCAGATGCAACTCGCGGCAGGCGCCATGTTGAAGAACCCCAGTTTCGAACTCGCATCCGCCGATGACCCGGCCAAACCGCTCGGCTGGGAACCGGCGACGCACGCCGAAGCTGGACAGAAGTCCGCGCCGAAGATGACCTGGGAGGGTGGCGGTTGCCTCGATAGCCACTGCATCGCCGTCGAGACCGTCTCCAAGGAAGATTGGGGCGAATGGATCAGCGCGCCCGTCGAGCTTCAGCCTGACAAGTTTTACTGCGTGTCCTTCGTCTTCAAGGTTCGGCAGCCCGGGCTCGGACCGATCGAAGTCCTCATCGACGGCAACGACTTCTACATTAACGAGCAGTCGGCCGAGTGGACGCCGTTCGGGTTGGCTTTCAAGAAAAAGCCCACGGACCTCCGGCAGCGGCTCGCACTCGTGCTCTACCACCGAGCGGGGCAGAAGGTCTGGTTCGATCATGTCACTCTTACGGAAGTTCACATCGGGTTGCAGCACCCGGCGGACCAGGCTGTTATCGCCGATGAAACCCCGCAGTTCGCCTGGACCGCTCCCGTCGTGGGGGAGTTCACCCTCGAGCTTTGCCCGGCCCGGTCCTTCCCGCCGGACGCACTGAGGACATTTCAGTGCTTGGGGTCCCCGTACACCCCGGCGGCGCCCCTGCCGGACGGCACGTGGTTCTGGCGGGTCAAAGAGGCGCTCTACAATCGGAAGTCCGTCTGGGAGAAGCCATTCGACGAGGCGCTCAGCGAAGTACGTTCCTTCAAGCTCGAACGCCAGGGCGACAACACCCCGCCGGTCATCCTTTCCTGCTCACCGGCGCGGAGCGCCAGCCTGGAACCCGCGATAAGCATCCGTTTCGAGGAGTTTGGCGGCAGGCCGATCAAGGCCGAGCTTGCTCTCGACGGGCATGCCCGGAAAGTGTCCGTCGAGAACGGCGCCGTGACGGCTGTCCCCGAGACGCCGCTCGAACCGGGCGAGCATTCCGTGTCCGCCACGCTCACGGACGAGGGCGGTAACCAGGCTGAGGCATCGTGGCGCTTCTACTGCTATTCCGAGCCGCCGCGCGTTCTGATCAAGGACGACCTTGCCCTGGAGGTTGACGGCAAGCCATTCTTCCCGCTCGGGTTCTACTCGCCGGTCGCGGACGCGGCGCTCTTCAAGGAACTTGGGGACAACGGCTACAACGCCCTGCAGCACTACGGCCTGGCGGGAATGGACGTCAAGGACGCCACGCGCTTCCTCGATGAAGCCGCGAAGGCCGGTCTCTCGGTCATCCTCGGCACCATCGATACGCAGCACTGGGACGACGACACGCTCGTCGCCAAGGCCTCGCTGTTCGCGAAGCATCCCGCTGTGCTCGGATGGTATACCGCGGACGAGCCCAGTGCCGACCCGGCGTTCATGCTCGCCCGTGCCCGCACCCTCAAGAAGTGTTCGCCTCTGCCGCTCGCCTCCGTTCACTGTGTTCCACGCTCGTTCAGCGTCTACGCGCCTACGACGGACATCTTCATGATCGACCCGTATGTCTTGTTCAAGAGCGGCGGCGGCGCGTTCGATGGCAGCCTCGAGATGATCCCCGGCTGGATGCAGCAGGCCCACGCGGCGGTGGGCGGCAAGAGCCCCGTGTGGGTCGTGCCGAACGCTTTCCGGTGGCCTATCGGGCCGGAAGGGCGCATCCCCACCTACCGCGAGGAACGCGCCATGACTTACCTCGGGCTCTGCCACGGCGCCAAGGGGGTGATCTACTACGCGATCAAGCCCTCGTACGACCACATTCGCGAGTACCCGGGCTTCTGGCTCGGCATGATGGCGCTCGGACGCGAACTCGCCGCTCTCTCGCCTCTGTTCCTCGCGCCGGGCGGGCGAACTTGGCGGACCGCCCAGGGCCTCCACTGCCTCGAAAAACAGATCGACGGCGATTTCTACCTCATTTGCGTCAATCCCTTCGAGAAGCCCGTCTCCGATCAGGTCCGAGTTACTCTCGTCAAGTCGGCCACCGCCGCGGCGCTGGGCGAGGACCGCAAGCTCGAGATAAAGGACGGGCTTGCCGACGAGGAGCTTGACGCTGCCGCGGTCCACATCTACACGACCGCCGCGGCCCCGCCTCGAATCCCCGTGATTGCCGAAATCGAGCAGGCCGCCCTGGCGGCGGACCTCGCCCACCACGAAACGTGGAAAGACAACGTGGCGACGTTCTACAACGGCGCCAAAACGACGGTTTCCGCGGAAGCCTCCTACGTCGGCTACAACTCGCCCATGGCGATCGACCGGATCAAGCTGACTCACTGGGCGCCACAAGGCGCCACGCCGCACTGGCTCGAGATCGCCTTCGCGAAGAACGAAAAGGTGGACACCGTGAAGGTCTGGGCCCCATGCTATCCGGACTTCGACCGGACGCCCGCGATTCGGCCGATTTCCTATCGGCTCCTGCTCAAGGTGGCCGGGGAGTGGAAGCCCATCGCGTCGGTCGAGAACAACTCCGAGGCGTGCATCGTACACAAGTTCGAGCCCATCGAAGCGGCGGCGGCGCGACTCGAGATCAAGAGCGGCGCGTCCATCGCCGAGTTTGAGGTTTTCCGGGCAGCCCAGGCGGCGGGCCAGTGACACCAATTGGGAATCGAACCGGAATTATGAACCACGGTAACTACTCAGGTAGGCCAAGTCCACTGACGGGTACTGCGGAGGAGCCTGGAACCCCGGTTCTCCGCAACCGGGGCGGTTCTCCGCAACCGGGGGTGGCGGGTTACGGAGAACCCACCTTCCGTGGCGTGAGGTTCGGTGGCCGAAGTTAGGGCCGACGCCCAAAACTGAAATCGAGGAGAAGCGTATGTCCAGTTCAACCACATCCGGCGGCGATCAGCTCTCCCCGCGGCAGCGGGTGGAGGCCATGTTACGAACCGGGCGGGCGGACCGCATCCCGTTCGCCTTTTGTTACTTTGACCCAACCGGGTTGTTTAACAAGAGCCCTGGCACATTTCTAAGGGAGGAATTGACGCGGCGTTTTCCTCAAGAAGGCAGTTACGAATGGACCCTGTGGGACGATGCGGAACTGAACGCGTGGGCGCACCAACAGGCCATGGCGACGCTGATGGAAGAATACGACTGGGAACGCTGCTTTTTCACCCGAGGCGGAATCCACGCTTGGGGAAGAAAACTCATCGTGCACCAGAACAGGCGATATGCCATCGTCAACGCCACTGACTTTCGCAACCCTTTTGAGGAGCATGCGTGGGAATGCAGGGAAGACGGCCAAATCGGAAACCTGCCGGTCAAACCCCACGCGCCCTGGCGGCGGGGGGTGGAGGAGAACAAGCGCAATCCGCAAACCGCGGTGGAACTGTTGCAGGCCCTGCCCCAACGCAGCGCGCGGCAACTCCGCGACTTAGGCGAAGTGGAACATATCCGGCAGTTGGCGGGTCGGCTGAAAGAGCGCTATATGACCGTCACCTGGGTTCCCGCGCCCTTTTGGCGGAATCATCATTATGAAACCTGGGGTTACGCCCAGCTCTTCACGATGCTGTATGACGATCCGGCTCTGGTCAAACAAGCCACGGAAATCCACCTCTACAACGCGATTGAAGAATTGAAGGCCGCCCAATGGGCGGGCGCCGAGGTGGTCGCAATCGACGAGTACTTCACCTCGGACGACGAAATTGGCCTCAACCATTTCCTGGAGTTTTCGTTGCCGGCGACCGAGAAGCTGATCCAGGAGGCTAAGCGCCTCGGACTATACGTGGTGTTTGAATATGGCGGCGACGCGCTGTCGCGGATTGACCACTTCAAGGACCTCCCGGCCGACGCCTTCTGGGTGGAAGAAGCCAGCAAGCAGGGCCCGATTGACATTGGCGAGGTGCGCCGGCGCTTGGGGGACAAGAAGGTCCTGCTGGGCAATCTGTGCAACAAGGACTTTCTGTACAAGGGAACGCCGGCCGCGGTCGAAGAAGAAGTAAGGCGGCAGATTGAGGTGGCTGGCCGGCACGGTTACTTCATGATGTCCACGGGCAGCGCCAGCGCCAGAGCGCCCATCATCGAGAATTCGCTGGCGCTCTTAAGGGCTACCAAGGAATCTGGACGCCCGCAATAGTGAAAACGCCGGAACCGGGAAAGGAGATAACCATGGGCGCGCAACCATCCGACCTCCTATGTGAGACTCCGCCGTTCCGCGATTGGGGCGCTCGGTGTCTGAGTGCCGCCTTCAAGCGGAAGTCGCAGGCGAGCTTGAGCGAGCCGGCCGGGCGCCAGCCCGCTTGTGCCCGGCGCGCCGGCAAGTCGCTGAAGCCCGCGGCACACTGCCGCCCCAGGCGGGCTTTGCCCGCAACCGAAGCGGTCAGCCGCCGAGCTTTCATATCGGCGGCCCGGTTCACTCTGGTAGAACTCTTGGTGGTCATCGCGGTCCTGGCCATCCTGATGTCCATGCTCCTGCCGGCGCTGCGGAACGCGCAGGAGGTCGGCCGTCGGAGCGCCTGCGCCAACAACCTGCGCCAGTGGGGGATCGCGTCGTGTCTGTATGTGGGCGAGTACGACGAGTGGTTCCCCACCATGCGTGAGGACGATCAGTGGCCAAAGGTCTGGTTTGGAACGAATCGGCTGGGGCGATATGTCGATGGGCTCTTCGGCAGCCGCGGGACCCTGACCGATTGCCCGAGTTACGTGTCCATCTATGGCCCGGACTACGCGGACTACGGCTGGAATGCGATTACCGCCGGATTGGGTGGCGCCTACGCGAAACCCTGTGTCCGGCGTCGTCAGGTGGCGGAAGACACCATCATTGCGGCCGACACACAGGACGGCTGCGCTCTTGGCTGGTACGGCAGCATCGTCAACTTTCGGACCTTCCGGCACTCTGGAGGCGCGAACTACCTGTTTGTCGACGGCCATGTGGGACACATCAAACCCAATCCGCCCGACAAGATGTACACGCGCGCCAATTAGGCGCCGCCAAGGGGCCATGGAGGCTACGCGCTATGTCCACGACAGCCACCGAACTGACGCCCGAGAGCATACAGGCCGCCAAGCGCCGCATCGAGGCCGCCGCGGTCGCGACCATGGCCCGGCTCTACGGTCACGAGCGCCCGGTATTCGACGCCGACTTCCTCCCTGGGCGCAAGCCCATCGAGAAGGTCGTGTCGTTTTACGACTACGGCGCCTGCGGCATCTCGGTGCTGGCGCCGCTGGCGGCAGCCGGCGACGCGAAGGCGCTGCGCCTGGTGCACATCGTGCGGCGGAACATGGATCATTACCGGACCAACGTCTATGGACACGCGGTCGCGGGCTATGGCGTCTGGCGGGTGCCGCTGCGCCGGCTTCTTCTGCACATCCCTCTCGCGTACCGCGCCATGGAGCACGTCCTCGACCCGGCGGAGAAGCGACGCTACCGCGAACTGGCCGAGGAGCAAGTGGCGCTGGCCATCGAGCATAACCGCCAGTTCCTGCCAGGCCGCATTGACCTGCATGTGGCCGGTGGCGTCAACAATCACACTGCCATCTTCATGCAGGGCATCTACTACTGCGGTCAGGTGTTCGGGCGGCCCGACTGGATCGATCTGACCCGCGACTTCGCCGAACGTTACTACGCCTCCGGGCACCCGGACGGGTACTTCGAGGAACATACGAACGCGGAGCGGGAGGGTGGACCATCGCTGATCTACACGCCGCTGACGGCCGGCGGCCTCTACGACGTGCTGGACGGGAAGAACCGCCCGCGCGAGAAGTTCGTCAACGCCGGCGGCTTCTTCCGCTCGTTCTTGAACCACGACCGCCAGTTGCTGTCGATCGCCGACGAACGGACCAATGTGCACTCCGCCTGGGCCGCGTACGGGCTGGCCCTGCACTCGCTGACACCGCGCGGCCGCGCCTTCATCGCCGAGTCGCTCGGCGCCGCCGACTTCGATGCATGCTTGCCGGAAGCGCTGGCGGTTGTGTACCACGAACTGGACCTGATGCGGACAGGACCAGGCGCGACGCCGGAGTACCGCACCGACGGCGTCTGTCGACTCACCCTGCCGCTCGGAGTCGTACGGAAGCATGGTTTCACCGCCGGCCTTTCGGCGCTGCGGGCGCTGAACCGCGTCATTGCCGCCGGCAATGACTACGCGCTCGACCAGCAGAGCATGGCGTACCTGGCACACCGCGACGCGGGCGTGATCCTCAGCGGCCTCAAGTCCAAGCACGACCCGGAGTATTCGACCTTCCGCATTGGCGACGACGCCTACACCGTGCGCACCGGGACACTCGAGACGGGTGACGCTTGGGCCGAAGCGACACTGCACTACGACACGTTCGACGGCACGCTGCGCTGGGACCTCGGCCCCTCGCCGCGACTGACACTGCGCGTAGACACCGACCGCGCGGTGGTCACAACGCTTCCCGTCGGAAACGCCGCGTGTATCAGGTCCGCGACCCCGTTCCGGCCCGTGCAACTGCGCGGCTTTTCCCCGTACAGCCAGGGCAATGCGGCGGAGGCGGTACCGGCCGTCCGGTTCAACTGGGAGAAGGAATTGGTGCTCGATTTCGACGTGCGTGGCTGACAACCGCGGCCGCCGTGACGCGCATGGACCCAAGGTGAGCTTTGCCCGCACAGGTCGAAGAATGATACCTCATTTGTTGGGACTGCAACGCGCGGCGAGGGTCTTCGCCGCGGAGACAGGAAAGAAAGGGCATGGTTCACGGTTCAGCGGCTCAAGGCTGTCAAGGTTATTCGGGTGTAAGGGAGTTAGCATTTGCCAACGTACCGTCAGGGGCATCCTCTCCTCGTTTTCTTCACTTCGACGTTGAGCGTTCGATGTTCGGCGTTCGGCGTTCGTATCCAAACGGTACTTCAGGAAGTGCCAACTCCCTAAGCGTAGATTCTACCAACCGTGAACCCTTGAACGGTGAACCTTGGAACCATGCCGTAAAAAAGAGCCATCCATGCGCCCACACCCGTTGCCTTGCGTTCCCGTGCCACCCGTGTCCCTCATGGCCGGCGGACCGCCCCGGCCGCCAAACCGCCGCCGTGCGCCGGCGCGGTTCACCTTGATAGAACTGTTGGTGGTCATCACGATCATTGCGATCCTGGCCTCCATGCTCCTGCCGGCGCTGGCCAACGCCAAGGAGAAAGGGCGGGAAGCGGTCTGCTCCGGCAACCTCAAGCAGGTGGCCATGGGCTTCTTCTCCTACGTCGAGGACAGCGACGAGGACTTCCCGCGAAATACCGTGTACAATCCTGGCACGGGCGTCTGGGAGGACTGGCCGTACTACGCCGTGAAGCCCCACTTCGGCAGCACCGACATCATGACCTGTCCCACTTCGACGCGGTTGTACGGCTACAGCCAGTATGTGGGACGCAACTGGGCCTCGGGATCGTACAAGTGCGCCAGGTACTCGACCATCGCCAAGCCCAGCAATACGGTCCTGGTCATGGACGCGCTGTTCCGTTGCGTGCTGCCGAGTTCGAGGCGCCGCCCGAACGGCGCGCCGTTCGCGGCCGTGGGGACGGACTACACCGCCTGGCTCTGCCCCTATCAGTTCGTGCCGGCAGCGCCGCACCACGGGGGCGGCGGGTTCGTGTTCGTGGACGGCCACAAAGCGCGTCTTACGGCGAAACCGGACTACCAGGCTTACGAAGGCGGCCCCAACGACATCTGGCTGACCGGAAACAAGTAGAAATACCGTACGGGTAGCGCTCGGTGGCGCGTGGCGCCACTCCGAGCAGAGAGGTATGGAACCGACCTGTGCGGGTAAACCCTGAGAGAGAAAAGTACCCGCCATGGACGCGAGGATGCGCCTGTTCGTAGTGGGCTCGCAGTGCGCGGAACGGAGTGGAGCGCCAAGAGCCCATCCGGCGCGTTGCGGCGGTCTGGCGTGGGGATGGTGTCTTGCCCGGCGGACAACCGCCGGGACTGCGACACCACTACGAACGGTGCCGTGGCCGGACTTACCCGCACAGGGCGGGAATGGCAAGAACACGAGAGGATTCGGCGCTTGGTGGAACCCCGGTTCTCCGCAACCGGGGGCCTTTCCGTGGAACCGATACCGCGGGTTGCGGAGAACCCGCGCTCCAGAGGAGGTT
>MHBL01000041.1 GCA_001803235.1 Lentisphaerae bacterium RIFOXYA12_64_32
TCGTCTCCATAGCCACCTGCCTTTCTGTATGCAGGTGTCAACCTATAGCCGGACAAGACACAGCCTTCCGAGCTCCGTGCTCCGTGCTCCGCGCTCCGTGCCATTCCCTTGCACCCGCTCAGCCTCCAGCTATATTCATTCTGCCGTCTAGTAACTGCGGTTCCCGCTCCGGTGCAGCCTCACGGCTCCGGGTCGGTTGCCGGAACGGGAGTTGCGGTACGGAACCACCGAGGTCATAGCCCATGTCCGATCCACAGCCCGGCGGAACCAAGCCATCGCTCTCCCGGCGAGTCCAGTCACTCGTGGGCGAGGCCCGGACATTTGTCGAGGATCGGGTGTGGGACTGGGACCTCGATGCGCTGTCCCGCGCCAAGCGTTCCCTGGTCACGCTCTGCCGCATCTGCGTCATTGTGGTGCGCGGTTTCGTGGCCGACAACTGCGCGCTGCAGGCCTCGGCTCTGACCTACATCACCCTCATGTCCATGGTGCCGGTACTGGCGCTGATGCTCTCCGTTTCCAAGGGCTTGGGCGCGCAGGAGCGCTTGATGCAGGTCGTCGGTCTGGAACGCGCCAAAGACACCTTGGAGATCGTGGTCATTCCCGGCAGCCGCCTGTCCGAGTTGCCCGCCGAGATGGAACGCGTGGCACAGACCCTGTTCGTCTACGTCGAGAACACCAACTTCACTACTCTGGGGACGATCGGACTGCTGCTGCTGGTCTGGACCGTGCTGCAGACCATGGGGCAGATCGAGCGCTCGTTCAATCTCATCTGGGGCGTGAAAGAGCATCGAACCTTGCTGCGGCGGTTCAGTGACTACATCAGCGTGCTCGTCTTGGTCCCCATTCTGATCCTCGGCGCCACCAGCGCCAATGCGGTGTTGTCTTCCGAGAACGTCTTGGGCATCCTGGCCCGCCTTTCCGGGCCCCTGTTCTTCCTGATCGAGCACCTGATTCGTCTCACGGGAGTCGCGGGCATCCTGGTGGCTTTCTTTCTGCTGTACCTGTTCATGCCCAACACCAAGGTCAAGATAGTCCCGGCCATCGTTGCCGGACTGGTCGGTGGCATTCTGTGGTATGTCTCGCAGCGTGTCTACATCGAGGGGCAGATGGGCCTGACGCGCCTTAACACCATCTACGGCACGTTCGCGGCCATCCCGTTCTTCCTGATGTGGCTGTACGTGAGCTGGGTGTTGGTGCTGTTCGGGGCCGAGGTGGGATTTGCCGTTCAGCACCACCATACTTACATTCTGGAGAGCGGTGCGGGCAAGGCGTCCCTGGCCGCCCGAGAAATGCTCGGGTTGGCCGTGACCTACGACATCTGCCGCACCTTTCACGAAGGCAAAGAGTTTTGGTCCGCCCGGGATTACGGCATCGCGCACCGCATCCCAGCCAGGCTCTTGGCCGACGTGACCTATACCATGGCTCAACACGGTATCATCGTGGCGGTCGCAGGCCGCGAGTTCTGCTTCGTGCCGGCCAAGGACATCCACGTGCTGAACGTCGCCGAGGTCGAGGAAGCGTTCCGCGGCACGCGTGACCCGTACCTGAAACGACTGCCGAACGTTGCGGGGACACCCGCCGGCGCCGCGTTCCTGAAGCGCTACGAAGGCTTCACCCGCGACTTGAGCAGCCTCTCCTTCGGACAGTTGCTGGAGAGCGGCAGCAAAGAAAGCGAGAGGCTGTAGGGGGGAGACTGTAGCCTGTTAGGGAAGAGAGGAGTGCCCCCGCCGCCCCCCCCCATTCGGGTTTGTGGCGGGAAGAGAACGGTGGAAGGCCGGGCGCGTCCCTGACGCCGCCGCGACCTTCCCCCCCCCTCTCAGCCTGAACCTACAGCCTAAACCCCTACAGCCCAAACCCCTCTATTGCATACTCTGACGCTCATCATCTTCGCGATCACCTACTGTGGGATCGCGCTGGGCGGCATCCCTGGCCTGGCCATGGACCGCACCGGCATCGCACTGCTCGGGGCCATCGCCATGGTGGCCACCGGCATTCTTCCCATGACCGAGGCCCTGCATGCGGTCGACATGCCCACCATCCTGCTGCTCTACGGCCTGATGATCGTCTCGGCGCAACTGCGACTGGGCGGCTTCTACACCTGGAGCGCCATGCGGATCGGCACCGTTGTGAACCGACCACGGCTGTTCCTCGTGCTCATGATGCTTGTCAGCGCCGTCCTCTCCGCCGTGCTCGTCAACGACATCGTCTGTCTGGCGTTCACGCCCGTGATCGCCGTGGCGGTCAGGGCGGCGGGTATGAACCCCATCCCGTTCCTGCTCGGGCTGGCGGTGTCGAGCAACATCGGGTCGGCCGCCACGATCATCGGCAACCCGCAGAACATGCTCATCGGACAGGTCGGAAACCTGGATTTCGGTCGCTTCCTGCTTTGGTGCGCACCGCCGTCGATCCTCTCCCTGGCCGCCGCGTACGGTGTCATCGCCTGGCTCTATCGCGACAGTTTCCTGTCGGTCCGGGCCCCGGTCAGGTTCGAGCGCCTCGCCGAGTGGCCGGAACTCAACCGGCATCAGAGCGCCAAAGGTGTCATTGCCGTCGTGGTGCTCATGGCCCTGTTCTTCACCCACATCCCCCGCGAACTGACCGTTATCACCATTGCCGGCATACTCATGTGCAGTCGCCGCATGCATACCCGCTCCATCCTCGGCCTGGTGGACTGGCACCTGATCACGCTGTTCTGCGGCCTGTTCATTGTCATTCGCGGTATCGAGACGACGAACCTGCCGCAGGCGACGCTGGACTGGCTGGTCGGCGCCGGCATCAACGTTCACAACCTGTACGCGCTCACCGGTATCTCGGTTGTGCTCAGCAATCTGGTCAGCAACGTCCCGGCCGTCATGGTTCTGGTCAAGTTTCTCAACGTGCACGAGCCGACCCAGTGGTACACGCTGGCGCTGGCGAGCACCTTCGCCGGGAATCTCATCACCATCGGCAGCATTGCCAACCTGATCGTGCTCGAGCAGGCGCGCGGGCAGGGGATAGAGATCACCTTCCGCGAACACGCCCGCACCGGCATCCCGGTCACACTGCTCTCGCTCCTCATCACCCTCGCCTGGTGCGCCCTGTGCGGGTGAGGCAAGAGGCGGGGGGGGAGGGTTCAGGTTTCAGGGGGAAGGAGGGACGAGGCGGGAGGGGACGGCCCCGAAGTCGCCGCGGCGGGGCGAGAGGTGCCGCCGCGAACCCGCGCTATGAGGAAGTAGCGCAAGGCTCCCGCCTTGCAGTCTCAGAGGAGGGGCATGGGGTCAGGACCTGCCGTTTGCAATTGCGTGGCTGTATGGGGAAAGGTCTTGTCCCGTTTGTTGGCGATTGCAAATGCCAAGGCCTGAACCCGCGGTTCCCCCCTGGAACAGACTCGGAGGCGGCTCGCCGCCTCACCCCACCAACTGGGGCAGCGCGCCGCGGATCCGGCCGGCATGGAAGCGCACGTTGCCGTTCGCCAGAGCGTCGTGCAGACCCACAACGTCCCCCCGAAACAACGTGCCGTCGGCATTGAGAACGCACTTTCCGACTTCAGCGTAGGGGAGCACGGACACGATCGGTTCGGCCTTGGCCAGCATCCGGTGCCAGGCACGCGACAGTGCGCCTGCGTCGGGTGGCGGCCCGTCGAACTCCAGTTCCGCGACCTCGGTCGCGGAGTAGTGGCTCGACCGCGCCGCCTGTGCGAGAATCATCTGCGGGCTGAAGCCAGGGTCTTTTCCACAGGCCGCCCAGGCCAGAAACCCGAGCGGTTGTATGCTCTCGTGGCAGCGAATCAGGTCCACCCAGTCCCTGACCTCGAGGCGACCGACGGCCGCCAGCATCTTGTTGGTGGCCAGGTCGAACGGGTGCAGAATAACTCCCAGTTCCTCGTGGCGCACCAACGGGAAGAAGCGGTACGCGCTGTCCCGGACCCACTGCATCAGCACGCTCTGACCGCCCTTGCTGATCCTGGCCTCGATGAACGACACTCGCTCCCGGAGGACATCGACCTGGTAAGCGTTCCCCGCGAACAGGTCACGGTCCGCCCGCCACGTGGCCTCGAGCGCTTCCTGAGTGTCGTGGAACAGATCGATGTCATGCGAGACCCGTGGGCTGACGGTGACGGCGTTCAGCGCCGCACCGCCGGCAACATAGCTTTCCCCCGTTTCGGTCCGGTTTGCTGCTATGATTCGGCAGGCATCGCGTTGGAATGCTGTGAGAGCCATTGCTCGAGTTCCTTGGCGCGGACGAAGCCGGCACGGTCCCCGTGACTCCGGATGTGCCCCAGCACCCGCAGAACACTCTCGGTCGTGGTCGGGTAATAGTCAGCACGCAGGAACCACAGGCACGTGAGGCGATACTGGTCCACTAAGGCGCGGACCTTCTCGGACAACTCTTCTGGCAGTGCCGTCGCTTGCATGTTGAACACCCGAATGACCATGGATCGCGGGACGTCGACCCCCGCTACCACTTGGAAGGTAGTCGATGCGCGGCCCAATATCAAGGCCGGCTGCAACTCCATTCTGGGCTCTTGCGGGGGCTGGCAGGGGGCGGCGCCCCCGCCTCCGTCGCGCGCGCGATGTCGTCGGGTGTGCCGTCGTCGCGCGTTTCAATGATGGCGGCCAGGCCGCCGACACCGGCGCCGTCGATCTCTCCGGCCAGGTCCAGGGCCCAGACGTACTCGCGGCGCGTGACGGTGCCGTCGGACTCGGTCACGGTCTCCATCACGGGCAGCCAGCCGGACCAGACGAAACAGTGATCAGTGGTCAGTGACCAGTGATCAGTGGCCCAGTCGTAGACGGTCTTGCGCACGCGCCGGCCCATGTAGTCGTAGGCGAACGCAAGCATGGGCGACTCGGGGGATGGGTAATGGGCGTGATGGATGCGAGCCGGCCCCAGACGTCCCAGGCATAGGTGAACGACCCGTCCGCTGCCATAAAACGCCTGTCCCCTTTCTCGCAGCCACGAGACAGGCGCGGACTCGGGAGTCACAGGCCCTCGGGATCCTTGACCGAGACGTGCACCTCGTTCGCGGCGTCGATCGAGAACACAATCGTGACCAGCCTTGCCTTCGGCGGCACGAGGCTCTTCACCGCGACGGTCTTCGACACGTGCTTGCCCTGCGGAGTGGTCCAACTGACCTGCGCCTGCTCCGGTAACGGATGGTCGTCGCCGACGAAGAGCATCTTCTTTCGGATTCCTGGCGGCAAGACGGTGGGCAAGGTTGTGAAGTCGTCAAAGCTGACGACCATGTCGTTCAACTCTACCGCCCCTGTGTTCTCTCGGAGCACGTGGTAGTTGACCCGCCGACCGCATCCGATCAACATCACAACGATGACGATGAGCGGCCAAAGACGCCACCAACGCGACGGCCAGCGCGAATGCTGTCGAGCCATGTGCGTGAGTGCCATTTTCGCTATCTCTCCATCCAGTAGATCTTACGGTCGCCGACGTTATGCCACCAGTCCATGATGTACTTCCACTGCGCCTTGCCGGTCGTTTCATCCACCCTGGAATCGTGCAGGAAGGCGACGCCCTTCTTCCCCGCGTTGCTGTTCAGGAACTTCTCGACGCGGCCCGGGAGCGGTCTGAACATCGCACCGTTTGCGGTCCGGTTGCCCATTTCCCACATCCACTTCAACGGTGCGTAGGAGGCCTCTGGATGGTCGCGGTATCCAGCGCCATCGTCGGCATGTGCGCCGGGGAATGTTTTTTCGATCTTACGCGAGAGATCGATAGCTTCGTCGAGCGCATAGATGGACGAGAACGGAAAAGTACCGCGGAATTCGTGCTCTGCCCTGGCGTGCGCCGTGAATCCTACGCAGTCCGGGATGGAAAGGTTGTAACCGATGTTCCAGTTGTTACCAGGGATGCCGAAGGACGCGACCGTGTCGAATATGCCGAGGACCCGGATCTTCGGATAGACCCGCTTCTGTCGCGTATAGACTCGTCCTGATGCATCCCAGCAGTCCTCAAACTGCCCTTCCAACGGTATTCCGCGCTCAGCGATCAGGTTCGCGAAGGTCCGAGCCAGAGCTGCCCCACGGCTAAAGCCGAAGATATCAATGACGGTGTCCCCAGAGTTGTAGATCAAGACCAAATCGCGATACATGTCCTCCAAACGCAACCAACCGCCGTAGCCTGAAAGACCACCCCCGGGACCACGGTCGATAGCGTTCCCAGTGCCGACGCCCCTTGCGTAGACCGTGTTGCCTCTGTAAAGCATTTCAAGAATGGACACATTGGTGTGAGCCCCGAATCTGTCTCGGTCGTTGCCCGTTCCGTCGAAGAAGTAGCCCGCTAATCCCAGCAGATCAATGAGGTTGACCGGGTCATTATTGCAATACGCGAGGAGGTTTCTGGTGGCGGCTTCGCCGAGGGGGTCGCGGGTGAGCCACTTGCCGGTGCGGGGGTTGTAGTAGCGGTAGCCGTAGTAGTAGAGGCCGGTCTCGGTGTCGAAGTAGCGGGTGGCGAAGAGGAAGGGGCAGGGGGAGCTTGGAGCGCGGGGCTCGGAGCGCGGAGCAAAACGGGAACCGGCGGCGGAACGCCCGCGTGAGGACACACCGGGCGTACTGGTGCAGAGCAGTTCGCCGAACGGGGAGTAGGTGTACTCGGCGACGATGGTTGCGGAGTCCGCATCGAGGAGCTGGACGACGTTCCCAGCCTGGTCGCAGATGGGGAGGTAAACCGAGACGGTG